>NZ_SDKK01000008.1:111982-237583 GCF_008107625.1 Zoogloea oleivorans
GCCGCCCGCTCCGGGCTCTTCTGCATCCACCACAGCAACCAACGCCACTGCGTTTGTGGTTAAGGCTGAATTAAGGAATGGCGCCGAGGATGAAGATCCTCATCGAGGAGACGCCATGACACGCAAGTCCCTGTTCAAGCACCTGCCGACGACACTGTTTGTTGCCAGCACCAGCCTCGCCGCAGTCGTTCACGCGGCAGCCCCGACCGAACTGCTCGCTGGCTACAGCGGGCAGGCTCAGGCACCGTCTTCGGCCACGCGCGGTCAGCAATTCTTTACCGGCACACATGGCGGCGACTGGAGCTGCAGTTCCTGTCACGGGGCGGTTCCAACCGGAGGCGGCAAACACGCCTCGACCGGCAAGCCCATCACGGCCCTGGCCCCGGCCGTCAATCCGGAACGCTTTACCGATCCGGCCAAAGTCGAAAAATGGTTCCGCCGCAACTGCAAGGACGTACTGACGCGGGAATGCACGGCCGCCGAAAAGGCCGACGTGCTGGCCTGGCTGCTCAGCCTCAAGCCCTGATCCCGCCCACCGGCCCTGACCAAGGAGAGCCCCATTGCCAAACATTTCTCATCCCTCTTCCCGCCCGGTAGTGGCTCTGCTTCACCTGCTCGGCCTGCTGGCAGGTCTTGGCATGGGCATCGCTGCCTGGGCCGACGGTGAGCAGCAAACCCGCCAGGTTCCTCTGCTGCCGGCCTATCAGCAAGAATGTGCGGCCTGCCACATGGCCTATCCACCAGCCTACCTCCCCGCCGAATCCTGGCGCCGCCTGATGCACACCCTGCCCACCCATTTCGGCTCGGATGCCTCCCTCGACACCGCAACGGCCGCCGCCGTGAGCGACTGGCTGGGCAGCCACGCCGGCACCTATAAACGCGTCCGCGAAGCACCGCCCGAGAACCGCATCACCCGCACCCGCTGGTTCATCAAGAAGCACGACGAAGTGCCGGCCGCGACATGGGCGCGCCCTGCCATCAAGAGCGCAGCGAACTGCTCGGCCTGCCACCCCCAGGCCGAGAAAGGTGATTTCAATGAACACCGCATCCGCATCCCGCGCTGAACGCAGCCCCGCCATCCCGGCCAGCCGGCGGGTGGTGGACGCTCCGACCCGGGTCGTGCACTGGCTGCTGGCCCTCAGCTTCATCGGCGCCTATCTAAGCGGCGACAGCGAACGCTGGCGCCTCCTGCACGTGAGCCTCGGCTACACCATCCTCGGTCTGGTGGTCCATCGCGTACTCTGGGGCCTGATCGGGCCGCGTCACACCCGGCTGTCGGCATGGGCGGCAAAACTCCGTGGCACACCGGACTTCCTGCGCAGCCTTCGCAGCGGCAAACCGAATCCCAGCGCAGCGCAGAACCTGCTGAACACCCTGTTCGCCATCCTGATCCTCGGCTTTGCGCTCATTGCCAGCATCAGCGGTTACGCCGTCTACGAGGAACTCGGCGGAGACTGGCTGGAGGAGCTGCATGAACTGAGCAGCGATGGCATGCTTGTCATGGTGCTGGGGCACCTGCTGCTGATTGTTACCAGCAGCCTGCTGCGTCGGCAAAACCTGGCCGCCCGCATGTTCAGCGGACGCCTGCCCGGCCGGGGACCGGATCTGATCAAGCGCAATCACGGTGCGCTGGCAGCCCTGATTCTTGCTGTCGTCCTCGGCTTCTGGTTCGTGCAACTGCTGGCCCCGGCATAGCCTCGCCTTGACCATTGAGCGGCGGCGATCAATCTCCGCCGCCGCAGCCTCCTCCACCGCATCCATCTCCACCACTACCGTCCACGTCACCACCACCGCAACCACCATCACCTCCGCCGCAACCGATATGGCTGGCACAATAGGCATCCGTCGTCCCCGTTCCGTCCGGCCCCATGCAATTCAAGGCGTAACGGAATCCATCCGGAATCTGGAGCAGACCGTCGAGGGCAAACAGCATCGGCAAGCGTTCCGGCTTGCGGGGATCGATCCCCTCGAGGCGACAGGCCTGCAACCAGGTCCTGCGCAAGCCGACCTGCGCCGACTGGGGTGACTGCATGTGCTCGGCCGGGGTGTGATCAAGAAAGCGTCCCAAGGCCTGCCGGCAGAACAGTCGATAACCGCGGGTGAACAGGATGAACTCATGCCAGGCCACATCGACGGCCTGGCTGGGCATCGACACCATCTGCCCCCGGGCCGCCCTCGCCACATGAAAGAAGTTGCGCAGCTCGCGCAGCACCATCTCCGCCTGCCCCTCGCTCAAATGCGGATAGGTGTCCCGCAGCTTGCGCGCAAGACCGGGAGGAAAACGATAATCCTTCACGAATGCTTCCCTGCTCCGCTCGGCCCAGCGCAACCACAGGATGCGCCCCAGCAGCACGCCAAGACTAGCCAGCAGAAGCCCCGCAAGCCACTTCCCGGCTCCGCCATGGCTGGAAACAAGCACGCCGCCAACGGCCAGCACCACCACGGCAATCCAGCGCCCCTGATTGACCCGCCTCATCGAATTCACACTCCCGTATCCCGACAACCCGGTGAAGTTCACATTTTGACGAGGAACAAAACAGCAAACCAGAGCGACGCAAAGGGATCACCGTTCCTTAACATTCCCGCAGCCGCCCGGTAACGCGCGCTTCTTAGTCTTGCCTTGAAGGCTTGATTGCCAAACTTGGGAGACGTAATGAAGGACTTTCTGCGCGCACTTGAAACCCAGCGGTGGGACGACCACCGCTTCTATCACCACAGCCTGGTCAATCAGACTCTGCACCTCATCAGTGCGGTCAGTTTTCTGACGGCTTACGCCTTCATGTTTTCCGATCCGGTCAATGCGGCCCTGATCGGCTGGATGGTATCGATGGTGACCCGCCAATCCGGCCACTTCTTCTTCGAACCGCTGGGCTTCGACGAGGAAAACCAGGTTTCCAACGAATACAAGGAAGCGGTGAAAGTCGGCTACAACCTGAAACGCAAGGTCGTGCTGCTGTCCATCTGGGCCTTCATTCCGGTCGCGCTCTACCTCAACCCGACCCTGCTCGGCCTCTTCGACGCCCACACCAACATGGACGGCTATATCGATCACGTGGGCAAGATGTGGCTGGCCCTCGGCGTTGGCGGCCTGCTCTTCCGCACCGTGCATCTGTTCTTCCTGCGCGACGTGCAGACCGGCCTCGTCTGGTTCACCAAGATCCTCACCGACCCGTACCACGACATCAAGCTGTACCACAAAGCCCCGCTCCTGCTGCTGCGCAGCATCGTGTCCCGCCAGCACGCCTGATCAAGGCGCGACGCCCTTCCATCCTGCGAGGGGTGGAAGGGCGTTTTCTTTACTTCAGAAAACGATGGATCAGCATCTCCTTCAGGATGCGGCGCTTGATGCCCTTGTTGCTGAGCGTCCCGTCGGTCCACCACCAGCCATCCGCCGCCATCTTCTTCGCCGCGGCCACAAAGCGCTCCAGCACCGTGTCGAAATCAGCATCCGAGTAGTTCAGACTGAAGATGAAGCGTCCGGTGCCGACCCAGCTCAAGGCCAGCCCTTCCAGCCTCAGGTAATACTGCAGAATCCAGTTGTAACGACTTGGTTCCGTGTAAAAAACCGTCCAGATCGACGAGACGTTGGCGACCTGCACCGGCAGGCCTTCGGCCTTCAGCCGGGCATTGAAGCGCTGCGCCCGGACATTCCAGGTTTCCTCCAGTCCGGCATACAGCGCCTGCACTTCCGGCGTCTCGATGCGCACCAGAAACTCGGCCATCGCCCCCATCACGTAGGGGTGCGAATTGAAGGTACCGCGGGCAAAACAGATGTCCGCCGGCCGGTCGTCGCGAAAACGCTTCATCAGCGCCCGCTTGCCGCACACCACGCCCACCGGCATGCCGCCACCGAGCGTTTTGCCGTAGGTGACCATGTCGGCCTGCACGCCAAAGTATTCCTGCGCACCACCGCGGGCCAGCCGGAAGCCGACAAAAACCTCATCGAAGATCAGCACGATGCCGCGCTCGGTGCACACCTCGCGCAGTTCCTTCAGCCAGGCGGTGTAGGCGGCCCGGTCGAAAGCTGCCTTGCGGGCGCTGTCCACCAGCGACGAATCCCCCGGCGCACCACCATTCGGGTGCAGCGCCTGCAGCGGATTGACCAGCACGCAGGCGATGTCTTTGCGGCGGCGCAGCACACGCAGCGCATCGGCGTGCATGTCCTTCAGCGTGTAAGTCTGATTGGCCGCCACCGGGTTGCCGACACCGGGCTGCACGTCGCCCCACCAGCCGTGATAAGCCCCGCAAAAGCGCACCAGGTGCGTCCGGCCGGTGTGGTAGCGGGCCAGGCGCACGGCCTGCATCACCGCCTCGGTGCCCGACATGTGGAAGGACACCTCGTCCAGCCCCGAGATTTCCTTCAGGCGCCGCACGTTGCTGGCCAGCAGCGGGTGGTAGGCGCCGAGCACCGGGCCCAGATCCTTCACCCGTTCGGCGCCGCGGGCCAGGCAGTCCTTGTAGAAGTCGTAGCCGAACACATTGACGCCGTAGGAGCCGGTCAGATCGTAGAAGACATTGCCGTCCAGGTCGGTAACCGTCACGCCGGACGACGCCTGCAGGAAGGAGCCGCCCTTGAGGTGCTGGCGCACGAAACGGCTGTACTGGAAGGGCACCCGGTAGGCGCCGGTGAACTGCATGTCCGACACACCCTCGGCCGCCTCGGCAGTCAGTGCCGCGCTTTGGGCAAAGCGCTCCCGGTAGGCCGATACCAATCGGAAAAAGCCCTCCCGGCGCCGCACCGCCACGTCCTCCGGTGCGTCATCCGAACGGAAGAAACCGTACTCGTCGTATTCGTAAAAAGGCAGCAGCTTAGCCACCCGACGGGACATCTTCGAATGCCCGGCAAGGGACGGATGCTTGCCCTTCGACAGCTCGAGCCGACGCTTCGCCTTCACAACCAGAGCGGGCAGCACAAGCGCCCCGAGCCCGGCCAATACCAATGCATCTTCCACGCGCAAGCACTCCACAGTTGAAAGATGACTGATTTAACCGACCCCGGTTACAAAGCCATGAAAATCAAAAGCCTCCTCAGCCGCATCACTAATCAGGAAGACCTCAACTTCCTCCTCACCAACCGGGTTCCCCGCGCCCTGCTGACCCGCTTCATGGGCACATTCAGCAAGATCGAGAACCCCGTCGTGGCGAAGCTTTCCATCGCCGTCTGGCGACTCTTTGCCGACCTGGATTTATCCGAAGCCAGGCAGACCCGTTTCAAGAGCATGCACGACTGCTTCACCCGCCAACTGAAGGACGGCGCCCGCCCCATCGACACCAACCCGGCCGTCCTCAGCAGCCCCTGCGACGCCATCATCGGCGCCTGCGGGCAGATCGACGGCACCGACGTGCTGCAGGCCAAGGGCGCGCCCTACCCGCTTATCGACCTGCTCGGCGACCCGGCGCTGGTGGAAACCTACCGCAACGGCAGCTACGTCACCCTGCGCCTCAAGTCGAGCATGTACCACCGCTTCCATGCCCCAGCCGACCTGCGCGTCGAGCATGTCACCTACATCTCCGGCGATACCTGGAACGTCAATCCAGTCGCCCTCAAGCGCGTCGAAAAGCTCTACTGCAAGAATGAACGGGCGGTGATCCGCACCCGCCTGGCCAACGGCGGCGCACCGATCACACTGGTGCCCGTGGCCGCCATCCTCGTCGCCAGCATCCGCCTGCACTGGCTGGATGTGCTGCTGCACATCCGCTACCGGGGGCCCAACGAGATTCCTGCGCAGGCCGACTTTGCCAAGGGACAGGAGATGGGCTGGTTCGAACACGGCTCGACGATCATCGTTTTTGCTCCCAAGGGCTTTGCCCTGTGCCCCGGGCTTCAGGACGGCAGCCCGATCCGCATGGGCGCAGCCCTGCTGCGCAAGCCCGACGCCACACCTCTATCTAAAATTGGAAATCTCTCTATTCAATAGCATATATTTACGAAATAGTGCTCCTCATTGACACTGGATATACACCAATAAGGAGACGCTATGACTTCCAGTTCCGCTTCGCTTCCTGTTCTCGTCGCCGGTGGCGGCATCGGCGGTCTGGCCGCCGCCCTCGCCCTGGTTCGCCAGGGTTTTCAGGTCAAGGTTTTCGAGCAGGCCCCCGAAATCGGCGAAATCGGCGCCGGCATCCAGCTCGGCCCCAATGCCTTCCACGCCTTCGACGCACTCGGCGTGGGCGACAAGGCGCGCAGCCGTTCCGTGTTCACCGATTACATGGTGATGCACGACGCCATCGACGAATACCAGGTCGGCAAGATCCCCACCGACGAGAACTTCCGCAAGCGTTTCGGCAACCCCTACGCCGTCATCCACCGGGTGGATGTACACCTGTCGCTGCTCGAAGGCGCCCAGGAAACCGGCAAGGTCGAATTCCAGACCAGCACCCGCATCGAACGCGTCGAGCAGGATGAGGAAGGCGTCACCGTTTACGACCAGCACGGCAAGGCCTACCGCGGCGTTGCGCTGATCGGCGCCGACGGCGTCAAGTCGGTGGTGCGCCAGCAATATGTCAGCGATCCCCCGCGCGTCACCGGCCACGTGGTGTATCGCGCTGTTGTGGACAAGGCCGACTTTCCGGACGAGCTGAAATGGAACGCCGCCAGCATCTGGGTCGGCCCCAACTGCCATTTGGTGCATTACCCGCTGCGCGGCGGCGAGCAGTACAACATCGTCGTCACCTTCCACAGCCGCCAGACCGAAGAATGGGGCGTCACCGAAGGCAGCAAGGAAGAAGTGCAGAGCTACTTCCAGGGCATCTGCCCGAAAGCCCGCCAACTGATCGACCTGCCCAAGACCTGGAAGCGCTGGGCCACAGCCGACCGCGAACCCATCGGCCAATGGACCTTCGGCCGCGCCACCCTGCTGGGCGACGCTGCCCACCCCACCACCCAGTACATGGCCCAGGGTGCCTGCATGGCACTCGAAGATGCCGTGACGCTCGGCGAAGCCCTGCGCGTGACCGGCAAAGACTGGACCAAGGCCCTCGATCTGTACCAGCGTTCGCGCATCACCCGCACCGCCCGCATCGTACTGTCGGGCCGCGAGATGGGTCGCCTCTACCATGCCAAGGGCGTCGAGCGCCTGGTGCGCAACTCCCTGTGGAAGGGCCGCAGCGCCGAGCGCTTCTACGACGCCATGGAATGGCTGTACGGCTGGAACGTCGGCAACTGCCTGGCCCAGGACTGATCACGCCCACCGCCCGACCGCACACAAGGACATCCCCAATGCAAGATCATGGCCGTTTTGACACCCTGGGCCGTCTCGAAGACCTGCCCCAGGACTACCGCGACGAACTGAAAGCCCACAACCTGGTACCCCTGTGGCCCAGCCTGCGTGCCGTATTGCCGCCAGAAAAGCCCCGTCCCAACACCCGCGCCATCCACTGGCCCTACAAGACCCTGCGCCCGCTGCTGCTGAAGGCCGGCGAACTGACCCCGATCGAAAAAGCCGAACGCCGCGTGCTGGTGCTGGCCAACCCGGGCCACGGCCTCGAAAAGATGCAGGCCAGCGCCGCCATGTACCTGGGCATGCAATTGCTGCTGCCCGGCGAGCTGGCGCCCCCGCATCGCCACACCCCGAACGCGATCCGCATGATCGTCGAAGGCGAAGGCGCCTACACCACCGTCGACGGTGAAAAATGCCCGATGCGCCGCGGCGACCTGATCCTCACCCCCACCGGCCTGTGGCACGAACACGGCCACGAAGGCGACCAGCCGGTGGTGTGGCTGGACGTGCTCGACCTGCCGCTGGTGTATTACGTGGAAGCCTCCTACCACCTCGAAGGCCCGAGCCAGACCGTCAAGCCCGGCCAGGGCGCCAAGTCTTACGCCCGTGGCGGCCTGGTGCCGACACCGATCTTCGAGCGCGCCGGCAAGGCCTACCCGATGCTGCACTACCCGTGGGCCGAAGCCCGCACCGCACTGGAATCGCTGGCCGCCGACGAGTCGAATGTCGAAGCCGTCCAGCTCACCTACGTCAATCCGGAAACCGGCGGCGATGCGCAGAACATCCTCGGCTTTTACGCCCTGATGCTGCGCCCCGGCCAGACGCTCAGGCTGCCGGTGCGCTCACCCGCCATGGTCTTCCACTTGATTGAAGGCGCCGCGAAGATCAGCATCGACGAACAACAGTTCAGCCTTGCCGAAGGCGACACCTGCTGCGCCCCCGGCTACACCCCAGTGAGCCTGACAAACCCGTCCGCCGATGCGCCGGCCTTCGTTTTCATCGCCGACGAAACCCCGCTACACCGCAAGCTCGGCGTCTTCGAAAACCGCGGCTGAACGCCACACCCAGCGCCCACAGCCCCATTCAAAAAGGAAAAAGACATGACCCAACAGACCTACCTCTGGAATCCGCA
The DNA here is from genome assembly GCF_008107625.1 of Zoogloea oleivorans. Lineage (GTDB taxonomy): Bacteria > Pseudomonadota > Gammaproteobacteria > Burkholderiales > Rhodocyclaceae > Zoogloea > Zoogloea oleivorans. Next base: position 120,335 of record NZ_SDKK01000008.1, read on the forward strand.
GCCGGTTTTCTCCCTGCCCGTGCGCGGCAGCACAGCCCGCCTGCCGGTGAAGCGCATCTTCTGCGTCGGCCGCAACTACCACGCCCACGCCCTTGAAATGGGCCGACCGGTGGACAAGTCCACCTCCAGCCCCTTCTACTTCACCAAGGCCAACTCGACCCTGGTCGAATCCGGCGAAACCGTGCCCTACCCCACCGGCACCAACAACTACCACTTCGAAATGGAACTCGTCGTCGCCATCGGCGCCAGCGGCTTCCGTGTCTCCGAAGCCGATGCGGCCGGGATGATCTTCGGCTATGCCGCCGGCCTCGACATGACCCGCCGCGACCTGCAACTGGTGGCCCGCGAAGCCGGTCGTCCGTGGGATCTGGGCAAGGACTTCGAGAAATCCGCCGTGTGCAGCGAGATAGTGCCGATCGGCGACCTGGGTGTGCTCGACAGCGGCGCCATCAGCCTGTCGGTGAATGGCGAGACCAAGCAGTCGTCCGATCTCTCCAAGCTGATCTGGAACATCCAGGAAATCATTGCCGACCTGTCCAGGTTCTACCACCTCGAACCCGGCGACCTGATCTACACCGGCACCCCGGAAGGCGTTGGCGCAGTCAAGACCGGCGACAAGATCGTGGGCACCATCGACAAGGTCGGCGAAGTCAGCCTCACCATCGGCGCGGCCGAGTGAGCGCATGAAGCTCTATAACTTCTTCCGCAGCGGCACGTCCCACCGCCTCCGCATCGCCCTGAACCTCAAAGGCCTCAAGTACGAGTACCTGCCGGTGGATCTGCGCACCGAGCAGCACCTCAAGCCTGAGTTCAAGGCGCTCAACCCGCAAGGGCTGGTGCCGGCGCTGGTCGATGGCGGCAAGGTGCTGATCCAGTCGCCGGCGATCATCGAATGGCTCGAAGAGCGTCACCCGGAACCCGCCCTGCTTCCCGCGACCCCGGAAGCACGGGCCCGGGTGCGGGCGCTGGCGGCGATTGTCGGCTGCGACATCCACCCCATCAACAACCGCCGCATCCTCGAATACCTGCGCAATCAGTTGCACTGTGACGAGGCTGCCATCAACGCCTGGTGCGCCACCTGGATCAGTGCCGGCTTCGACGCCCTCGAAGCCCTGCTGGCCGCCGACACGGCCCGCGGCGACTACTGCTTCGGACAGACGCCGTCGATTGCCGACGTGTATCTGATCCCCCAGGTGGAAAGCGCCCGGCGTTTCAAGGTGGACATGGCCCAGTGGCCCCTGATCAGCGCCATCGACGCCGCCTGCCACAAGCTCGATGCCTTCCGGCTGGCGGTTCCGGCCGCACAACCCGACGCAGCCTGAGCAACGGGCCCCTGAACGCAAAACCGCCCCGGCCTGCAAAGGCACGGGGCGGTTTTTTGTGTAGGGACCAAGCCGCCAAACAAAAAGGGACTGCATTTCTGCAGTCCCTTCTTAAAACTGGTGCGCCCGGCAGGATTCGAACCCACGACCCCTTGGTTCGTAGCCAAGTACTCTATCCAACTGAGCTACGGGCGCAATTTACAACTCACAAACTCAACTTTCCGGACTGACCGGCGGAAGTCTAAGCTTCCTGAAGCTGAAAAGAATCGCACTTGAACGACTCTTGAAAACTGGTGCGCCCGGCAGGATTCGAACCCACGACCCCTTGGTTCGTAGCCAAGTACTCTATCCAACTGAGCTACGGGCGCACTTGAGAGAACGAAATTATACACAAGAATTTCAAAAAGGAAAGCATTTAGTGAAATTAATCCTAAATACTTTCAACAGCCCCTTTTTTACAGGAAGCCCCCACCCCATCAGCCGGCCGCGTGGGCCTCCCGGTAACGGGACGGACTGAGGCCGGTGCGGCGCTTGATGAAGCGACAAAAGTAGGCCGGATCCTCGAAGCCGAGACTCAATGCCACACCCGTTACTGGCTCGGTCGTATACAACAATAGACGACAAGCCTCGCGGGTGAGTCGTTCATGGATCAGCGCCAGCGCACTATTACCTGATTCAACGCGAATCAGGCGATTGAGGCGCGGGATGCTCACACCAAGCTGGGCCGCGTAGCGGGCCACCGGCCAGTGCTCAAGGTAACGCGCCTCCACCTGCAGCACGAAGCGCGTGAACAACGCCTGATGGTGCGCCAGCGGACCGCCCTCCCCGCGAGCCTGGAGACGCACACCGGCCTTGGCCAGATGCCATACCACGGCCAGCGACAGCCAGCGCAGCGGTGGGGTACCAGCCATGCCGGGGGTGATGAACTCCGCCGCCAGTTCGCACAGCAGCGCATCAAGGCGGCCGGCGGCCGGATCGTCCTGCTCGAAGCACAGCACCCGCGGCCCGGCGAACAATTCACGCAAGGCCTGACCGGCAGTGTCGAGTTCGCCCTCCACCAGAAAATGCCCTCCGAGGGTCAGCACCCGCCCCTGGGTTTCCGGCGCGAAGCGAAAGCCATGCACGATGCCGGGCGGCACGATCACCGCCACCGGGCCGCTTACCTCCTGGCGATCGGTATCCAGTGCGACACGGGCGCTGCCCTCGCGGATCCACACCACCTGGTACAAACCGTGGTGCAGATGGGGCTGGATATCCCAGTCGTGACCGCGACTGCGGGACTGGATTTCCTCGATATGCAGCAACTCGTGCACCGGCTCGGCGGGCTCGCCATAGAGCGTGAAGCTGGGGATCAGGGGCCTGGAAAGGGAAGAGAGGCTCATCGCGGTAATCCTGGCATGGCACGATGCCATGCTTCTGCATCGATTCTGGCCCGCCACGGCCTGCGCTGTAAGCCCCCTTCCGGACTAGCAGCTAGATCATTCCGTTATGCCCTCGAAGGGCACACCGACGTAATTCTCCGCCAGCGACGTGGCGGCAGCCCGGGAGCTGACCACGTATTCCAGCTGCGAGCGGCGGAAGCGCCGGGTGATGGTGTCCTCGCCCTCGAAGTCGTGGAGCATGTTGGTCATCCACCAGCTGAAATGCTCGCCACGCCACACCCGCTTGACCGCCCGGGTGCTGTAGCCGTCCAGGCCGTCCTGGCTATTGTTGCGGTAGAAATCGGTGATCGCGCGGGTTAAGAGCACCACGTCGCCAGCGGCAAGGTTGAGCCCCTTTGCGCCGGTGGGCGGCACGATGTGGGCCGAGTCGCCGGCCAGGAACAGGCGACCGTGCTGCATCGTCTCGCACACAAAACTGCGCATGGCGATGATGCCCTTCTGGAAGATCGGACCTTCCTTGATCTCCCAGCCGTCGTCGTTGGCCAGGCGGGCGCGGAACTCGGCCCAGATGCGCTCGTCCGACCAGTTGTCCACGCTGTCCTTCGGGTCGCACTGGAAGTACAGGCGCTGCACGGTGGGCGTACGCGTGCTCACCAGCACAAAACCGCGGTCGCTCTGGGCGTAGATCAGCTCGTCGCTGGACGGCGGCGCTTCGCACAGAATGCCGAACCAGCCGCAGGGATAGACCTTGGCGTGTTCTTCGCGCAGGTTCGCCGGAATGGCCTGGCGCGACGGACCGTGAAAGCCGTCGCAGCCGCCGATGAAGTCGGCGCGAATCTCCTGCGCCTCGCCGTTCTTCGTATAGCGGATGCCCGGCTGGGTGCTCTCCAGATCGTGCAGGCTCACGTCGCTGACGCCGAACTCGATGGTCGTGCCGTTGGCCAGCACCGCCGCCACCAGATCCTTGATCACCTCATGCTGGGGATAGACGGTGATCGACTTGCCGCCGGTCAGCTCGGGCAGATCGATGCGATGGCGCTTGCCGCCAAACGACAGCTCGATGCCGTTGTGCACATAGCCTTCCTTCACCATCCGCTCGCCGACACCGATCTGCTTGAGCAGTTCGACCGTCGGGTGCTCCAGCACGCCGGCCTTGATGGTCGCCTCGATGTCGTCACGAGTGCGTTGCTCAACGATGAACGATTCGATGCCCTGCAGATGCAACATGTGCGAAAGCAGCAGCCCTGCCGGGCCGGCGCCGATGATGCCTACCTGGGTCTTGATCATGATCCTGTCTCCTGTCTGTTTTTATGTGTGAACAGGGACGCAGACTACGGACCGGCAGGCAGCCGGTGAATGGACGAATCCAGCCAGCGGCTTGGACTTTTGGAACGGGATGCGCCGCCCCACTCAGACCGGACCGCCCTCCGACAGCAGCTCGGAAATCAAGCCACGCAACCAGCGGTTGGCCGGGTCGTTGTGGAAACGGGCGTGCCAATGCTGGCGCACCGAATATTCCGGCAAGGGGTAAGGCACCGGAAAACAGCGAAAACGCCCGCGCCCGGTGAGCACTTCGCTCAGGCGACGCGGAATGGTCAGGATCAGATCGGTCTGCTCGATGAAGAAGGCCACGCCGACAAAGTTGGGAATCCGCAAGGCCACCCGACGGCGGATGCCCTGCCGGGCCAGCTCGCGGTCGACGATCAGGTGCCCGGTGCCTTCGGTGGACACCATCGCGTGCTCCTCCGACTCGAACTGCTCGCGGGTCAAGCCATCGCGAATACGCGGATGCTCGGCGCTGACCATGCACACGTATTGCTGGCGGAACAAGGCCTGCTGATAGAAGCCGGCCTCCAGCTGGGGCAAAAAACCGACGGCCAGGTCGGCCCGCCCCGTTTCCAGCAATCCCGGCGTCTTGTCGGAAAGCGGCAGCACCTCGATGTGGATGTGCGGCGCCAGCGCCCGCAGGCGGGTCCACAAACCGGGCAGCAGCACGAGCTGGCTGATGTCGGTCATGCAGATGCGGAAGTTGCGGGTGGACTGCTGCGGATCGAACTCCATGCGCTGGCCGAGCACCCGCTCGAGGGCCTGCAGCGCCTCGCGTATCGGGTCGATCAGCGCTTCACCCAGCGGCGTCGGGTCCATGCCGGTGGCCGTGCGCACAAACAGCGGGTCACCGAACTGTTCGCGCAGCTTGCCCAGCGCAATGCTCACCGCCGGCTGGCCAAGCCCCAGCGTCTCGGCCGTGCGGCTCACGCTGCGCGATTTATAGACTTCGTCGAAGACACTGAGCAGGCGGGCATCGAGGGGGTTCATGGGTTTTCTTTATTCGATTATCGAATTTACTGAATCTATCTTACTGCATGGTACGAATGAAGCTCTGTCGATATATTTCATGCAGCCGCAGCATCAGCCACCACAGATATCGCAGATTGGCATACCTGATAGTGCCAGCTTCCGCTAGTTGAAAGCCCCCGCAGAGGCCGAGACTGAATTGTCGTCACGGCGATGGGAACCGGGAACACGGTTCCACACAACAATTAAAGAGGAGACAAGAATGACCCAGACCCGCCGCCTGTCCGGCCTTTTCGTTGCGCTTGCCGCATCCGGCATGGCTTTTTCGGCCCTGGCTGCCGACCCGCTGAAGATCGGCTTCGTGCTGCCCATGTCCGGCCCCTTCGCCGCCTACGGCAAGCAGATCGAACACGGCGCCCGCCTGTACCTCAAGGAACACAACGACACCATCGCCGGGCGCAAGGTCGAGATCCTCGTCAAGGACGACACCGGCGTGGCCCCGGAAATCAGCAAGCGCGCCGCCCAGGAGCTGCTGGTCAAGGACAAGGTGGACATCCTCGCCGGCTTTGGCCTGACCCCGTCGGCCTTTGCCGTGGCGCCCCTCGCCACCGAAGCGAAGAAGCCGATGGTGGTGATGAATGCCGCCACCTCGGCGGTCACCACCAAGTCGAACTTCATCGTCCGCACCAGCCACACGCTGCCGCAGGTCACCGCCCCCATCGCCAGCTGGGCGGCCAAGAACAAGATCAAGAAGGTGTTTACGCTGGTCGCCGACTACGGCCCCGGCCACGACTCGGAAGCCCAGTTCAAGAAGACCTTCACCGCCGCCGGTGGCGAGATCGTCGGCGAGGTGCGCACGCCGGTCAAAAACCCCGACTTCGCGCCCTTCCTGCAAAAGATCAAGGACGTCAAACCCGACGCCGTCTTCCTGTTCGTCCCGCCCGGCGAGCAGACCATCGCCTTCATGAAGGGCTTCGCCGAACGCGATCTGGCCAAGGCCGGCATCCGCATCATCGCCACCGGGGACCTGACCGACGAAGACCTGCTCGACGCGGTGGGTGACAACGCGCTGGGCATCACCACCTCTTTCCATTACGCCGACGCCCACAAGTCGCCGGAGAACCAGGCCTACACCGACGCCTACGCCAAGGCCTACCCGAAGGACCGCCCCAATTTCATGTCCGTCGGCGGCTACGACGGCATGCAGCTGATCGCCAAGACCCTCGAAAAAACCAAGGGCGACGCCAGCGGCGAGAAGTTCATCGAAGCCGCCAAGGGCATGAGCTGGAACAGCCCGCGTGGCCCGGTAAGCATCGACCCGGTGACCCGCGACATCGTCCAGACCATCTACATCCGCAAGGTCACCCGCGTCGGCAGCAAGCTGCAGAACGTGGAATTCGACCAGGTGCCGGCCTTCAAGGACCCGGGCAAGCAGTAAGCCGCGATTTCCCGTGGGTCGGACTTCAGTCCGACTCCGCGCGCATAACCCGTGTTGTCGGACTGAAGTCCGACCCACAGGGCATCGCCTCACCCACCCTACATCCCTCAAGGAGCTTCCATGACCGTCATTTTCGACGGCATCGCCTCCGGCATGCTGCTGTTCCTGATCAGCGTCGGGCTGTCCGTGACCCTGGGCTTGATGAACTTCGTCAACCTGGCCCACGGCGCCTTCGCCATGTTCGGCGGCTTTGTAGCCGTGACGCTGCTCAACCGCGCCGGCATCCCCTTTCTGGCCGCCCTGCCGCTGGCTGCCATCGGCACCGCGCTGCTCGGCGTGCTCTTCGAGCGCACCCTGTACCGCCGCCTGTATGCCGCCACGCACCTGGACCAGGTGCTGTTTTCCATCGGCCTGGTTTTCATGTCGATTGCCGGTGCCCACTATCTCTTCGGGCCCCAGCAGCAACCGCTGACGCTGCCGACTTTCCTGCAGGGCCAGATCAACCTGCCCGGCCTCGACATGGGCGTGTATCGCCTGTTCCTGATCGTCCTCGGGCTGGCCATCGCCTTCGGGCTGCAGAAGATGGTCACCGGCACCCGCTTTGGCGCCCAACTGCGCGCCTCGGTGGACAACCCGCGCACCGCCCGCGGCATGGGCATCAACGTGGATCGCATCTTCACCCTCACCTTCGCCCTGGGCACCGGCCTGGCCGGCCTGGGCGGCGCGCTGGGTGTCGAAATGCTCGGCCTCGACCCCGGCTTTCCGGTGAAGTACATCGTGTACTTCCTGATCGTCGTGGCGGTGGGTGGCAGCGGCAACATCACCGGCTCGCTGATCGCCGCACTGATCCTCGGCGTCTTCGACGTGGCCGGCAAGTATTACGTGCCCCAGGCCGGCGCCTTCGTGATCTACGCGGTGATGGTGGCCATGCTGATCTTCCGCCCGCAGGGCCTGTTCGGTCGCAAGGCCGCCCGCTAAAGCCATGAACAAATCCATGATCGACCTCACGCCCCTGACCCGGGCCACACGCTGGCATCCGGCCGAGCTGGTCTTCTGGCTGCTGCCCGTGGCCGGCTACTTCCTGCTCCAGGACAACCTGGTGCTGCTCACCCAGATCGCCATCACCGCGCTGTTCTGCCTGTCGCTGGACCTGATCCTCGGCTTCGCCGGCATCGTCTCGCTGGGCCACACGGCCTTCTTCGGCATCGGTGCCTACGCCGCCGGCCTGATGGCGGCCCATGGCCACGGCGACCCGCTGCTCGGCCTGCTGGTGGCCGGCATCTGTGCGGCCGTGGCAGGCTTCATCTCCAGCCTGCTGGTGCTGCGCGGCGCCGACCTGACCCGCCTGATGGTCACCCTCGGGGTGGCGATGATGCTCTACGAGCTGGCCAACAAGCTCACGCCGATCACCGGCGGGGTGGACGGCCTGCAGGGCATGGAGATCCAGCCCCTGTTCGGCAGCTTCGCCTTCGACATGTTCGGCAAGACGGCCTACTGGTACGCGGTGGGCGTGCTCTTCGTGATGTTCGTCATCGCCCGCCGGCTGGTGCACAGCCCCTTTGGCCTGAGCCTAAAGGGCATCCGCCAGAACGTCGGCCGCATGCCGGCCATCGGCGCTCCGGTGAATGCCCGCCTCGCCGCGGTGTACACGATTGGCGCACTGTACGCCGGCATCGCCGGTGCCCTGCTGGCCCAGACCACCCAGTTCGTGGCGCTCGACGTGCTGTCCTTCAACCGCTCGGCCGAACTGCTGCTGATCCTCGTTCTCGGCGGCTCCGGATGCCTCTACGGCGCCTTGATCGGCACCATCGTCTTCATGACCGCTCACCACTTCCTGTCCGACATGAACCCCGAATACTGGCAATTCTGGCTCGGCCTGCTGCTGGTGCTGATCGTCCTGTTCGCCCGCGACGGCGTGATGGGCGGCGTACGGCGCCTCGGCGCACTGAGCAAGGGAGGCGCCAAAGCATGACTTACGCCCTGCAAACCACCAGCCTGGTGAAGAAGTTCGGCGGCTTCGTGGCCACCAATACGGTCAGCCTCAATGTCGAGGCCGGCGCGCGCCACGCGCTGATCGGCCCCAACGGCGCCGGCAAGACCACCCTCATCAACCTGCTCACCGGCTTTCTCGAGCCGACCAGCGGCGAGGTGATCCTCAACGGCGACAAGGTCACCCACCTGGCCCAGCACCAGCGCGTCAAGCGCGGCCTGGCCCGGACTTTCCAGATCAACCGACTGTTTGCCGACCTGACCGTGCTCGAATCGGTGGTGATGGCCGTCAATGAACGCCTCGGCCTCGGCGCCCGCTTCTGGCAGTCGGTCGGCAGCCACACTGCGGCGGTCGACGAGGCGGTCGAGCTGCTCGAACGCCTGCGCCTGCTCGACGTGGCCCACGAGACCACCCGCAACCTGGCCTACGGCAAGCAGCGCCTGATCGAGATTGCCCTTGCCCTGGCCGCCAAGCCGAGCGTGCTGCTCCTCGACGAGCCCGCCGCCGGCGTGCCCACCATCGAAAGCCGCGAGCTCTTTGAAACCATCGCCGGCCTGCCCCGCGAAGTGACCATCCTGCTCATCGAGCACGACATGGACCTGGTCTTCCGCTTCGCCGACCGCATCTCGGTACTGGTCGGCGGCGCGGTGCTCACCGAAGGCACGCCGGAGGTGATCGCCCATGACCCGAAGGTCAAGGAAGTCTATCTGGGGGAAGCGATCTGTGACTGAGCTGCTGAAAGTTGACAAACTGTGGGCCGGCTACGGCGACGCCGTGGTGCTGGAAGACATCTCCTTCACGCTCGAGGAAGGCGGCAGCCTGGCACTGCTGGGCCGCAACGGCATGGGTAAGACAACCCTGCTGTCGACGCTGATGGGCGCCGCCAGGTACCGCTCCGGCACCCTGGAATTTGCCGGCAAGAACCTGGCTGTCGTGTCGCCCCACGGCCGCGCCCACCTGGGCCTTGGCTGGGTGCCGCAGGAGCGCGACATCTTTCCGTCGCTGACTGTCGAGGAAAACCTCACCGTGGTGGCCTGCCCGGGGCCGTGGAACCTGGAACGCATCTACGACATGTTCCCGCGCCTCAAGGAGCGCCGCGCCAACATGGGCAACCAGCTTTCCGGCGGCGAGCAGCAGATGCTCGCCATGGGCCGCGCGCTGATGCTCAACCCGCGCCTGCTGCTCCTCGACGAACCGATGGAAGGCCTGGCGCCGCTGATCGTGCAGGAGCTGTTCGCCATCATCCAGCGGCTGACCGAGGAAGGCGGCATGGGGGTGATCCTGGTCGAACAGCACGCCCGCCAGATCCTCCCGCTGACCCGCCGCGCCTTGGTCCTCGAACGCGGCCGGGCGGTTTACAACGGCGACAGCGAAACCCTGCTCCGCGACCGCGCCCTGCTCGATAGCTGGCTCGGCGTCGCCTCCCACTGATTCCCGGTACGCCAGCCATGAAAGCCATCGACATCATCCACAGCGAGCATCGCGCTCTTGCAGCCGTACTGCAGGCCCTGCGCTTCCTGCTCGACGAAATCGGCGCCGGCCGCCTCACGCCCGACCCGGAACTGCTCGGCTACATGATCGAGTACATCACCCAGGTGCCCGACAAGCTCCACCACCCGAAGGAAGACGAGGTGCTCTTCCGCATCCTGCGCGAACGCGTGCCCGAAGCCGCCGGCCTGATCGACAAGCTGCAGGCCGACCACGTGGAAGGCGCCCGCCACACCGGGCAACTGGAAACCGCTCTGGCCCGCTATCGCAGCGAGGGCGGCCCGGCCTTCGCCGCCTTCGAAACCCTGGCCCGCGGCTACGTGGACGCCATGACCCGGCACATCCGGCTGGAGGAAGCCGAACTGCTGCCGCTGGCCCGCAAGGGGCTCAGCGCCACAGACTGGGCCGAGATCGACGCAGCCTTCGAAGCCAACCGCGACCCCTGGTCGGGGCCGACCGGCGAATATCGGGCGCTGTACTCACGGATAGTCAATCTGGTGCCGGCGCCCTACGGCCTGGGAGGGTGACATCAAGGACGGCGCCTGATCGTGTAGATCGTGTTGTCGGAGAGCGACACCACGTACAGATTGCCGTCCGGACCCTGCTCGATGCTTGGCGTAATCCCGAACCCCCTGCCGATCAGCAGGGTTTCGCTCTCGGTTCCGTCGAACTTCTGGGCACGGAAGAGGTTGTCGGCCACACGGTCGGCGAGTCGCGGGTCGGCGCTCACATCCACGTTCAGGCGGTCGGCCGTGAGCCTGATCCGATAGAGGCTCCCGCCATTGCCGCCAACCTGCCCGAAGGAGCGCGCCGAGCCGATCCACAATGAGCCGTTGTATTCGCTCCCCAGCGCGTTGCCATTCACAAAGGCCGTGCCGGACGGGCCGATCTCGTAGCGCCAGCTCAATTCCGGATCTTTATACGCGGCGCCGGGCAGCATAAACAGTCTCGACCGGGCCAGCGCTGAAGTGTAGGCCGCGCGTGTTGGCGGATAGCGCAGCTGCTGCAGCGACATGTTGAACTGGGTCGTTTCGATGGACTTCCAGTTCGGTGCGCGACTCAACGGACCGGCAAACTGGATCCAGCCTCCGTTCATGCCCGGAACCACACGATTCAGTTCCGAGTAGGCATCGTCGGCGTTCTCTGTTTCCCAGAGGAAACCCGAGAAGGGGTCGAAGGCCATGCCGAAGCCATTGCGGTGCCCGTAGGAAAAGATCTTCTGGATGTTGGCGCCCAATTCCCCGCCAATTCCGGCGCCGGCGGCAAAGAAAGGATTGTCGGCAGGCGTGGTGCCATCCGGGTTCACGCGCAGGATGACGCCGGAAAGGTGAGCGTTGTCCGGCGCCGGCCCGCCGAAGGTATCGTCGCTGAGCGGCGCAGTAAGAAACGGGCCGTTGGGCAAATTTTGCAGCCAGCCCCGCCGCCCCTGATCCCCCATGAACACATACAGTTTGCCGTCGGGGCCAAAACGCATCACGCCGCCATTGTGGTTGCCGGCCTCGTTGGCGTTGTTCGTGCCGGCATGGCCGGGAACCGCCACGTTGTCGGTCTGGCGGGCGCGGAGCATCAGCACATTGACGTCGAACACCAGCGTACTGCCGTCCCAGGCAAAGCGATCGACGCGATTGCCCAGCAGCGGCACACTGGAAACCACCGTCGAATCGACGCCGGTGGCGCTTTCGGTCCACCGCACGTACACGTAGGGCGTGGCCGGAAAGTTCGGGTGCAGTACCAAGCTCAGCAGCCCCCGCTCGGAGTTCGAATTGACCGCCAGATCTAGCACCGGCATGGCCTGCAGAACGCCGTTGGTCACCCGCCGGACCACGCCCGAAGCCTTTTCGAGCACCAGGAAATCATTGGCGGCGAGAAAGACAATCCCGATCGGCTGGCTGAGGCCGCTGTTGAGGACCGTGACGACCTCAAGATTCGGATCGAGAACCTCGACCGGAATGGTGTCGGCCCGGCCTGGGCCGGACAGTCCGGCGGCGGTCGCAGACAGAATCATTGCAGCCAGCGTGCGGCGACGGATCCGGGCCCGTGCGAACGCGAGTGCGCCCGCCGCGCTGCCAATCAGCAGCATCGACCCGGGTTCAGGTACCGCTGTCGACTGGATGCGCACATCGTCGACTCCCATCTGGAAAAAATTGACGTTGTCGGTTTCGGCAAAGCGCAGCCGCAGCATTTCGCCGTGATGGGCCGCAAGAAGGGCGCTGATGTCCTGGGTGATCGTTTTGTAGCCCTCGACCAGCGGGTCTCCGGCGGCCGTCTGGTAGAGGGTCATCAGCACGTCCCCCGCCGCCACGCTGAAGGGGTCGGCACTGGTCGTCAGGATATCGATGCGTACCTGCTGGTTCAGCGCCGCAATGCTGAAATCAAGCGATGCCGGGCTCGAGAACGCGTCCGCCCGGTTGCCGATGTAGAGTTCAAAGCTCAGCGCTGCGCTGGCCGCCGTCGCCAGGAAATCCTGGTAAAGCACGTGCGATCCGGGGCCGCCCAGCCCGGCGTCACTCATCGCCGCCTGGGTGCCTTGGGGCGGCGAGGGCACATCAAACCCGGTTGTCGGGCTGATGATGCCGCTCTGGAGGTAGAAGCTTCCTTCACTGCCAGGCTGGTCTTCCAGGATCCATCCCGTGAATCCCGACTCGAATCCACCGTTTGAAATGGTCGGGGCGGCATGGGCCGCCGGAACAAGCACCGCCGCGAACAGCGCAGTGAGCAAGGGAATCACATACCGGGAGGATGTCATCATGGCTCGGGTACCAGGGCATGGCCGTCGCGCACAGCGTCCGGAAAACGAATTGCCCCAGGCATCCGCGACGTAGGGTGCTGGTGCTGACGCTCGACAAAAACTGCTTATGCACTCAATTGCATAACTTATGCCCATACCCCCGGCGGCCCGAGAAAATCAGGAATCCTCTTGTTATTCAACTCCCTGCAAATCCTGTCTGGCGACAGGGTTCCCGACGCTGGGGAGTCGGGGATTGAGAATGTAAGTTTTTCCGACGCTGGCATGCGATAGCCAGCGCTAATCACCCCTTCAGCAAGCCCGCCAGCCCGCCCCACTCCGCCCGAAATATCTCCGCGTCCATCAGCGTCACGTCGCGGATGATCGGGCGGAAATGCATGTGGGCCAGCACATCCTTTTCGAGGTCGATGCCCGGGGCGATCTCGATCAGTTCCATCCCTTCGGCGGTCAGGCGAAACACGGCACGCTCGGTCACGTAGAGCACCGGCTGCGTGATGCTCTGGGCGTAGGCGCCGCTGAAGGTGATCTGCTCCACGTGATCGAGGAACTTGCCCTGGGCTCCCTCTTTCTTGATACCGAGGCGGCCTTCGGCAATCTCCACCTGCAGGTCGCCGGCAGTAAACGTGCCGCAAAAAACCACCTTGCCGGCGTTCTGGGTGATGTTGATGAAACCGCCACACCCCACCGGGCGGCCGCTGAACTTGCTGACGTTCACGTTGCCGTGGGCATCGGTCTGGGCCAGGCCCAGAAAAGCCACGTCGATGCCGCCGCCGTCGTAAAAATCGAACTGGGCCGGCTGCTCGATGACCGCCTCGGCGTTGATGGCGTGGCCAAAGTCGAAGCCGCCCGCCGGTATGCCACCGATGGGGCCGGTTTCCAAGGTCAGGGACATGAGGTGATCCACGTGTTCCTCGGCCGCCACCGCCGCCACGCCTTCGGGCATGCCGATACCCAGGTTCACCACGGCACCGGCCTTCAGCTCCATGGCCGCCCGGCGGGCGATGATCTTGCGCGGGTCCAGCGGCAGCGGCGTCATGCTGCCACGCACCACCTTGATGTCGCCCGCGTAGGCCGGGTTGAAGTAGGTGGCCATGGTCTGCAGATGGTTTTCGGGCTTGCCGACCACCACGTAATCCACCACCACACCGGGAATCTTGACCTGCCGCGGGTGCAGCGAGCCGGCCTTGACGATGTGCTCCACCTGCGCAATCACGATGCCGCCGCAGGCCCGCGCCGCCTGGGCCACCGACAGGCTTTCGAGCAGCACGCCTTCCCGGTCCATGGTGATGTTGCCCTTCTCGTCGGCCACCGAGCCGCGAATCAGCGCCACATCCACCTTGGGTGCCTTGAAGTACAGCCACTCCTCCCCTTCCATCTCGATGACCTGCACCAGGTCTTCGGTGCTGACGCCGTTCACCTTGCCGCCCTCGATGCGCGGATCGACAAAGGTGCCCAGACCCACCTTGGTGATGAATCCCGGCCGGCGCCCCGCCACCTGCCGCGGCAACAGGGCCAGCACACCCTGCGGCAGGTTGTAGGCCTCGATACGCTCCTCCATGATCAGCTTCATCAGGTTCGGCCCGCCAACCCCGAAGTGCCCACCCACCAGGCGCTTGATCAGGCCTTCATGAGCAAAGTGGTGCATGCCCCGGTCCTTGCCGTTGCCAACGCCGGTGGAGTGATACAGCGTCAGGTCGCGCGGGTGGCCGGTGGCCAGAAAGGCTGCCTCGACAGCCTTGGCCACCTCCTCCGCAAACCCGGCCAGACCCATGCCGGTGCAGTAAACGGTAGCCCCGTTGGGGATCAGGCGGGCAACATCCGAAGCATCGATAAAGCGCGTGGTCATGGGTGGATTCCAGTTTCAATCTCAGGTTGTATGTGGGTCGGACTTCAGTCCGACAACACGGGCTGAACTGGCGCTGTCGGACTGAAGTCCGACCCACGGGGAGGCGGCTGTGCTCAGAAGGCCGCTTCGGCAAAGGCCGTCAGCGCGCCGCCGGCGTCCTTCACCGTGCGGGCGTTGGCCTGGGCTTGCGGTGCGACGGTAGCCATGTAGAAGCTGGCCAGATCCACCAGGCTGTTCAGGTACACCGCATCGCCCTCGCCCGCAGCAAGGCGCCGACGGGCAGCCTGCGCGGCGCGGCCCATCTGCCAGCCGCCGACCACCGTCCCCAGCAAATAAAGAAAGGGCACGGCGCCGGCCAGCACGTCGGCCAGGCGCTCCTTACCGTTGGCAAGAATCCAGTCGGTAGCCGATTCCAGCGCGTCCACCGAGTCCGCCAGCCCACTGCCGATGCCGGCCAGCGCCTCGTCGGCCTGCAGTTCGGCCACGCTGACGCGCAGTTCGGTGATCAGCTCGCGCAGGGTCTCGCCCTTCTCGCGCAGGATCTTGCGGCCGACAAGGTCGTTGCCCTGGATGCCGGTGGTGCCTTCGTAAATGGTGATGATGCGGGCGTCGCGGAAGAACTGGGCAATGCCGGTTTCCTCCACAAAACCCATGCCGCCAAAAACCTGGATGGCGTCGTCGCAGACGTCGTTGCCGACCTCGGTGCACCAGCCCTTGGCCACCGGCATCAGCAGGTCCACATAGCGTTTGGCCTTGTCGGCGGCGGCTTTGTCGGTGCTGTGGTGGGCGATGTCGAACCAGCTCGCTGCCGTGTACAGCAGGCCGCGCATGGCCATCACGCGGGCGCGCATCGACAGCAGCATGCGCTTGACGTCCGGGTGGTAGATGATCGGCTTGCCGGATTCGCCAGTGACCGCGTCGCGGCCCTGCACCCGGTCGCGGGCGTAGGCCAGCGCGTACTGGTAGGCCCGCTCGCCCAGGCCGACACCCTGCACGCCAACGCCAAAGCGCGCCTCGTTCATCATGATGAACATGACCTCCAGGCCCCGATTGGGCTGGCCAACCAGCCAGCCGACCGCGCCACCGTTGTCGCCATAACTCATGGTGCAGGTGGGGCTGCCGTGGATGCCCATCTTGTGTTCGATGGAGATGCAGCGCACATCGTTCTTCTCGCCCGGATTGCCGGCGGCGTCGAGCAGGTACTTGGGCACGATGAACAGCGACAGGCCCTTCACACCGGCCGGCGCGTCGGGCAGGCGGGCCAGCACCAGGTGCACGATGTTGGGCGTCAGTTCGTGTTCGCCGTAGGAGATGAAGATCTTCTGGCCCGACAGGCGATAGCTGCCGTCGGCCTGCGGTTCGGCCTTGCAGCGGGTGGCGGCCAAGTCGGAGCCGGCCTGCGGCTCGGTGAGGTTCATGGTACTGGCCCATTCGCCGCTCACCACCTTGGTCAGCCAGGTGGCTTTTTGCTCTTCCGTCGCGGCGATCTGCAGCGCCTCGGCCTGGCCGACGTTGAGCTGGGGCAGCATGGTGAAGGCCATGTTGGTGGAGAACCACATCTCCCACACCGCCGTGGACAGCAGCTTGGGCAGGCCCTGGCCGCCATACTCGACGGGCAGTGACAGGCCGATCCAGCCGGATTCGGCAAACTTCGTGTAAGCCTCCTGCCAGCCGTCCGGCGTGCTCACGCTGCCGTCTGCGTTGAGCCGGCAGCCCTGTACGTCGCCCTGCCAGTTGATCGGTGCCAGCACCCCGGCGGCAAACTTGCCGGCTTCTTCCAGCACGGCGCTGACCAGGTCTTCGCTGGCTTCCTCACAACCCGGCAGGCCGGCAACGGCGTCGAGGCCGGCGAGTTCCTTGAGGATGAATTGCATGTCCCGCAGGGGGGCGATGTAGTCGGTCATGGCAGGCACTCCAATGATGATCCGGATGCGCGGCGGCCCGCTTCAGGCCGCCGCGGCGCGTGGGTCAGAAACGATAACGCAGGCCGAGCATGGTGGCCGTCTGGCTACCACCGGCCGGCGGCGAGATGCCGGCACCCACCGACACTGCGTAAGCGGCCTTGGCGCTGTTCTCGATGTGGCCCAGTTGCACGTAGGTCGAGAAATCCTTGTCGAAGTTGTAGAAGCCGCGCAGCACCGTCAGGGTGGCGTTGCGGTCCTGGTCCTTGTTGAGGATGCGGTGAATGCCGCCGTCAAGGGAGATCCGCGTGGTCAGCGGATAGGCGCCTTCCAGGTAATAGGTGTCGGACTCGACATTGCCGGCGGCAGCGTCGAGCTTGCGGCCCAGCCAGCCGAGGCCGACCTTGCCGGGGCCGAGCTTCACGTAGCCGCCCAGTGCCGTGCGGGTGTCGGTGTCGCCGGGCGCCGTGAAGGCGACAGGCGCACTGCCGTTGAAGAAGGACGCCGTCGCCCCGGTGCCACCGTGCTGCACGTCGATGGCGGCGGCCACGCCGAAGGCCGCATCGTCGTACTTGGCCATCGCCGACCAGCCCTTGCAAGTCTGCGACGCACCGGCGATTTCACCGGCACAGGTGCCGGACGCCGGCGTGCTGCCCTTGGTGTCGCGGCCAGTGCTGTAGGTGGCCCCGAGCGACAGCTTTGAGAAAGTGCCCTTCCAGGCAATCGAGTTGTCGTAGCGGGCGTTGGGCAGGTAGGCGTCCAGCGAACCCATGGCGTAGATGTTGGGGCCGAGCAGGTCGGAGTCGCCAATGCCATAGAGCAGCATCGAATACTGGCGGCCGAAGGTGAAGGCACCGTAGGGCGTATCGACACCGGCAAAGAGCTGGCGACCGAAGATGCGTCCGCCCTGGCCGAGGGAGCCGTCGTCCATGTTGAAGCCGGCTTCGGCCGTGGCGATGAGCTTGTAGCCGTCGGCGATTTCCTTGGCGGCGCGCAGGCCGACGCGCGAGGCCACGGTGCCGGTGATGCTCGGCACGCGGGTCAGGCTGCCCTTGTTGGTGCCGTTCTGGATGTTGGTGATGTGTTCCACGCCACCGTCGAGCACGCCGTAGAAGGTGACCGGCGGCAGCGCAGCCAGCGCCGATCCGCTGCGGGCAGCGGGCGCAGCCACAGCGACCGGTGCGGAGGCGGCTGCCGCCTTGTCGGCCTTGCGTTCGGCCAGGATGCTCTGGATCAGGGCCTTCTGTTCGGCCAGTTCGCGCCTGAGGGCTTCGATCTCGGTTTCGGCAAAGGCCGGCACCGAAGCACCAAGGCCGAGGGCACCGATCAGCGCGAGGCTCAGCGGCCGGCGTTGGGCGAAAAGGGTTTGTCTGTTCATTCTTGTCTCCACCATTGGCCGGCTTGAAGCCGGCTCTTTGCCCTTGAGGGCTTTTCACATCCCGGCAGGCCCCGGGCGGGCCGCCTTCGTGTTTTTTTGGACGCAACTCTCCCGGGCGGCGATCCAGACTGGCTGGCCTCGCTGCCCCGAAAGGCGGCTTCACGGATTCAGGCGTACTGCTGCGGCGGGCTTATTCGCAGAGGGCGCGGTAGTCCTCGGGAATCGGCACGGCGCGGATGCGCAGCGGGTCTTCCGGGTCCTGCTTGGCGAAGACGCGTACTTCGCGCCCTTCGCACAGCACCGTGTCGCCACGGCGGGCCACGTGGCGCATCACGAAGCTCTTGTTGCTCCAGCTTTCCACCGAGGATTCGATCTCGATGTCCTCGCCATAGGTGGCCGAGTTCATGAACCTGGCCTGGGCATCCACCAGCGGCGTGCCGATGATGCCGCGCTCGGCAGTGGTGTCGCGCCAGCTGGGCACACCGCAGGCGGTAAAGAACTCCCGGCTGGAGGTGTCGAACCACTTGAAGTAGTTGGCGAAGAACACGATTTGCGCCGGGTCGCAGTCGCTGAAGGCGATGCGCAGGCGGAAGATATTGCTGCGGGCCATGGGCGTCGTCCTTACTTGGCGGCGAGGCGCGTGGCCCCGTCGAGGCGGATGGTTTCGCCGTTGAGCATCACGTTGTCGACGATGTGCTTGGCCAGCGCGGCGTACTCGGAAGGCTGGCCAAGACGCGACGGAAACGGCACCGAGGCACCCAGCGAGGCCTGCACATCCGCCGGCAGGGTGTGCATCATGGGGGTGATGAACAGGCCCGGCGCGATGGTCATCACACGGATGCCGGAGCGGGCCAGCTCGCGGGCGATGGGCAGGGTCATGGCAACGATGCCGCCCTTCGAGGCCGCGTACGCCGCCTGGCCGATCTGCCCTTCGTAGGCCGCCACCGAGGCGGTGTTGATGATCACGCCACGCTCGCCATCGGGGCCGGCTTCGCCCTTGCTCATCGCGTCGGCGGCAAGGCGGATCATGTTGAAGGTGCCGATCAGATTCACCGTGACAACCTTGGCGAAGGCGTCCAGCGCCAGCGGGCCTTCCTTGCCGAGCACCTTGGCGGCGTTGCCGATGCCGGCACAATTGACCAAGCCCTGCAGGCCGCCGAAGCGGCTGCTGGCCAGCGCCACGCAGGCCTTGGCGTCAGCCTCGTCGGCCACGTTGGTACGCTGGAAAGCCGCCCGGCTGCCGAGTTCAGCGGCGAGCTGCTCGCCCAGTTCGGTGTTCAGGTCGGCGATAACTACATTGGCCCCGGCGGCATGGAAGCTGCGCACGGTGGCTTCACCAAGGCCCGAGGCGCCGCCGGTGACGATGAAAGTGCTGTTCTCGAATTTCATAGGTTTCTCCATTTATCCCAGTGGGTCGGACTTCAGTCCGACAGCACACGTCCAGCCTGGCTCAGTCGGACTGAAGTCCGACCCACGGGGCATCGGGCAATCAAACGTTTTCGATGATCACTGCCACGCCCTGGCCACCGCCGGCGCAGGCCGAGGACACGCCGTACTGCAGGCCGGCTTCCTTCAGCGCGCGGGCGGCGGTGAGGGTCAGGCGCACGCCGGAGGCGCCCAGCGGATGACCGATGGCGATGGCGCCGCCATGCACGTTGCTCTTGTCCCGATCCAGCCCCAGCTCCCGCTCGCAGGCCAGGTACTGGGCGCCGAAGGCTTCGTTGATCTCGACGCGGCCGATATCGCTGACGCTGATGCCGGCACGCGCAGCCGCCGCACGGATGGCCGGGGCCGGGCCGATGCCCATGATTTCCGGCGGAACGGCCACCGCTGCACCGCCGACGATGCGCGCCAGCGGCTTGAGGCCGTGGGCCCGCACCCAGTCACCGCGGGCAACAATCACCGCTGCCGCGCCGTCGACGATGGCCGAGCTGTTGCCGCCGGTCTGCACGCCGCCAAAGGCCGCCTTCAGCTTTTGCAGGGTTTCGAAGGAAGTCGGGCGCACGTGGCCGTCGCGCTCGAAGCTCGTCAGCCGGTCGGCCAGCTTGATGCCGCGCGGCTTGTAGCCGTCCAGCTCCCAGGTCTGGTTGGTCACGGCAGAGACCTCGTCGTGGTAGTAGCCGCCATCCCAGGCCGCCGCGGCGCGGGCAAAGCTCTGCTCGGCAAAGCGGTCGACCTCTTCGCGGCCGATGCCGTAGCGCCTGGCCAGGTTTTCAGCGGTGTCGCCCATGCCGATGCCCGGCGCGGTGTCCTTGGTGGCTTCCCACAGGAAATCCTTGAACTCCACCTGCCCCATGCGGAAACCGGCCCGGTGGGTGTAGGCCGCCACCGGGTTGCGCGACATGGATTCGGTGCCGACGGCGAGCACCACGCTGGCCTTGCCGAGGCTGATCTGGTCGGCGGCGGTCAGGATGGTTTCGAAGCCGGTGCAGCACAGGCGCTGCACCAGGAGGGCCGGGGCCAGCGGATTGACGCCGGAATAGAGGCCGATGTGGCGCGGCAGAAAGTAGGCGTCGAAGCTCGACTGGGCCATGTTGCCGGCGATGATGGCGTTCACCTCGCTGGCCGGAATGCCGCTTTTGGCAAACAGCGCGCGGGCCGCGCAGATGCCCAGGTCGGTGGCGGAAGCATCGCGCAGCGGGCCGTTGTAGTCGGCAAAAGGCGTGCGCTGGCCGGCTACCAGCCAGATGTCGTCGTAGGTGGTGCTGAGGGCCGCGGCTTCGGAGGCGGCGTAAGCGTTCGAGGTGGTCACGTGCGGGGTCCTTTGCCTTTGCGTTGGAGGAATTCGCCGATGCGTTCGGAAACTTCGGGGCTGGTCTGGGTCAGAGCGGCGGTGAGGGATTCGACGAAGAAACCGTCGTCGGTCGCCATGTTGTCGATGCGGCCGATGGCGGTGCACATGGCCCAGTTGGCCATCGGGGCGTTCTCGGCGACGCGCTTGGCCAGCTCGGTGGCCTTGGCGAGGGCTTCACCCTTGCCGACCGCGTAATGTGACAGGCCGAGGCGCTGGCCCTCTTCGGCATCGATGACGCGGCCGGTGAGCATCATTTCGCACATGCGGCCCGGGCCGATGATCTTGGCCACGCGCACGGAGGCGCCGCCGCCGACGAAGATGCCGTGACGGCCTTCGGGCAGTTGATAGATGGTGCTCGGCTCGGCGACCCGGATATGGGTGGCGGTGGCCAGTTCCAGCCCGCCGCCGATCACCGCGCCGTGCAGCGCGGCGATCACCGGGATGCCGCCGTTCTGGATGCGCTGGAAAATGCGGTGCCACCACTGGGAGTGCTGCATCACGCCAAAGGGCTCGCGATGCTGGTGCTCGGCCAGATCGAGCCCGGCACAAAAGTGATCGCCCTCCCCGGCCAGGATGATGGCGCGGGTGCCTTCCGGCGTGTCGTTGAGGGCCGCGTCCAGGGCCCGCAGCAGGCGGTCGGACACCGCGTTGCGCTTGGCCGGCCGGGCCAGGGTGATGGTGTAGATGACGCCATCCTGCGACGTCTTGACGAGCTGTTCAGTCATTGGCTGTTCTCCTTATTATTTGCGCTCAGACCGCGCCGTGAACCGTGATCACGGTCTTGTCGGGGACGTCTGCATACAGGTACTCGACCAGGTCGGAGCGGCGGTTGAGCACTGCCCGCTGGTTGATGTAGCCCTTGTCGGTGATTTCACCCGCCTCGACGGAAGGCGGTTCGGCCAGCAGCAAAGCGCGCGCCGCGTAGGTGGAGGTGCCGCCGCCGGTGGTCTTCATCATCGCCATGCCCTGGCGGATGCGGCTGAGCACCGCCGGGTTGCTCAGCACCTGCTCCACCGGCGCGTCGGCCGGCAGCGTCGGGCACAGGGTCCGGCACTCGGGAATGTTGGGGAAGATCAGGAAGCCGATCTCGTCCCGGTCGTGACCGGTGACAACGATGTCCTGGGCCACCGGCTTGAGGGCATCGATGCCGGCCACACGCAGGGAACCCACATGTACCCAGGTGCCGGTGAGGAGCTTGAAGTCCTCGCCAACACGCCCGTCGAAAACCAGGCCGAGAGTCGGGCGGGCCACATCGACGAACTCGACGGCGTCGCCGATCATGTAGTAGCCCTCCTCGTCGAAGGACTTGGCGGTGACGTCCGGCTGCTTCCAGTAACCGGGAAAGACGTTGGGGCCCTTGACGCGCACTTCCATCTTGTCGGCAACCGGCACCAGCTTGAGGGCGGTACCCGGCACCGGCACACCGATCACGCCGGAGCGCACGGCGCGGAAGTGGCAGTCGGTGGCCATCGGGGCGGTTTCGGTGGCCCCCCACGAGGACACCATCAGGATGCGCTTGCCGGTGGACTCTTCGGAAAGATCCTCCAGCGCCGTCCACAAGTGGTGCGGCAACGCGGCGCCCGCGTAGAAAATGAACTTCAGCTTGCGGAAGAAGTTGTCGCGCAGGGCCTTGTCCTCGCGCAACAGCGGCACCAGCATGTCGTAGGCGCGGGGCACGTTGAAGTACACCGTCGGCGAGATCTCGCGCAGGTTGCGCACGGTCTTGTCGAGGGCCGCCGGGGTCGGCTTGCCTTCGTCGATCCACAGCGAGCCGCCCCAGCGCAGCACCATGTTGAAGTTGTGATTGCTGCCGAAGGTGTGACTCCACGGCAGCCATTCCACCAGCACCGGCGGCTCCTCGGCCAGGAAGGGCCACATCAACTCCTTGGCCTTCTGGTTGGAGCACATCATGCGCTGGGTGTTGATGACGGCTTTGGGCGTGCCCACCGAACCCGAGGTAAACAGGAACTTGCCGATGGTGTCGGGCGTGATGCGGGCGAAGGCCGACATCACCGCCGCTTCGTTGGCCGCGCCTTCCAGCTCGCGGAAAGGAATGGTGCCCGGCACAGCGCCGCTGGCACCGCCAGCCACGACAACGCCGGAATGCAGATCGCGCACCGCCTCGATGGCGGGCAGGAAGCGCTCCACCGGGTCGGCGTAAATCACGCCCGGGCGCATCAGCTCGATGTTGCCCTTGAGCTTGGCGAAGTCCTTCGACATCAGCGAATTGCCCGACGAGATCGCGCAGGACGGCACGCCAATGTGCATCGCCGCCAGCATCAGCAGCGCATGCTCGATGGAGTTGTCGGACAAAATCACCAGCGGACGCTCGGGCGACAGGTTCTGGCCGAGCAGCCAGGAGGCGATGGCCACCACCCGGCGCCGGGCCTCGCCGTAAGTCAGCTCGATCCAGGCGCCGTCCTTGCCGCGCTGGGCCAGGAACATGCGGTCCGGTGCTTCCCGCGCCCACTGTTCGAGCCATTCGCCGACGCAGCGGGTGTAGGTGTCCGGCAGCGGAATGCCGGAGCGCAGGATGCGTGTGCCGTCGGCCCGGGCCTCGATCATCACCAGCGGGTCGGTGAACATCTGCCGGCTGCCGGTTGTGGAGGGAGTGTGAATAGCCATCGCCCGCTCCTTACTTGGCGAGCAGCTTGTAGGCGCCGCCTTCGACGCGGATCAGCACGCGGCCGCGCTGATCGAGGCCGAAGTGGTCGGTAGGCGTCATGTTGTAGACGCCGTGGGTGGCCACCACTTCCTTGTTCGACTCCAGCGCATCGCGCAGGGCCTTGCGGAATTCCGGCGTACCCGCCTTGGCCTTCTTGAGGGCTACCGGCACGGCGGCCTCGATCAGCAGGTAGGCGTCGTAGGCATGGCCGGCGAAGGACACGAAACTGCCGGCACCGTACTTTTCTTCGTACTTGTGCACGAAGTCGATACCCAGCTTCTTGGACGGATGGGAATCGGCAATCTGCTTGGCAACGACGACCGGACCGACCGGCATGATCACGCCTTCGGCGGCCTTGCCGGCCACGCTCAGGAAGGCCTGATTCACCGCTGCATGCGTTTGATAGATCTGCCCCTTGAAGCCGCGCTCGACGAGGCCGGTCTGGGGAAGTGCTGCCGGGCTGCCGGAACCGACGACGAGAATCGCATCGGGTCGGGAGGACACCAGCTTGAGCACCTGACCGCTCACCGAAGTGTCGTTGCGGGCATAGCGTTCGACGGCACCCAGCTTGATGCCGGCGCTGGCCAGCAACGGGGTGATGGCGTTGAGCCAGTCTTCGCCGTACACATCCGAGAAGCCGATGAAGCCGAGGCTCTTTACGCCACTGGCCTTCATGTGCTCAACCAGGGCGCCGGCCATCAGGGTGTTGTTCTGCGGCGTACGGAAAACCCAGGCGCTCTTCTCCGGGGCCACATTCACCGGGGAGATGGCGACCTGCGGCGTCTTGCTCTCGAAGGCCACTTCGGCAATCGCCACGGAAGCCGGCGTGGTGGCCGAACCGACCAGCACATCCACCTTGTCTTCGGAGACCAGCTTGCGGGCATTCTTGCTGGCCGCCGACGGGTCGGTGGCGTCGTCAAGGACGATGTACTTCACGTTCTCGCCGGCGATCTTGGTCGGCAGCATGGCGAAGACGTTCTTCTCCGGAATGCCGAGGGAGGCGCCGGGGCCGGTGGAAGACAGGGACACACCGACAGTGATGTCAGCCAGGGCGGTCTGGCTGGAAAACAGGGCCAGGGTGGAAAGCACTGCTGCGAGTTTCGTCATCCTCATGTTTCGCTCCTTTGATTTGTTTGGGTTGAGCCAGGTCGGCGGTTGCCGCCCGGCTTCTTGTTCATTCGACTTCAGTTGCCGTTCCCCTTTTAAGCGGGGCAATCCTTGTTTCCTGTGGGTCGGACTTCAGTCCGACCCACAAGGGCAATCACGTGGCCAGCATGTCCTGGTGTTTTCCGCCCAGCCCGAGGTAGGCCTCGATGACCCGCGGGTCATCGCGCAGCTGGTCGGCCGGGCCTTCCATCGCCACCGAGCCGGTTTCCAGCACGTAGGCGTAGTCGGCCACCGCCAGCGCGGCGCGGGCGTTCTGCTCGACCAGCAGGATCGACACGCCGCGGCGGCGCAGCTCGGCGATGATGCGGAAGATCTCGCGGGTGATCAGCGGCGCCAGGCCGAGGCTGGGCTCGTCGAGCATCAGCAGCTTGGGCTTGGCCATCAGCGCACGGCCCACGGCGAGCATCTGGCGTTCGCCCCCCGACAGGGTGCCGGCCATCTGGACGCGGCGTTCCCTGAGGCGCGGGAAGATGTCGTAGACCTCTTCCATGGTGTCCCGGTACTTGCGGTCGCCGCTGCGATAGCGGTGAAAGGCACCCAGTTCCAGGTTGTCCTCCACGCTCATCTCGCCGAAGAGTTCGCGCTTCTCGGGCACCAGGCTCATGCCGCCGGCGACCAAGCGTTCCACGTCGGGTACCACTTCCAGCTTGCCGTCAAAGCTCACCTGCCCCTTGGAGTTGAGCAGGCCGATGATGGCCGACAGCATGGTCGTCTTGCCGGCGCCGTTGGGGCCGATGACGGTGACGATCTGCCCTTCGCCAACCTTGATGCTGGCGTTGGTGAGGGCCTCGACCTTGCCGTAGGCAACGCTGAGATTGCTCACCTCGAGGACGTTGCGGGTATTCGTCTGCATCACTCCACTCCCCCGAGATAGGCTTCCAGCACGCGCGGGTTCTTCTGCACTTCGTCAGGCAGCCCCTCGGCGATCTTCTGGCCGAATTCCATCACCACCACCCTATCCACCAGGCCCATCACGAAGTCCATGTCGTGCTCCACCAGCAAAATCGCCATGCCTTCGCCGCGCAGCTTCTTCATCAGCTCGCCGAGGGCCTGCTTCTCTTTAAGGCGCAGGCCGGCGGCAGGCTCGTCGAGGAGCAGCAGGCAGGGATCGGAAGCCAGCGCCCGGGCGATCTCGAGGATGCGCTGCTGGCCCAGGGCCAGGCTGCCGGCTTCGGCGTGCATGAACTCGCCAAGACCCACCCGTTCGATCTGGAAGGCCGCTTCGCGCAGGATCCGGGCCTCCTCGACCCGGTCGAGGCGCCAGGCGGACGGCAGCACGCTCTTGGTGCCGCGCAGGTGGGCGCCGATGGCCACGTTTTCGAGCACGCTCATCTTCGGCAGCAGGCGTACGTGCTGGAAGCTGCGGCTCATGCCCAGGTGGGCGATCTCCCGCGAGCCATGCCCGGCAATCGACTTGCCGCGAAACAGCACTTCGCCGGAGGTGGGCGTATCGACACCGGAAAGCTGGTTGAACATGGTGCTCTTGCCGGCACCGTTGGGGCCGATCAGGGCCAGGATCTCGCCGGCCTCAACATGCAGATTCATGTCGTTGTTGGCCACCAGGCCACCAAAGCGGCGGGTCACGTTCTTGGCTTCGAGGATCACCTCGCCGGCGGCCGGCATGGCCTTGCGTGGCAGGGGCTCGGCACTCGCATCAATGACGCGGGTCGTGCCGCGGGCCGGCACCAGTCTGGCCAGCAGCGGCCACAGGCCGTCGCGGGCACGCTGCAGGATCACCACCATCATCAAGCCGAAAATGATCGTCTCGAAGTTGCCCGACGCGCCGAACACCTTGGGCAGCCAGTCCTGCAGCCACTGCTTGAGGATGGTGATGACGCCGGCACCGGCAATCGCCCCCCACACCTGCCCTGCTCCGCCCACCACCGCCATGAACAGGTATTCGATACCCACATGCACGCCGAAGGGCGACGGATTCACAAAGCGCTGCAGGTGGGCATACAGCCAGCCGGCCGCCGCCGCGTGCATCGCGGCGATCACGAAGATGACCATGCGCGAGCGGGAGGTATCCACGCCCATCGCCTCGGCCATCACCATGCCGCCCTTGAGGGCGCGGATGGCGCGACCTTCGCGGGAATCGAGGAGATTCTCGGTGGTCAGCGCGGCAACCAGCAGGAAAGCCCAGATTAGATAGAAGATCTCCCGCCCTTCATCCATCACCCAGCCGAACAGGTTGATCGGCGGAATGCCCGACAGGCCGGAATGCCCACCGAGGGTTTCCATGGTGCCGAACATGAAGTACAGGCTGATGCCCCAGGCGATGGTGCCCAGCGGCAGGTAATGGCCCGACAGGCGCAGGGTCAGCGAGCCGAGGATCAGCGCCACCGTGGCGGTGATGAGCAAGCCCACCGCCAGCGCCGGCCACGGCGAGCCAGCCCAGGCCAGCCACGCCGGCAGTGCCTGCGAGGTGGTCAGCACGGCGGTGGTGTAGGCCCCGACGCCGACGAAGGCCGCCTGCCCGAAGCTGGTCAGGCCACCCACGCCGGTAAGCAGCACCAGCCCGAGGGCCACCATGGCCGCCAGCCCGATGTAGTTGAGCAGCGTGATGTAGAACTCCGGCAGCAGCACCGGCGCAATCGCCAGCACGGCCACGAAGGCGACAAGAATGTTGCGGCTGCTGAGCACGGAAGCCGCGCCGGAGCGGGCGACATCCACGGCGGGCAGCACGGCCGCTTGACGGTTGGGGGCGCTCATTCGTCCTCCTCGATGTGATGGCTCGTCAGGGAACGCCAGACCAGCACCGGGATGATCAGCGTGAATACGAAGACTTCCTTGTAGGCACTGGCCCAGAAGGATGAGAAGGATTCCAGCACCCCCACCAGCAGCGCACCGGCGGCGGCAATCGGGTAGCTGGCCAGGCCGCCGATGATCGCGGCGACGAAACCCTTCAGGCCGATCAGGAAGCCCGTGTCGTAATAGATGGTGGTCAGCGGGGCGATCAGGATGCCGGACAGCACCCCGATGAAAGCCGCCAGCACGAAGGTCAGCTTGCCCGCAAAAACCGGTGAGAAGCCCATCAGGCGCGCCCCGTTGCGGTTGATGGCAGTGGCACGCAAAGCCTTGCCGTACAGGCTGCGGTCAAAGAACAGCCACAGCCCGACGATCAGTGCCGCCGAGGCGACAACCACCCACACCTGCTGGCCGCTGATCGCCAGCGCCCCGACGCTGAACTGGGCATCCGAGAAAGCCGGCGTACGCGAGCCTTCGGCGCCGAAGAAGAGCAGCCCGAGGCCGACCATCGACACATGAATGGCCACCGACACGATCAGCAAGACCAGTACCGAGCCTTCGGCCACCGGCTGGTAGGCCAGGCGATACATCAGCGGGCCAAGCGGCACCAGAATCGCCAGGGTAAGAGCCGCCTGCACGATGATCGACTGGGTCGCCGGCATCGCGTAGAGCAGCGCAGCCAGTGCCAGCGGGTAGGCCACAGTCCAGCCCAGACTGGCCGCCAGCCCGCTGCGGGCGCCGCCACGCATCACCCGGATGCCATCGAGCAGCGCGGCGAAAGCGCCCATGGCGACCAGCAGCCACAGGGTGCCGGGCACCTTGCCCTGCTGCAGCATGGCCATGGTGAGCGCCCCGTAGGCGACGTATTCGCCCTGGGGAATGAAGATCACCCGGGTAACCGCGAACACCAGCACGAGGGCGATGGCCAGCAGGGCGTAAACAGCGCCGGTGGTGATGCCGTCCTGGGTCAGGATCAGCGCAATGTCCAGATCCATCAGATCCTCCCCGCCCTGCAGGCGCCAGGAGCGGATGCCGCACTGCTGTGCGATTCCGCGCCGGCCTGAACGACCAGAAAGCTCGATGTTCCGGCCCGGTGAGAGTGAAGTCTCGGGCTCATTCTTGTGTCTCCTCACATTCCTGCGATGTGGAACCGGACGGCGGCTTGAGCCACTCTTTTCCGGCAGGCGCTGCCTCTACTTGTCAGCGTGAAGCTACTCTACCGTCGACAAACTACCCTGTCAAACGTTAGTTCAACTAATTAGTATAGAATTGTGCCGAACAGGCATTCGAAAAAGCCGTAGGAGATGGCTGGAGAGAGGCGTCCTTCCCGGAAAATGGGGCTTCCACAGGCGCTCTGCATTAAACTCGGGGAATTGGAAAGGTCTTCAGATGGCAGAGCAGCACGAAACACTCCCTACAAACGACAGCGAATCCGCAATTCTCGAACTGGCGCGCCGCGAACCCGAGCTCGGTCAGGCGGCCGTGGCCAAGCGCCTGCGCGACGAGGGTTACGAGATTTCGCCGTCCGGCGTCCGCTACATTCTGCAAAAGCACGATCTGGAAACCACCGTGAAGCGCCTCAAGGCACTGATGGCCAAATCGGGTAGCGGCGTCCAGATGCTTACCGACAGCCAGCGCCGGCTGCTGGAGCGCAGTACGGTTACCGCCGGTTTGCGGCGGCCGCGCAGCAGCAGCGGCAAGCAACGTGTCGAACCCCTCGAGCGCAGCGAGATCATCATCAACGCCGCCGCCGAGCTGTTCAGCAGCGTGGGTTACGACCGCACCTCGATCCGCGACATCGCCAGCCGGGTCGGCCTGCTGCCCGGCTCGATCTACCACCACTTCGACTCGAAGGAAGAGCTCTACATCGCCGTGCACCGGGAGGGTTTCCGGCGCGTATTGAAGCGCGCCAGGGCCGCCGGCGAGGGTCTCGACGACCCGTGGGAGCGTTTGCGCCGGGCCTGTGAAGTGCACGTGCATGGCCTCGTCGAAGGCTCGCCAGTAGACCGCATCACCGGCACCAGCCTGGCCTTCGTGAGCAACGAAGCCCTGCTGGCACGGGTCCAGCCCTTCCGCGAAGAATACGAGCAAGTCTTTCGCGAGCTGATCAAGGCCTTGCCGCTCAAGCCCGGCACCGACCGCTCGCTGTTGCGCCTGTCCCTGCTGGGAAGCATGAACTGGGTGTACCTGTGGTATCGCCCGGGCCGCCACAGCCCGCAGGAACTCGCCTCCGAAATGGTGGACATGATCCGCAACGGCGTTGGCCTGACGCCTTCCCTGTAAGGCTGTGCGTTTGTGATGCTGCACCGCCCTAACGCGCCCCTGCACACCTCGCGCCTGCATCTGCTGGCCGCGCTCACCATGGCGCTGGCCTTGCTGGCCGTGGGCATTTACGCCTGGCGGCTTGAACTGTCCACCGATCGGCTGCGCAACAAGTCTTTCGCCCAGCTGGAATTACGCGCCGAAGAACTGAGCAGCGCGGTCGCCGGGCAAACCGAGGCGGTCATCCGCATGGCCGACTTCGCCCTGCGCCGGGTGCGCGATGAATATGTGTCCGGCAAGCCGCTCGAGGGCAATGTCAAAACCATCCACGACCACTTTCCCCCCGCATCCATCGTCCAGATCGCCGTCATCGATGCCGATGGCTATCTGACATGGTCGAGCATCAGCCGCGCTGCGCCCATCTATCTCGGTGATCGGGAGCATTTCAAGGCTCACCTCGGCACCACCTCAGATACGCTGTACATCAGTCATCCGGTGCTCGGTCGTGCCTCGGGCCTGTGGTCGATCCAGCTGACCCGCCCCATCCTCAAGAAGGGAAAGTTCGCCGGCGTGATGGTCCTGTCGCTGGCGCCCCAATACCTGGCCAGTACCCACCGGCAGATGGCACTGAGCGGCAGCAACATCATCTCGGTGTTCCGTACCGACGGGGCTTACCTGACGCGTACGCCGAAACTCGAGGAAGCCATGGGCAAGTCGGTTCCGCCCGAACGCCCTTTTCTACAGGCAGACGCAGCCCCCCGCGGCACCTTCCGGGTGACTGCCGCTTTCGACAGGATCAACCGGACCTACGCCTGGCAGCACGGCCACAGCTACCCGGTGATCATCAATGTGGGGCTCGACGAAGCCCCGCTCCTCGACACCATCGAGCAGGAAATCGACAGCAGCCGCTTTCGCGCCGCGCTGGGCAGCGGGCTGATCCTCATACTGGCGGGTTTTGTCTCGATCCTGCTGCTACGGGCTGCCCGCCAGCAGCAGTGCCTGAGCGCCAGCGAGATCCGCCACCGCTCCTTCTTCGAGAAAAACGCGTCGGTCAAACTGGTGATTGACCCCGAAAGCGGGCGCATCGTCGATGCCAACCCTGCGGCCGCCGATTATTACGGCTACTCACGACAAGCCCTTCTGAGCAAGCACATCACCGATCTGAACTGTCTGTCGGCCGATGCGGTAAAGGCCGAGATGCGCAAGGCATTTCTAGAGCAGCGCAATTTCTTCAATTTCCGCCATCGCCTGGCCTCCGGCGCCGAGCGTGACGTGGAGGTCTATTCCGGCCCCGTCGAGGTGGAGGGACAGACCCTGTTGTTTTCCATCGTCCACGATGTCACCGCCCGCCACGAGCTGGAACAACGTCTCGCCGCCAGCGAGGAGTTGCATCGCAGCCTGTTCCTGACCATTGCCGAGGGTGTCATCGTAATCCGGAGCGACGGCAGCTTTTCAGCCTGGAACGATGCGGCGCTGGCCATCCTCGGTGTCGATGTCGAAGGCCTGCAGGCCGGGCGCTACGTGATTCTCGGCGCAGACGGAAAGCGACTGGAGCCCGACGCATTCCCCTCGAGACGTGCAGCGCGCGGCGAATATCTCAACCATGTGGCCCTCGGCATTCTCAGGCCGTGCGGAGAGCGCGCCTGGATCATCGTCAGCAGCCGCCCCTTGCTGCATGCCGACCAGACCGACAATGCCGCGGCCGTCCTGTCGTTTTCCGACATCACCCAGCTGGTGGAAGCCGAGGAGTCCCTGCGGGTGGCACAGTCGGTGTTCGATGTGGCCAGCGAAGGGATTCTGGTAACCGACATGGACAACCGCATCATTGCCGTCAATCCGGCATTCTCGGTGCTCACCGGTTACCCGCCCGGGGAAGTCCTGGGCCGAAATCCATCGATGCTGTCGTCGGGCATCCACGAGTCCGATTTCTTCACCACCATGTGGCAGCACCTGCTGCAGGAAGGGCACTGGGAAGGAGAAATCAGCAACTGCCGCAAGGATGGGCGGATCTACGTTGCCTGGCTGCGCATCAGCATTGTTGCCGAGGGGCCCGGCCGCGGGCGGCGCTACGTGGCCTTGTTCAGCGACATCACCGACCGCAAGCGGGCGGCCGACGCGGTCTGGCGCCAGGCCAACTTCGATGAACTGACCGGCCTGGCCAAGCGCAAGCTGCTCGAAGACCGCCTCAATCGGGCCATCGCCCAGGCTCATCGCAAGCAGACAGCCGTGGCGGTCCTGTTCATCGACCTCGATCGCTTCAAGCCGGTAAATGATGAATATGGGCATGCCACCGGCGACGAACTGCTCCGTCAAGTGGCGCGACGCCTGAAGGGCTGCCTGCGGGAAGAAGATACCGTCGCGCGGATCGGCGGCGACGAATTCATCGCCGTTCTGCCCGACCTGCACCGTAACGATGTGCCGGCTACGGTGGCAGAAAAAATCCTCACCCTGCTGACGGAATCCTTCAGCATCGGCGAACACAGCATCGAAATTTCCTGCAGCATCGGCGTCAGCCTGTTTCCCCGCCATGCCGACAACGGCGACGCCTTGATGGCGCGGGCCGACGCAGCCCTGTACGCCGCCAAGCAGGCCGGGCGTCGCACCTGGCGCATGGCCTAGGCCACGCGACTCAATCCTTGAGCGGCGTCCTCTGCACCGGTAGCCAGATCGTGAAGGTCGTCCCCTGGCCCACGGCGGTACGCACATCGATCCGCCCGCCATGGCGCTCGACAATGCCGTAGCAAAGGGACAAGCCGAGCCCGGTGCCCTTGCCCACCGGCTTGGTGGTAAAAAACGGGTCAAAAATCCGGGCCATGTTCTCCGGTGCGATACCGGCGCCGGTATCGCTGATGGCCACCCATACCTGGTTACCTTCCGTCCCGGTGCGAATCGTGATGGTGCCCTGCCCGACAATCGCCTGCGCACCATTCACCAGCAGGTTCATGAAAACCTGGTTGAGCTGAGACGGAAAGCACTCCACCTGGGGCAGCACGCCATAGTCGCGGACCACCTCGGCCGTGTACCTGATTTCATTGCGGACCACATTGAGAGTGCTGTCCAGGCAGGTGTGGATATTGGCCCACTCCCACACAGCCTCGCCAGCACGCGAAAAATCACGCAGATCCTGGACGATGATCCGCACCCGCTCGGTACCTTCCAGGGATTCGGCAATCAGGGGGCCAATATCGCTGCGCACGAAATCAATGTCCGACGCCTTGCGTGCCTGCTGCAAACGCGTGGCGATGGCCGGATCCTGCTGAAGGAGGACATCGCAGGATTCGTAGACATCCAGCATCGTCAGCAATTTTCCGGCATAGTCCTTGAGGCTGCTGAGATTGGCATTGACGAAGCAGATGGGGTTATTGATCTCATGGGCGACGCCCGCCGCCAGTTGCCCGATGGAGGCCAGCTTTTCCGATTGCAGCAACTGACAATGGGCATCCTCCAGCTTGTTGATCAGGACCTTCTGCTCTTCCTTTTCCTTCTCCAGCGCGACCTGGGTCTGTTTGTGCTCTTCTATCTCCTGCTCCATCCGGGCCTTGGCCCCCTGCAGGTCACGATTCATTGTCTCGTTTTCGCGGAGGGCGATTTCCAGCTCACGGGTACGGCGGCGAACCTGCTGCTCCAGCGCCAGGGTGTTCTGGAACATGCCGAAACTGCTGGTCTGCTCGTTCATGGCCTGCTCGGCACGGTTCATCAGTGCCTTGACGACCTTGCCCAGACGCAAAATCTCGGCACGCATGGCGTCTTCGCCCTGGGGTTCCAGACGTTCAGCCATGGACATGCTCCTGCGTTCCGCCAATCGCCAGGCCAGTCAGGGTCTGGTTAACGTGCACGCCCCAAAGCTGCTCGCCATAAGTACTGAAGCCCACGAAATGCTCACGCATGAATACCCCGCCGATGGCGTCCTTGAGCCCTCCCTGACACATCTCGAGATTGCGGAGAATGCAGTCGAAGCCCAGCACAAGCTGGGGAGTCCCGACAGTGTTGTGAATCTGCACAACCGCCTGCTCCAGGTTGGCCAGCAAATCGGTACAACAGGCCACGCGAAAAACCAGACCCTCCTCGATGGCGCAATAAAAAGTCAGGCTGCCGTCGGGGTTGGCACTCTGGATCGAGCGGACATAATCGGTACCGTCAATCACCACAACCACCGGTGAGGCGGCGAAGGCGTGGGGGCTCAGTGACTCCACCGTCACCCCCGCCAGCCGGGCATATTCGGCAGCCGCCGGGAGCCCGTTGATTTCCTTGACGATGCGGCGTGCCGCATCAGCCTCCGTCACCACCAGGCGCTCGGCCAGACAGCTGAAATGCTGGGTCTTGAAGGGATGAACCGGAAAGCTGGTCCTGGCCAGCACCAACAGCGCACTGTCATCGTGAAAGGTGCCGTCGCAATAGACCCGGGTCTGCCCGAAGTCGAGGCCATCCCCCGCTGAACCGCCGACCAGGGGAAATTCACCGATCCCGTCCTGGAAAGCCCGCGCCACGAGTTCCTCCTTGACCGACAAGCCATCCACCAGCAACAGTGCAAAACCGCTGCTGGACGCCGCTTCCAGCGTCCTCGTCTCAAGACTTTCCCGCAGGGCGTAGGCAAAACGGCGACCGACGTCGATGTCGAAATCCTGGAGATTCTTCTGTATGCCAGCTACCGCCGAGAAGTGCTGCGCGGAAAAACTGACACCGGAAATGCTGTTATCCAGGTAGCCGGCCGGACCGATCTCGCCGGCCGTTGTGCAACCGACCACCGTTACATCACCGAAGCAGGCCTTCATTTCCCCGGCAAGGGCATCAAGATCGTAACGGCTGGAACAGAAAAACAACACCAGCGCCATGTCAGACTGGGCCACGCCGGCATGAAACTCACGCACCGCCTGAACCGCATCGGGTGCGCAGGCGTGGGCGGAAAGGCAGGAATGAACAGCATCCATCGGTTCGATCCTCGCACAGATGATGGAAGAGATGTGCTGAGGTCCGAAGACTACCCTCCGGATTAAGGCACCCTAAGTGGTGCATGGCTACGGCAATACTGCCGTTTACTTGAGAAGGATTACGTTTTGGCGTCACCTGGTTTTCAAGAAAGCGTGTGAAGCTGCGCACCGCTTCACACACCCCAGGCATTGCCTCTTAACGCGCCGGACCATAGCCGATCGGTGCCGGCGCCAGGCTCAGGATGCGCTGGTAGAGCAGTTCCGCTTCCTCCTTCGGCTTGATGCCGAAGAGCGGGTTGTCGTTCTCGCGGAAGGCGGTGTTGATCGCCACCCAGTCGTCCGCCGTCAGGGTGCGCTCGGCAATCGGCATCAGCAGGTCTTCCTCGGTGCGCATGTGGCCCCACTCCAGTTCGAGATAGCGGGCCACTGTCGCGCAGAACGCGTCCTGCGCGCCCACCTGCCCTTGTTGCCACGCAATGAGCTGGGTCTTCAGGTCTTCGACCATCGGGTAACCGTCCTGGTGTTCCTTTTCCAGGCGGGCGATGAGTTCGTCGGCCTCGTGGCTGCGGGCGCGCACGGCGGCAAAGAGGTACTTGTCTTCCTTCGGGTGATGCCAGCGGTCCGGGTAGGACACGATGTAATCGAGGATGGCGCGCAGCAGCACAAAGTCGGGGGCCTTGCCCTCGTCCTTCACCTCCTTGACGATGTAGCGCAGGCAATACAGCACCGCGGCAATGGCCAGGTGCTCGTCCTTGATGATCTGGATGGCTTCCGGTCTCATTTTTGTTTTCTCCTCAAACCCGTTCCAGGACCAGGGCGATGCCCTGCCCCACGCCAATGCACATGGTGGCGAGGCCGTAACGCCCACCGCTTCTTTCGAGCTGGTTGAGCGCCGTCGTCACCAACCGGGCGCCGGACGCGCCGAGCGGGTGGCCGATGGCAATCGCCCCGCCATTCGGATTGACCCGCGGGTCGTCGTCACGCAACCCCAGCTGGCGCGTCACCGCCAGGCCCTGGGCGGCAAAGGCCTCGTTGAGTTCGATCACGTCCATCTGCTCGATGGTGAGGCCGAGGCGCGCCAGCAGCTTCTGGCTGGCTGGCGCCGGGCCGATGCCCATGATGCGCGGCGGCACGCCGGCGGCGGCACTGCCGAGGATGCGCGCCCGGGGGGTGAGTCCGTAGCGGGCAACGGCCTCTTCGGAAGCCAGCAGCACGGCGGCGGCACCGTCGTTCACACCCGACGCATTGCCGGCGGTCACGCTGCCGTCGGGCCGCACGACGCCCTTCAGCTTGGCGAGCATCTCGGCGCTGGTGTCGGGGCGCGGATGTTCGTCGGCGGCAAAGCGGACCGGTTCGCCCTTTTTGCGGGGCACGTCCACCGGCACGATTTCGGTGTCGAAAAATCCCCGCTCGCTGGCCGCTGCCCAGCGCTGCTGGGAGCGCAGCGCAAAGGCATCCTGATCGGCGCGGCTGACGCCGAATTCGTCGGCCACGTTCTCGGCCGTCTCGGGCAT
This sequence comes from Zoogloea oleivorans, assembly GCF_008107625.1. GTDB lineage: Bacteria > Pseudomonadota > Gammaproteobacteria > Burkholderiales > Rhodocyclaceae > Zoogloea > Zoogloea oleivorans. The sequence continues at coordinate 156,199 of NZ_SDKK01000008.1, forward strand.
CGAGTGGGTACCGTGCAGGGATTTCATCAGCGGATTGACGAAGCGCCAGCCGATGGTGGTGTCCTCAATCTTCGCCGCGCGGGAGAACGCGCTGTCGGCCTTGCCCATCACGAAGGGCGCGCGGCTCATGCTTTCAACGCCGCCGGCAATCATCAATTCGGCCTCGCCGGAAGCAATGGCACGGGTGGCGATACCAATGGCGTCGAGGCTGGAACCGCACAGGCGATTCACCGTGGTGCCCGGCACTTCCACCGGCAGCCCGGCCAGCAGCGCCGCCATGCGGGCCACGTTGCGGTTGTCTTCGCCGGCCTGGTTGGCGCAGCCGAAGATCACGTCGTCCACGGCGCCCCAGTCCACGTTCGGGTTGCGCGCCATCAGGGCGCGGATGGGCAGCGCGGCCAGGTCGTCGGCACGTACGGAAGACAGGGTGCCGCCATAACGGCCAAAGGGCGTGCGGATGGCGTCGCAGAGGTAAACGGTGCGGCTCATGGCAGGAACCTCAATAAAAAACGGGTGCGTCTGGCGCACCCGAAAACTTCCGAGGAAAGGAAGAGGAAAAAGAAGAGCCGGAAGGCGTCATGCCCTGCCGCTCAATACGTTTCAATGTGGAAGCGGGCTTTCCTGAGCATGTCGCCACGCAGGGTTTCCCAGTCGGCGCCGTGGGCCCGGCAGATGTCGCGGAAGGCTTCCAGCACGCCGGTTTCCATGCCCTTCAGGCCGCAGATGTAGATGTAGGTGTTGTCGTCCTTGAGCATCTGGAAGACCTTGTCGGAACGCTTCCTGATCAGGTCCTGCACGTACTGCTTGGGCTCGCCGGGGACGCGCGAGAAGGCGAAGTTGATGTCGATGAAGTCCTCCGGCAGTTTTTGCAGCGGGCCGAAGTACGGCAGCTCACCGGGCGAACGGGCGCCGAAGAAAAGCATCAGATCGCCGCCCTCCTTCATGTCCATGCGGCGCCGGCGGCGTTCGGTCATGGCGCGCATCGGGGCCGAACCGGTGCCGGTGCAGATCATCATGATCGAGGCGCCCGGGTGGTTGGGCATCAGGTAGGTGGAGCCGTAGGGGCCGGTGACCTGCACCTTGTCGCCCTTGGCCAGGTCGCACACGTAGTTCGATGCCACGCCACGGGCCGGCTGGCCTTCGTGGTCTTCGACAACGCGCTTCACGGTCAGGGACAGGTTGTTGTAATGCGGGCGCTCGCCGTCGCGCGGGCTGGCCACGGAATACATGCGCAAGAGGTGCGGCTTGCCGTTCTCGTCGAGCCCTGGCGGGATGATGCCGATGGACTGGCCTTCGAGCACCGGGAAGGGCGTCGCGCCAAAATCCAGCACGATGTGGTGGATGTCGCTGGAGGCGTCCTCGGCGGTCAGGCGGAAGTTGCCGGTGACGGTGGCGCTGACCGGGTTCTTGGCGCTGTAGAGGTTCACATACGGGTGCGAGGCCGACCAGGGCGCCAGGGCCGGGCCGCCGTGACCGGCGGTGGCGACATCGGTGATCTGCTGCACTTCGGCCGGGGTTTCAGAACCGGCGGGCGACGGCGCGGCCGACACCGGCATGCTGTCCAGCTCGCGGGTGTCGGGCAGCACGTCCCAGGTCAGCTGCTCTTCAACGCTGAAGGGCTGGGCGCGCAGCACGTTGCGGATGCTGTCGATGGCGCCGGTAGGGCACGGCCCGATGCAGGCGTTGCACCAGTTGCACACGTCGAACTTGACGACGTAGTTGCGGGAATCATGGGTGATCGCATCGACCGGGCACATCTCTTCGCAGGTGTTGCAGCGAATGCAGATTTCCGGATCGATCAGGTGTTGCCGGGCAATGTCGTGCTCTTGGGGCGCGTTCATGGTCTCTTCCTCGGGTGTAAATCCTGCGGGTCGGCGCTTAGAGTAGGACTGAAGTCCGACCCACAGGGAATGCGGCTTAGTTGAAGCGGACGTAGTCGAAGTTGACCGGCTGGTTGTTGATGCCGCGGCTCGGGGGCGCGATCCAGCCGGCGAACTTGCCCGGCTCGACGACGCGGCCCATCAGCGAATGCACGTACAGGCGGTCGTCGGCGGTGGGCAGCCAGTTCTGGTGCTGGTGGGTCCATTCAGCTTCGGAGATCAAGCGGCCGTCCGGGGCCACATGCACGTCGGCGAACATGCCGATCTTGCGGTGGAAGCCCTTGTGCGGCAGCGTGAACTTGAAGTTGACGCCGGTCTTGGCAACGATGCGGTTCCAGCGGTCCATGCCGGCCTGCACGTCGGTGATCCAGTCGTCGCGCAGACGCTCGTTGAGGGCGCTGAGGGCGGCCACGTGGCGGCTCAGGATCTTGTCGCCGGCCACGTCCATCACTTCGTACTCGTTGTTGTCGAGCTTGTGGTCGTCGTCGAGCTTGGTTTCCTCGAAACGCCCCTTCAGGCCGGTGGTGTAGTACGTGGCGGCGTTGGACGAGATTTCGGAACCGTACAGATCGCTGGTCACGCTAAAGTGGAAGTTCATGTACTTCTGCAGCGTCGGCAGGTCGATGACGCCAGCCGCACGCAGGCGGGCCACGTCGTCGGTCTTCAGCTCGTTCATCACTTCGCAGGTGCGCTGGATGGCGCGGCCGACGCCCTGTTCGCCCACGAAGAGGTGATGCGCTTCTTCGGTGAGCATGAACTTGCAGGTACGCGCCAGCGGGTCGAAGGCCGATTCGGCCAGGGAAGCCAGCTGGTACTTGCCGTCCCGGTCGGTGAAGAAGGTGAACATGAAGAAGGACAGCCAGTCGGGCGTTTGCTCGTTGAAGGCGGTCAGGATGCGCGGGTTGTCCGCATCGCCGGAACGACGCTCGAGCAGCGCCTCGCCTTCTTCGCGGCCGTCGCGGCCGAAGTGGGCGTGGAGCAGGTAAACCATGGCCCACAGGTGGCGGCCTTCTTCGACGTTCACCTGGAACAGGTTGCGCAGGTCGTACAGGGACGGGGCGGTCAGGCCCAGGTGACGCTGCTGCTCGACGGAGGCCGGCTCGGTGTCGCCCTGGGTGACGATGATGCGGCGCAGGGTCGAACGGTATTCGCCCGGCACTTCCTGCCACACGTCGTCGCCCTTGTGGTCGCCGAAGGTGATCTTCTTGTTCTGTTCCTGCGGGGTCAGGAAGATGCCCCAGCGGTAGTCGGGCATCTTGACGTGATCAAAATGGGCCCAGCCGGTCGGGTCGACGCTGACGGCGGTACGCAGGTACACGTCGTAGTTGGGGGAGCCTTCCGGGCCCATGTCGCCCCACCAGTCGAGGAATGCCGGCTGCCAGTTTTCGAGGGCGCGCTGCAGGGTCTTGTTGTTCGACAGGTCAACGTTGTTCGGGATGCGTTCGCTGTAATCGATTGCCATGGTGTCTTCTCCGGATTTTTGGGCGAGCGAGTCCCTGCCGGGTACTCGAGCTCGTTTTCTGCCAAGGGCCTGCCCGCCGCGCCAAGGCGCCGGGTGCAACGGCAAGGGGACGGCTTGCCGCGCGGTCGGGTCAGGAATTCAGTGAGGGATGCGCGTCAGACGCGGCTCCAGTCGAACTGGGCGCGCTTGCCGCTGCCGAAGAGCTTCAGCGCGCCATTCGGGCCAACCGCGTTGGGGCGGTTGAAGATCCAGTTCTGCCAGGCCGACAGGCGACCGAACACGCGGGTGTTCATCGACTCGTAGATGCCGAAGCGCAGGTTGGCCTCGAGGCCGGTGAGCGCGTCGGGCGACAGGGCAGCCCGCTCTTCGATGGCAATACGCACTTCATCAGCGTAGTCGAGTTCGTCGGGGGCGGCGGTGATGAGACCCAGCGCCAGGGCCTCGGCGGGGTTGAGGAGTTTGCCGGTGACAGCCTTGATGGCAGCAATCGGTGCCTCTTCCTTGTAGAAGCGGGAGTCGATGCGGGTCAGGCCATTGGCCATCGGGTAAGGGCCGAAGTTCATCGCTGACAGACCGACGGTATTCACGCCGGAGCCATCGGTGGTGTCGAGCATCCACGAGCGGTCGGCCGCCAGGGCGATTTCCAGCAGCGTGCCGGCAAAGCAGGAGCCCGGCTCGATCTGCGCGTAGAGGCTGCGCGAACTGACGTCGATGCGCGACAGGGTGCGGCGCAGCATGCCGATGGTTTCGCGAACGAACCAGTTGTCCTTGTGGGCGTCGAGCACCGCATCGCTGTCGAGCACGATTTGCGGGTTGCCCTCGGTCTTGAGGATCCACAGGCCCACGTCGAGGTGGTTGGTGCGCAGGTTGAGGATGGCGTCGTCGAGTTCGCGGACCATCTGCAGCGGCCACCAGGCAGTGCCCTGGGCGAGGATTTCATCCACGTTGCGGGCGGTGACGGCAGCCGGCCCCTTGACCGTGAGGGTCACGGTGCGGGCGGCGGCGTCGATCTGCGTATCGACGAATTCGTAGTGGTAGCCGGCGTCGTCGATGACGCGCTTGAGCGGGGTCAGCACCACGCCCTTGCCGCCTTCGGGACGGTCGCTCAGCTTGGCCAGTTCGAGGGCACGGCTGCGGATGTGCTCGGCGAACTGCTGCTGCTTGACCACTGCATCCACCAGGCGCCATTCCACGGCACGCGGGCCACGCACGCCTTCGGAGATGGTGCAGAAGATGTCGGCATGGTCGCGGCGCACCTTGCGCTTGTCGGTCACGCGGGTCAGGCCGCCGGTGCCGGGCAGCACGCCCAAGAGCGGCACTTCGGGCAGGCTGACCGACGAGTTGCGGTCATCCACCAGGGCGATCTCGTCGCAGGCCAGGGCCATTTCGTAGCCGCCGCCGGCGGTGGTGCCGTTGCAGGCGGCGATGAACTTCAGGCCGGAGAACTGGCTGGAATCCTCGATGCCGTTGCGGGTTTCATTGGTGAACTTGCAGAAGTTGACCTTCCAGGCGTGGGTCGACAGACCCAGCATGTAGATGTTGGCGCCGGAGCAGAAGATCTTCTGCTTGCCGGAAGTGATCACCACCGTGCGCACTTCCGGGTGCTCGAAGCGCAGGCGCTGGAGCACATCGTGGAATTCGATATCCACGCCCAGGTCGTAGGAGTTGAGCTTCAGCTTGTAGCCGGGGCGAATGCCGCCGTCTTCGTTGATATCGAGGGTCACCGTGGCGACCGGGCCGTCGAAGCCAACCCGCCAGTGCTTGTAACTGGACGGGTCGACCTGGTAATCCACACGCTCGACGGCGACTGCTTCCTTCTTGATAGCTACAGCTTCCACGTTGTCTCCTCCTGCCGGGCTTCAGCCCGATAACAAATGTTTTAGTTTCACGTAACTCTGCTCGACGGTTTCGCCAGAGGTATCCACCACCGCGTCCGCCTTGCCGTACATCGGCTCCCGCGCATCCAGGATGCGCTTGAGATCTTCCATCGCCTCGTCGTTGCCGGCCATCGGGCGCAAATCGCCCTGGGCCACCACGCGGGCCATGTGTTCCTCCGGCTGGGCCCTCACCCACACCGTGAAGCAGCTTCCCAGCAGGCAATCGAAAGTCTCCTGCTGCGAGACGATGCCGCCGCCCGTGGAGATGACCATCCGGTCATTGGCCTTCAAGACCCGCTCCAGCGTGCGCTTCTCGATCCGCCGGTAACCCGACTGTCCATAGAGCGACAACATCTCGCTCACCGGCATGCCGGTTTCCCGTTCCACCTCCCGGGCCAGTTCCACAAACGGCACGCCCAACTCACTGGCCAGCCGCGCCCCGAGTGTCGATTTGCCTGCGCCACGCAGCCCGATGAGGGCAATGCGCTTGCGCCGTACCGACTCCTCGTGCCCGAAATCCCGCATCAGGCGAAACACCACTTCTTCCAGCCGGTGCTGGGGCAGCCGTTCCAGGAAGCGGCGGATCAGGCGTTTTTCCACCGTGTCCTCCGCGTCCGGTGCCAGCAAATCCACCAGCGACACGTTCAGGGCCTGGGCAATGCGCCGTAGCAGCACGATCGACACATTCCCCTCGCCGCCTTCCAGATGGGCCAGGTGGCGTTCGGATACTTCCGCCTCCCGGGCCACCAGCTTGCGGGTCACACCCCGCCGGTCCCGCACTTCCCTGACCCGCCGGCCCAGCGCCTGGAGAAATTCCGCATCTCCCACCTGCGCTGTTTCTCCACTTGCCGGCACTTCAACCGGTTCTCCGGATGCTTCGATGTCACTCATTACACTCACCGATGCGCAGCAGACTGCGTCCGTTAGATGAACAATAGTGCAACACAAATATCGCTGTCAAGCGGTATATCTCATTTTATGAAATTACAGACTGCACTAAAAAGCATGTTTATTAGCCTAAAGCGGCTTCATATCTACGTTTGTCCAGAAAAAGCAGCAGTAAAGAACCGTAAACCGAAAAACAACATGCACTAAAGTGCTTGACTGACCAAACCTCGGGTGTATTCTATCTCACCAAGAGCCGGCACCAACAGGAAGCAAAGTTCCTGTAACGCTCGCCCCATATACATACAAGCAGAACAATCCCTGGAGACAAGGTGAAACTCGCAAACTATCTCAGCGCCAGCTGGCAAACGGGTGCCGGCGAAGGCCAGACCCTTTTCGATCCGGTTACCGGTGAAGCGCTGGTCAGCGTGTCGGCCGACGGCCTCGACCTGGGCGCCGCCCTCGACTTTGCGCGCCAGACCGGCGGCCCGGCCCTGCGCGCCCTGAGCTACGCCGAGCGCGGCGCCCTCCTCGGCAAGATCGCCGAGCTGCTGCAAAGCAAGCGTGCCGACTACCTGGATATTTCCCTGCGCAACCTGGGTGCCAGCGAATCCGACGCCAGCGCCGACGTGGATGGCGCGATCTTCACCCTCAAGAGCTACGCCCGCGCCGCCCGCGCCCTGGGCGACGCCCGCCACCTGAAAGACGGCGCGCCGGTGCCGCTGGCCAAGACCGACATTTTCCAGGGCCAGCACTTCCTGCTGCCGCAAACCGGCGTGGCGATCTTCATCAACGCCTTCAACTTTCCGGCCTGGGGCCTGTGGGAGAAAGCAGCCCCGGCCTTTCTGTCGGGCATGCCGGTGCTGGTCAAGCCCGCCACCCCCACCGCCTGGCTGACCCAGCGCATGGTCGAAGACGTCGTGAATGCCGGCCTGCTCCCCGACGGTGCCTTGTCGATTGTCTGCGGCGGGGCTCGCGACCTCCTCGACCACGTCGCCGAAACCGACGTTCTGTCGTTCACCGGCTCGGCCGACACCGCCCGACGCATGCGCACCCATCCGAGCGTCGTCGCCGCCTCAATTCGCGTCAATATCGAGGCCGACAGCGTCAATTCCGCCATCCTCGGACCCGACGCCGCCCCCGGCAGTGCCGAGTTCGACTTGATGGTCAAGGAAGTCGTCCGTGAAATGACCGTCAAGGCCGGCCAGAAGTGCACCGCCATCCGCCGCATCCTCGCCCCTGCCGCCACCGTCCGCGCCCTCGGCGACGCCATCGCCGCCAAGCTCTCGAAGATCAGCGTCGGCAACCCGCGCAGCGAAGGCGTGCGCATGGGCCCGCTGGTCAGCAAGGCCCAGCAGGCCGCCGCCTTCGCAGGCATCGCCGCGCTGAAGGAAGAATGTGACGTGATCTTCGGTGGCGATCCGGCCGCCTTCACGCCGGTGGATGCCGATCCGGCCGTCGCCGCCTTCGTGCCGCCTACGCTTCTTTATTGCGCCGCCGGCCTGGCCGCCAAAAAGGTGCACGACACCGAAGTCTTCGGCCCCGTGGCCACGCTGATTCCCTACACCGACACCATGGATGCCATCGCCATCGCCCGCCGCGGCAAGGGTTCGCTGGTGGCATCGGTGTATTCCGCCGACAGCGCCTTCCTGGGCGAACTGGTACCGGCCATCGGCGATCTGCACGGCCGCATCCTGGTCGTGAATGGCAGCATCGGCAACCAGCACACCGGCCACGGCAACGTGATGCCGACCTGCCTCCACGGCGGCCCCGGCCGTGCCGGTGGTGGCGAGGAACTGGGCGGACTGCGCGCGCTGCTGATGTATCACCGGCGCTTCGTGGTGCAGGGCGATCCGGCCCTGCTGGCGCAGCTGTCGGTCAATGCCGCCGACGCCGCCCTGCTGACGGCCTGACACCCCGACTTATCCAGGAGAGACTCCCGTGAATCCCCAAGCCTTTGTCGAACTCGTTTCCACCGTCACCGCCGCCATTGCCGGCAAGCCGGTGGACAAGCAGCTCGAAGCCTTCCTGAACGAAACCTTCCCAGCCAGCGGGCCGCTGTTTGCCGATATCGTCAGCGCCTGCAAGGTCGGCGTGGCGGAAGGCTGGCTGTGCAAGCATGAGGGCGGCGGCGTCAAGTACGGCCGCATCGCCAAGCCGACTCCGGCTACCCACGGCTACAGCATCGATGTCGTGGACATGGAAAACCTGGCCGGCCCGCACCACGTCCACCCGCTCGGTGAAGTGGACCTGATCATGCCGCTGGAGGGCGACGCCCGTTTCGACGGCGCCCCGGCCGGCTGGCTGGTCTATGGCCCCGGCAGCGCCCACTGCCCGACGGTCAGCCACGGCCGCGCCTACGTGCTGTATCTGCTGCCGGAGGGACAGATCACGTTCACAAAGAGCTGAACATCACTTCCCTTGTGGGTCGGACTTCAGGCCGACGACCCGGCTTCAGCGAGCAGAGTCGGACTGAAGTCCGACCCACAGGGAAAGACGCACCGCACCTTGTAAGCACGGCATAGCAGTACATAAAACAGAGGAGACACGATGCCGGAACTTTCCACCGCCGATCACTCGGTGAGCCCACCGCTGATCGAGATTCCGCGCCGCTACAACGCTGCGCACGATCTCATCGCACGCAACCTGCAGGCCGGCCGGGCCGACAAGCCCGCCTTCATCGACGACAACGGCAGCTACACCTACGCCGACGTGGCCCGCCGCTCGGCACGCTTTGCCAACGCCCTCGGCAAGCTCGGCGTGCTGCCCGAGCAGCGCGTGCTGATGTGCGTCCACGACACCATCGACTTTCCGACGGTCTTCCTCGGCGCCATCCGTGCCGGCGTGGTGCCCATCGCCGTCAACACCCTGCTCACCCAGGGCGACTACGAATACATGCTCACCGACAGCGGCGCCCGCGTGGCGGTGGTATCGGGCGCCCTGCTGCCGTTGTTCACGCCGCTGCTCGGCAAGGTGCCGACGCTCGAGCGCATCATCGTTGCCGGCGGCCGTGGCGACGACTCCCTCGCCGCGCTGCTCACCTACGCCTCGGACGACTTCAGCACCGTCGAAACGTCTGCCGACGCACCGTGCTTCTGGCTGTACTCATCGGGCTCCACCGGCGCGCCGAAGGGCACCGTGCACGTGCACGCCAGCCTGATCCAGACCGCCGAACTGTATGCCCGCCCGATCCTCGGCATCGAAGAGAGCGATGTGGTGTTTTCCGCCGCCAAGCTGTTCTTCGCCTACGGCCTGGGCAACGGCCTGACTTTTCCGATGGCGGTCGGCGCCACCGCCGTGCTGATGGCCGAACGGCCGACCCCGGACGCCGTCTTCGCCCGCCTCCGCAAGCACAAGCCGACCATCTTCTACGGCGTGCCGACCCTCTACGCTTCCATGCTGGCCAGCCCCGACCTGCCGACGCGGGAGGAAATCCCCCTGCGCCGCTGCGCCTCGGCCGGTGAAGCCCTGCCGGAGGAAATCGGCAAGCGCTGGGCCCGCCACTTCGGCACCGACATCCTGGACGGCATCGGCTCCACCGAAATGCTCCACATATTCCTGTCCAACCGCCTTGGCGACGTGCGCTACGGCACCACCGGCAAGCCGGTGCCGGGCTACGACGTGCGTCTGGTGGACGAGGACGGCAAGCCCGTCGCCCCGGGCGAAGCCGGCGAGCTGCACATCGCCGGCCCGAGCAGCGCGGCCTATTACTGGAACAACCGCGAGAAGACCCGCAACACCTTCCTCGGCGGGTGGACCCGCAGCGGCGACAAGTACCACCAGGACGCCGACGACTACTACGTGTACGCCGGCCGCAGCGACGACATGCTCAAGGTCAGCGGCATCTACGTGTCGCCCATCGAGGTCGAATCCGCCCTCATCGGCCACGAAGCCGTGCTCGAAGCCGCCGTGGTGGGCAAGGAAGACGACGACAAGCTGATCAAGCCGATCGCCTACATCGTGCTCAAGCCCGGCATCGACGCCACGCCCGAGCTGGCCGCCGAGCTCAAGGCCCACGTCAAGGGCTGCCTCGCCCCCTACAAGTACCCGCGCTGGTTCGAGTTCGTCGCCGAGTTGCCGAAGACCGCCACCGGCAAGATCCAGCGCTTCAAGCTGCGCGCGCGCAGCGCCTGAGCCCGCCGCGGAACCCAGGGACCAGACACCATGCACAACGCCATCACCATCATCCGCGACGAGCACCGCTCCATCGCCTCCGTCCTCAAGGGCCTGCTCGACCACATTGCCAAGGTTCGCGCAGGCACCGAAGAGGCCGACTTCGCCCTCTTCACCGCCATGTTCGACTACATCGAAGCGGTGCCCGAGAAAGTCCATCACCCCAAGGAAAACGACTACCTGTTCCGCCTGCTGCGTCAGCGCGACCCGGAAGCCGCCGCCATCCTCGACGTGCTCGAAGCCCAGCACGAAGAAGGCGGAGAGCTCCTCGAAGCCCTGCGCCGCAAGCTCGGCGCCTGGCGCGACGGCGGCAGCTTCGAGGCCTTTGACCAGGCCCTCACGGCTTACGCCGAGTTCACCTGGGACCACATGGGCAAGGAAGAAAACCTGGTCATTCCACGGGCCGAGAAGAGCCTGACCCTTGATGACTGGGACGTCATCAACACCGCCTTTGCCGCCAACCGCGGCAGCGCCTGGTAGTACCCATAACAAGGAGGAGACAAAGATGAAAACCACACTCAAAGGTTTCACCCGCCACGTACTGCTCGCCGCCGCAGCCCTTAGCGCCGCCGGCCTCGCCCAGGCACAGGATAAGGTCAAGGTCGGCCTGATGCTGCCCTACACCGGCACCTACGCCTCGCTCGGCAATGCCATCACCAACGGCTTCAAGCAGTTCGTCAGCGAGAACGGCGGCAAGCTGGGTGGCCGCGAAGTGGAGTACTTCGTGGTCGATGACGAGTCCGACCCCGCCAAGGCCACCGAAAACGCCAAGAAGCTGGTCAAGCGCGACAACGTGGATGTGCTGGTCGGCACCGTGCACTCCGGCGTGGCCCTGGCCATGTCCAAGGTTGCCCGCGAGAACAAGACCCTGATGATCGTCCCCAACGCCGGCGCCGACGAACTCACCGGCCCCCTGTGCGACGCCAACCTGTTCCGCACCTCCTTCAGCATGTGGCAACCCTCCTACGCCATGGGCAAGGTGATGGCCGCCAAGGGCCACAAGAAGGTCGTCACCCTCACCTGGAAATACGCCGGCGGACAACAGGCCGTCGATGGCTTCAAGGAAGCCTTCGAAAAAGGCGGCGGCAAGGTGCTGAAGGACATGACCCTGCCCTTCCCCAACGTCGAATTCCAGCCCTTCCTGACCGAGATCGCCTCCCTCAAGCCGGACGCGGTGTACGTCTTCTTCGCCGGTGGCGGCGCCGCCAAGTTCGCCAAGGACTACGCCGCGGCGGGCCTCAAGAACTCCATCCCGCTGTACGCCTCGGGCTTTCTTACCGACGGCACCATCGACGCCATGGGCGAAGCCAGCCAGGGCCTCCTGACCACCCTGCACTACGGTGACGGCCTCGACAGCGCCAGGAACAACGCCTTCCGCCTCAACTACGCCAAGAGCTACAAGGCCCAGCCGGATGTCTACGCCGTCCAGGGTTACGACGCCGCCCAGGCCTTCAACGTCGGCCTCACGGCGGTCAAGGGCGACACCAGCAAACGCGCCGAACTGATCAAGGCCATGGAAACCGCCAAGATCGACAGCCCGCGCGGCCCCTTCACCTTCTCGAAGGCCCACAACCCGGTGCAGAACATCTACCTGCGCAAGGTTGAAGGCCGCGAGAACAAGGTGATCGACACCCCCGAGAAGTCCCTCGCCGACCCGGCCCGCGGCTGCAAGCTGTAAGCCCCGGGCACCTCAGTAATCCCGTCGTCAAAACCGATCCTGGCACCCCTCGCGGGTGCCGGGAGGGGGACTCGCATGGACTTTTATTCCTTCCTGATCCAGTCGCTCAACGCGCTGCAGTACGGCCTGCTGCTATTTCTGGTAGCCAGCGGCCTGACCCTCGTGTTCGGCATCATGGGCATCATCAACCTGGCCCACGGCAGCTTCTACATGATCGGGGCCTACCTGGCCTTCGCGCTGACCAGCCTGACCGGCAACTTCTTCGTCGCCATCCTGCTCGGCATTCCGCTGGCCCTGGCCTTTGGCGCGGCGCTCGAAGCCCTGCTCTTCGCCCACCTCTACAAGCGCGACCACCTGGAACAAGTGCTGCTCACCTACGGGCTGATCCTGATCTTCGAGGAAGTGCGCAGCCTGCTGCTCGGCGACGACGTGCACGGCATTCCGGTGCCGGAGATCTTCGCCGCCTCGATCCCGCTCAACGACACCCTCAGCTACCCGGTGTACCGGCTGGTCATCTCGGCGGTGTGCATCGTACTGGCGGTTGGCCTGTACTGGCTGATCCAGCGCACCCGGCTGGGTATGATGATCCGCGCCGGCAGCCACGACCGCGACATGGTCCAGTCGCTGGGCATCGACATCAACCGCATCTACCGCACCGTGTTCGCCCTGGGCGTGGCCCTCGCCGCGCTGGCCGGCATGCTGGCAGCGCCGATCTCCTCGGTGTTTCCGGGCATGGGCAGCCAGGTGCTGATCATCTCGTTCGTGATCGTCGTCATCGGCGGCATCGGCTCGGTGTGGGGTGCGCTGATCGCCGCGCTGATCATCGGTTTTGCCGACACCTTCGGCAAGGTGCTGCTGCCCGACTTTGCCGGCCTGATCGTCTACCTGGTGATGGCCGTGGTGCTCCTGTGGCGCCCCGAAGGCATCCTGAAGAAAGGCTGAAGCGATGAACCCGACTTCCCAACGCCTGATTTTGCCGCTGCTGCTGGCGGCCCTGCTGGCCTTCCCGTCCTTCGGCTCCGACTTTTACGTGGAGCTGGTGGCCAAGACCCTGGTGCTGGCCATCTTCGCGATGAGCCTTGATCTGCTGGTCGGCTTTACCGGGCTGGTCAGCTTTGGCCACGCGGCCTATTTCGGCATTGCCGCCTACGCGGTGGCCATGATCACCCCCAAGTACGACCCGGCGAGCCTGTGGCTGGCCCTGCCGGCGGCCATCATCGCGGCCGGTCTGGCGGCCTTCGTCATCGGCCTCTTCGTGCTGCGCACCAAGGGCATCTATTTCATCATGGTGACGCTGGCCTTCGCCCAGATGGTGTTCTTCCTGTTCCACGACACCAACCTGGGTGGCGGCTCCGACGGGGTGAACATCAACTTCAAACCGGATGCCGCCATCGCCGGCTGGGCACCGTTCGATCTCAACGAGCCCGGCCAGCTCTACTACTTCATCGTCGCCGCACTGGTGGCCGTGTATGGCGTGCTCAAGCTGGTGCTGCGCTCGCCCTTCGGCCGCGTGCTGATCGGCATCCGCAGCAACGAGCACCGCATGCTGTCGCTGGGCTACGCCACCTTCTACTACAAGCTGGCAGCCTTCACGCTGGCCGGTGCGCTGGCCGGCGTGGCGGGCTTTCTGTACGCCGTGCTGTCCGGCTTCGTCACGCCGGAGCTGCTGGCCTGGCACCAGTCCGGCAACGTGCTGCTGATGGTCATCCTCGGCGGCATGGGTAACCTGGTCGGCGCCATCGCCGGTGCCTTCGCCTTCACCGCCATGCAGGAAGCCTTCGGTGCCTGGACCAAGCACTGGCAACTGGCCATGGGCCTGGCCATCGTTGCCGCGGTGCTCTTTTTGCCGGGCGGCCTGTCGGCCATTCCCGCCCGCCTCAAGCGCGCCATGACCGGAGAAGAAAAATGAGCCACGCCACCCCACAGCGAGAGGCCCTTCTTGTCGCCGAAAAACTGACCCGCCGCTTCGGCGGCCTCACGGCCAACAGCAACGTCAACCTGACCCTCGAGCGCGGCACCCTGCACGCCCTCCTCGGCCCCAACGGCGCCGGCAAGTCCACCTGCATCAACATGCTGTCGGGCGACCTGCCCCCCAGCGAAGGCCGCATCCTGCTCGGCGGCAAGGACATCACCGGCCTGTCGAACCACCAGCGTTCGCGGGTCGGCATTGGCCGCAGCTACCAACGCACCAACATCTTTCCGAAGTTCTCGGTGCTCGAAAACTGCCGCCTCGCCGCCCAGTCGCGCCGCCAGCAGCCCTGGCGCATCGTCAAGGACGCGGTGCGCGACCCGGACACCCTGGCCCGTGCCCACGCCGCCATTGCCGAGGCCGGCCTGGCCGGACGCGAACACCGCATCGCCGGCCAGATGAGCCACGGCGAGCAGCGCCAGCTGGAGATCGCCATGGTGCTGGCCACCGACGCCCAGGTGCTGCTGCTCGACGAGCCGCTGGCCGGCATGGGCTCGGACGAATCGGCGCAGATGGTCGAACTCCTCAAGCGCCTGCGCGAGAACCGGGCCATCCTGCTGGTCGAACACGACATGGACGCCGTCTTCGCCGTGGCCGACACCATCACCGTGCTGGTGAATGGCCAGGTGCTCGAATCCGGCGACCCGGACACCATCCGCAAGAGCCCCGCCGTTCAACAAGCCTACCTGGGCCACGAAGGAGCCGACCATGTCTGAAGTCTTGCTGGAGGCCAAGCAGCTCCACACCTACTACGGTTCCAGCCACATCCTCCACGGCGTGGATTTCCACATCAACAAGGGTGAAGCCCTCGGCCTGATGGGCCGCAACGGCATGGGCAAGACAACCCTGATCCGCAGCATGATGGGCCTCGTCAAACCCCGCCACGGCGAGGTCAAGGTGCGTGGCGACGCGATGACCGGCGCCCCCACCCACCGCATCGCGCGGCAGGGCATCGCCTACGTGCCCGAAGGCCGCGGCATCTTCCCCAACCTGTCGGTCAAGGAAAACCTGCTGATGGCCGCCCGCCCCGGCGTGGACGGCCAGCGCAACTGGACGTTTGAGCGGGTGCTGGAAACCTTCCCGCGCCTGGGCGAACGGCTCACCAACGGCGGCGGCCAGCTCTCCGGCGGCGAACAGCAGATGCTCACCATCGGTCGCGCCCTGATGACCAACCCGGACCTGATGATCCTCGACGAAGCCACCGAAGGCCTCGCCCCGCTGATCGCCCGCGAAATCTGGCGCATCGTGCGCGAAATCGGCAAAAGCGGCATCGCCACGGTGATCGTGGACAAGAACCACGCTGCCGTAACGTCAATCACCCACCGCTCGGTGATCCTCGTAAAAGGACAAGTGGTTTTCGACGGCGACAGCGAGGTGCTGCGCAATAATCAGGCTCTCATCCAACAGCATCTGGGAGTCTAGTTTTGAAAACCCTGAGCATCCACGGCAAGGAAATCGAAGTCGTCCGCCTTGTGTCGGCCCACCCGCGGCCTGGCGCGCCGGCGATGGTCTTCCTCCACGAAGGCCTCGGCTCGGTGTCCATGTGGCGCGACTTTCCGCAGCGGGTAGCCGACGCCAGCGGCTGCGAGGCCATCGTCTTCTCGCGCCACGGCTACGGCAAATCCACACCCATCGCCGAGCCCCGCGGCGTGCGCTACATGCACGACGAAGCGCTCACCACCCTGCCGGCCCTGCTCGACACCCTCGGGGTGGAAGCGCCCTTCCTGTTCGGCCACAGCGACGGCGGCTCCATTGCGCTGATCCATGCCGGCGGCGCCCATCGCCCGCTGGCCGGCATCATCGTGATGGCACCCCATGTACTGGTCGAAGAGGTGTCGGTGACCAGCATCGAGCAGGCCAAAGTCGCCTATAAAACCACCGACCTGAAAAACCGCCTCGGCCGCTACCACGCCGACGTGGACTCCGCGTTTTGGGGCTGGAACGACATCTGGCTGCACCCGGAATTCCGCCACTGGAACATCGAGGAATACCTGCCGACCATCGCCTGCCCGGTGATGGCCATCCAGGGCGAAGACGACGAATACGGCACCATGGACCAGATCGAACGCATCGCCCGCGGCGCGCGGGACGTGGATCTGGTCAAGCTCGCCGACTGCCGTCACTCGCCCCACAAGGACCAGCCCGAGGCGGTCATCGAAGCCGTTGCCGGTTTCGTCACCCGCATCCTGGACGCCCGCCCATGATCTACGAACGCGACAAACTCATCCGCTTCGCCCACTGCGACCCGGCCGGCATCGTTTTCTACCCGCGCTATGCCGAGCTGTGCAACGAGGTGGTCGAAGACTGGTTCCGCGAAGCCCTCGGCGTGGATTTTCCCGAACTCCATGAAACCCGCCGCCTCGGCATCCCGGCGGTCAAGCTCGAAGTCGAGTTCATCGCCCCGAGCCGCTACGGCGACGTGCTCACCTTCCGGCTGTCGATCGCCAAGCTGGGCAGCACTTCCCTGCATCTCGCCATCGAGGCCGTGAACGGCGGCAAGACCCGCGTACGCATCAACCTGAAGGTGGTCCTCGCCAACCTCGACACCCTGCGCCCGACGCCCTTCGATGACGAATGGCGCGAACGCCTGGCACCCTACGTCAGTGGGTCGGACTGAAGTCCGACCCACAAAAACTAACGGAACTGTCTCCATGAACTACGACCACTACACCAGTTTCTCCGTCGTCCGTCACGAAGCCGGCATCGTCGAGATGATCCTCGGCGCCGACGGCAGGCTGCCGGTCGCCGATGCGGCCGGCCACGGCGAGCTGGCCGAGATCTGGCGCGACTTCGACAAGGACCCGGACGTTTCCGTGATCGTCGTGCGCGGCCAGGCCAAGGGCTTTTCCGGCGGCGGCACACTGGAGCTGGTGGCCGCCATGGCCGACGACTTCGAGCACCGCGCCCGCGTCTGGCGCGAAGCCCGCGACATCGTCTACAACATGATCAACTGCTCGAAGATCGTCATCTCGGCCATCAACGGCCCGGCGGTTGGCGGTGGCCTCGCCGTGGCCCTGCTGGCCGACATCTCGATCGCCGCCAAAGACGCCCGCCTGATCGACGGCCACACCCGCCTCGGCGTGGCCGCCGGCGATCACGCCGCGATCATCTGGCCGCTCTTGTGCGGCATGGCCAAGGCCAAGCTGCACCTGCTGCTCTCCGACGAAATCAGCGGCGAGGAAGCCGAACGCATCGGCCTCGTTTCCAAAACCGTCGATGCCGCCGAGCTGCTGCCGACGGCCTTCGAGATCGCCCGGAAACTCGCCGCCGGCCCGCAAAGCGCCCTGCGCTGGACCAAGTACAGCCTCAACAACTGGCTGCGCCAGGCCGGCCCGATCTTCGACAACTCGCTGGCCCTCGAAATGCTCGGTTTCGGCGGCGCCGAAGTGCGCGAAGGCCTCGCCGCCGTGCGCGAACGCCGCACCCCGGACTTCCCCAAAACAAGCCCGGTCTGACGGCTCCCTGTGGGTCGGACTTCAGTCCGACAACACGTGTTCAACGACCGGCGTCGGACTGAAGTCCGACCCACAGAATCAGGAAAACACCATGCGCGCCTACATTTGCAATGCCTTTGGCCCCCTCGACAATCACGGCTCCGGCCAGTTGCCCGACCCGCTTCCGGCCGACAACGAAGTCATCATCGATGTCGCCGCCGCCGGGGTGAACTACTACGACACCCTGATCGTGCAGGGCAAATACCAGATCCGCCCGGCCTTCCCCTTCTCGCCCGGTGGCGAGTTCGCCGGCACCATCCGCGCCATCGGTGCCGACGTGAAGGGCTTCGCCATCGGCCAGCGCGTTCTCGCCTTCAACTCCTTCGGCGGCTATGCCGAACAGGCCCGCGCCAAGGCCAGCCAGGTTTTCCCGCTGCCCGACGCGGTGCCCTGCGACATCGCCGCGGCGGCGCTGGTGGCCTACGCCACCGCCTGGTTCTCGCTGTACGACCGGGGCCGCATGCAGGCCGGTGAAACCGTGCTGGTGCTGGGCGCCGCCGGCGGGGTTGGCCTGGCTGCCGTACAGATCGCCCACGCCGCCGGCTGCAAGGTCATCGCCGCCGCCAGCAGCCAGGACAAGCTCGACCTGTGCATCGAGGCCGGTGCCGACATCGGCATTAACTACCGCGACAGCGACCTGAAGGACGCGGTCAAGGCCGCCACTGGCGGCAAGGGTGCCGACATCGTCATCGACGTGGTCGGCGACAAGTACACCGAGGCCGCCGTGCGCGCCACCGCCTGGCGCGGCCGCGTGATGATCATCGGCTTTGCCGCCGGCGAAATTCCCCGCGTGCCCGCCAACCTGCTGCTCCTCAAGGGCTGCGAGCTGGCCGGCATCTTCTGGGACGAGTTCCTGCGCCGCGAGCCCGAAGCCTGCCACGCCCAGGTCGCCGCCATTCTGGCCGGCATCGCCGACGGCACCCTCAAACCACCGATCCACGGCCGCTACCCCATCGAGCAGGCCGGCGAAGCCCTGAAGGTACTGGCCGACCGCAAGGCCACCGGCAAACTGATCATCACCCCGTAACGCAAACCCAAACCACAACAACGAGAGAGAGAAACCACCATGAGCCATTACCAATGCGGCGCCTGCTTCTTCCCCTACAACGAGGAGGAAGGCCTGCCTGACGAAGGCATTGCCCCCGGCACCCTGTGGGCCGACATTCCGGAATCCTTCACCTGCCCCGAGTGCGGGACAGCGAAGGCCGGCTTCATCGCCTACGAACCGCCCGCCAACTGAGTCGACGGGTGCGTCCATGATCCTCGACGACCTCTTCGACACCGTCCTGCTCGAACGCAGCGAAGGCGTCGCCACGCTGACCCTGAACCGGCCCGAACGCCTGAACAGTTTCACCGCGGCAATGCACGCCGACCTGCGCGCGGCCCTGGAGGTCGTGCGGGGTGATCACAGCCTGCGCGCGCTGATCCTCACCGGCGCCGGCCGCGGCTTTTGCGCCGGGCAGGATCTGGGCGAGCGCACCCGCGCCATCGCCGACGGCACGCTGGATCTTTCAGCCTCCGTCGACACCAATTACAAACCCCTCGTGCTGGCCCTGCGCAGCCTCGACATGCCGGTGCTCGCCGCGGTGAACGGCATTGCCGCCGGCGCCGGCTCCAGCCTGGCGCTGGCCTGCGACGTGGTCTTTGCCGGCCGCTCGGCGAGCTTCATCCAGTCCTTCGGCAAGCTCGGGCTGATCCCCGACACCGGCGGCAGCTGGATGCTGCCCCGCGCCGTCGGCCACGCCCGCGCCATGGGCCTGGCCCTGTTTGCCGAACCTTTGACTGCCGAACAGGCCGCCGAATGGGGCCTGATCTGGCGTTGCGTCGATGACGAGGCGCTGATGCCCACCGTTGTCGACGCCGCCCGCAAACTGGCCAGCGGCCCGACCCGCGGCTACATCCGCACCCGTCAGGCGCTGCTCGCCAGCACCGCCAACGAACTCGAAACCCAGCTCGACCTCGAACGCGACTTCATGGGCGAACTGGGCAACTCCCGCGATTACCGGGAAGGCGTCGCCGCCTTCGTCGCCAAACGCGCGCCCCACTTCACCGGAGAATGAAACGATGACTCAAGCCCTTCCCCTGTCCACCCGCGTGCTGGTGATCGGTGCCGGCGCCATGGGCAGCGGCATCGCCCACGTGGCGGCCCGCGCCGGCCACACCGTGTACCTCTACGACATGAGCGCCGAGGCCGTGGCCCGCGGCCGCGCCGGCATCGAGAAGGATCTGCGCTTCCTGGTCTCCAAGGCCAAGCTCTCGGAAGCCGACTGCGCCGCCACGCTGGAACGGGTGCTGCCCGTCACCAACCTGACCGACGCCCGCGACGCCGGCCTCGCCATCGAAGCCATCGTCGAAAGGCTCGACGTCAAGCAGGCTCTCTTCAAGCAGCTCGAAGAAGCCCTGCCGGCCGACGCCATCCTCGCCACCAACACCTCGTCCCTGTCGATCACCGCCATGGCCGCCCCGCTGGCCCGGCCGCAAAACGTCGCCGGCCTGCACTTCTTCAACCCGGCGCCGCGCATGGCCCTGGTGGAAATCGTCGCCGGCCTCGCCACCGACCCGGCCATCGCCGACACCCTCTACGCCACCGCCAAGGCCTGGGGCAAGGTGCCGGTGCACGCCAAATCCACACCCGGCTTCATCGTCAACCGGGTCGCCCGCCCCTATTACGCCGAAGCCCTGCGCGTGCTCGGCGAACAGGCTGCCAGCCCGGCCACCCTCGACGCGCTGCTGCGCGACGGCGCGCGCTTTCCGATGGGGCCCTTCGAGCTGATGGACATGATCGGCCACGACGTGAACTTCGCCGTGACCCGCTCGGTGTACGACGCCTACTTTGGCGACAAGCGCTTCACCCCGTCGCTGATCCAGCAGGACCTGGTCCTCGCCGGTCGCCTCGGGCGCAAGAGCGGGCAAGGTTTCTACGCCTATGGCGACGCCGCCGCCAAGCCGCAGCCCGACGTGCTGCCAACGCAACCCGCCCCCACCGAAGTCATCGTTGAAGGCGAACTCGGCCCAGCCAAAGCGTTGATTCCCCGCCTCGAAGCCGCCGGTATCCCGGTCGAACGCCAGTACGGCGATGGCCAGCTGCGCATCGGCAATGCCGTGCTGGCGCTTTCCGACGGCCGCCCGGCCACGATCCGCGCCGCCGCCGAGGAAACGCCCAACCTGGTGCTCTTCGACCTGGCCTTCGACTACGCCACCACCCCGCGCCTGGCCGTCGCCAAGGCCGACCAGTGCAGCGACGACGCCTTCGATGCTGCGGTAAGCGTGCTGCAGGCCGCCGGCATCGCCGTCTCGCAACTCGACGACGTGGCCGGCCTGATTGCGCTGCGCACGGTGGTCATGCTCGCCAACGAAGGCGCCGACGCTGTCACCCAGGGCGTCGCCTCCGCCGCCGACGTGGACGCCGCCATGCAGAACGGCACCAACTACCCCAAGGGTCCGCTGGCCTGGGCGCAGCACATCGGCTTCGCCCGCGTCGTGCTGGTGCTCGAAAACCTCGGCGCCCACTACGGCGAAGAGCGCTATCGCCTGTCTCCGTGGCTGCGCCGCCAGGCGGCAGCAGTTTGACCACCAGTGGGTCGGACCTCAGTCCGACTCCGCACCCTGAACCCGGGTTGTCGGACTGAAGTCCGACCCACAGAAAACAAGAGACCTCTCATGAGCACCCTTGAAATCACCCGTGACGGCCCTGTCGCCACCATCTGGATGAACCGCCCGGAGGTGCACAACGCCTTCGACGAAGCGCTCATCGCCGACCTTGCCGCCGCCTGCCGCCAGCTGGATGCCGACGACAGCGTGCGCGCCGTCGTGCTGGCCGGCCGGGGCAAGAGCTTTTCGGCGGGCGCCGATCTGGCCTGGATGAAGCGCGCCGCCAGCTACACCGTGGAAGAAAACCTCGCCGATGCCGGCGCCCTGGCCGCCATGCTGCGCACCCTCGCCGACATGAAGAAGCCCACCGTCGCCCGCGTGCAGGGCGCGGCACTGGGCGGTGGCACCGGCCTCACCGCCGCCTGCGACATCGCCATCGCCTCCAGCACCGCCGTGTTTGCCACCTCGGAAGTGAAGTTCGGCATCACTCCCTCGGCCATCAGCCCCTACGTGCTGCGCGCCATCGGCCCGCGTCAGGCACTGCGCTACTTCCAGAGCGCCGAACGCTTCGACGCCGCCCGCGCCCGCGAGCTTGGCCTGGTACATGAAGTCGTTGCGCCCGACGCGCTTGATGCCAAAGTCGCCGAGGTCGTCGCCAGCCTGCTGCAATGCGGCCCCAAGGCCCAGGGCGCGGCCAAGGAGCTCATCCGTGCCGTCGCCCACCAGCCCATCGGCGATGCAGTAGTGGCCGACACGGTGCAGCGCATCGCCCACCTGCGGGCCACGCCGGAAGCAAAGGAAGGGGTCGCGGCGTTTCTCGAGAAACGGGCGCCGAACTGGTAAGTCTCCGCGCCTGCCGGGGAAAACTACCCGAACTGAATATCGATCTGGAGCCGTCCGCGTGAAATGGCCCGGTCCACATTCATATCCTTCACGTAGGGGCTGACCCGTGCCGGGTTGTCGGGGATGTAGAGCGTAAGCTCATCGCGCGCACGGGTCAGCGCAACGTAAAAGCGGTTGCTCTCTTCGGCCGGATCGCTGCCGCTCAGCGGAAAGGTCCCCACTTCGAGGCACGGCAGCATCACCGACTCGAACTCCTGCCCCTTGGCCGCCTCGACGGTGCACAGCAGCACGGTGTTGGAGGCCCGCAGCTTCAGGGCCTTGACCTCGGCCTTGCGCAGCCAGATGGCGAAATCACGCAAGGACAGGTTGTTGCGGCGGGATCCGTCGATGAAGCCGTCGATCGACCTGGCCACCATCACCGCCGTGCTCGGCGCGATGAAGATCTGCCGGGCGACTTTTTTGAGGGCCAGCATGTCGACCGCCCTCTCCAGCACGGACCAGGCAGGCTCATCCGGCGGCGCCTCGCGGAGCATTGCCAGGGTTTGCTCCAGACGCATCCGGGCGCCCCGCTGGACGGGGGTTTCATCGATGGTCTCGGCGTCGAGTCGGCGCAGGTTGGCGAGGGTATTCGCCTCGTCGTGCCGGCCGCTTTTACGCAGCGCACTGACCTTCTCGAGGAACCGGAAGTCCGCCTCTGTCTCCTGGTCGCTGGTGCTATCGGCGGCCTGCTTGTCGGCGCGGGTTTGCGGCTTGAGCAGCGTGCCCTTCAAAAAGGCGTCAAACAGATCGGGCTGTTCAGCCGCCGTCTTCAGCGCGGCGTCGTCGAGCCGGTTGGCACCCCATTCAAACTGCTGCCACAACAGCAAGGCCTGCAAGACCTTGAGACGCTTCTCCACACCGGGGATCGACTCGTAGTCATTCAGCGCAAAAGCGATGACCCCGCGCAGCATCAGGATCTCGGAGCGCAGCAAATAGCTCTCCAGACCCTCCACGCGCCAGCCGATGCCGGCTTCCAGCAGGGCGTTCTCGATGAGGATCGACTGGTACGGCGCGCGCAGGATGATGGCGCAGGCGTCGAGGTGGCCGCCCCGCGTCTTCCAGTCGAGCACATTGGCGGCAACACGCTCGGCAGCGGCCCGCTGATCGGCATAGGACTCGACCAGGATGCGCGTCTCGTGATTGCGGCCGGACACGACTTCCTTGTTCTTCAGCGCCGCCGTGGCCAGCGCCATGATCGGGCCGTGGCGGTAGGTCTGGGTCAGCGGGCGGGTCTCGACGCTCTGCCAGCCCTGGGCGAAGCGGGTACGGATGAAGTTCACGTCGGCGCCGGCCCAGCGGTGAATGACCTGGTCGAAGTCGCCCGCGCCGGTGAAAAAGGACTTGCCCTGCGTCAGCAGGTATTCGAGGACGGCATAGCTTGCCGGATTCATGTCCTGCAGTTCATCGACGATCACGATGCGGAACAAGGGCGGCCTTATCTGGCAATCCTCGCTGGCCAGCAGACAGGCCAGATCGTAGGTGGCGTCGAACTCGGCCCGCCAGAGCGGTTCGTCGCCGTAGCCGGCACGATCCTTTTCGAGCTGGCAAAAGAGCAGAAAGATGCTCACCGGCAGGTTGAGTGATTCGGCGTGTTCTTCAAAGCTCTCGCCATCTTCAAGCTGCGGCTTTACCAGCCGCGCCTTCAACTGCCGGGCAATCGTCAGGAATTCGAAGATCTGCTCGTTGTGTTCGGGCAGCGAGAGCTCGCGCGGCGTTCTGCGCAGGACGTTTTGTGCCTTGAGTTCGGTGACCGCGGCGCGCACATGGGGGGCAACCGCATCGTATGAATCGAGGATCGGCGCCTGCCCTCCTTCGAAATCGCGCAGGACCTGCTGCGCAAACTTGTCGAAGGTTTCGCAGCGGATGCGCCGGACGACCTTTTCATCCAGGCCGATTTCAATGAGCCGCTCCTTGAGCACCCGCGCCGCTTCGCCCGAAAAGGTCAGCGCGACGATGCTTTCCGGCCACACGCCACGGGTGATCGACTCGGCAATGCGCAGGGCCAGCGTCGTCGTCTTGGCGGCCCCCGCATTCGCCATCGCAATGACGTGGCGCGCGCGGCAGGTCTGGATGTCCCGCTGCTCCTCGGTGGGCGTGATGCCGCGCGGTGTGAATTGCGGCTCGGGAGACGGGCTGTTCGAAATCGGTGCTCTGGTCATGCCGCGGAGTTTAACAGGGCCTCAAAACCGGCAAGCCTTCCCTTCAACTCCGGGCCGGGAAGCAGGCGGATCCAGATTATTGATCGCTGATTTTCTTGTGGAAGTACGGCATCAGCGCTTTGGCCGCGGCGATTCTCTGGCGCGCGCTTGCCGACGAATCATTCATCACCGCCAGCAGAAAACTCTGCGGGTCGCCATGAATGTCATTCAGATTCAGACTTGTCCGTGGACGGTCGACAAACGCAAGCGGACGGACATCCACCAAGACCGGCGGTCGCAGCGTGCGGAGAGCCTGTTGAAAATCGTCGGCCTTGATGCTTTCCAGGCCAGCCAGAATGTCGGCCTGTTTATCCATGTTCGGCGCCATTTCCAGCCAGGGCTCGTCCATGAACATGCTGCCCAGGCTCGGGTCGATGTAGGCCGACCATTTTCCGGTGACGATGTGCGGAGATGGCGGCAGACCAATGACGGACTGGACGGCCACGGCAGGCTCGCCGCTTGCCGGACGAAGGTCGAGATTGTCCGCCGGAACATCACTCAGATAGGTGAGGCGCAGCCCGTCGAGAAAGGTCTGCGCCTGTGCGACAGGGATCGCTTCGGCAAGCGAAAACCACAACCCGTAAGCCTTTCCCCCTGAAACGGAGACAGCCGGGGCCGGCAAATTCAAGTCGTTTTGTAGCGCCAGATAGAGCGCGGCCGCTAGCTCCCAATAACGCGCGTCGACAGCCACCACCATGGCCCGCACCAGACCATCGGCACTGACGAGATCAAGCGCTACGGCGGTCCCGGCAGCCAGACCATTGGCCACGATTGCCGGCGTCAATAGCCCTTCCGGGTGGTAAGCGGCCTCGCCGCCCGCGCTTGCTTTCTGACTGTGCCATTGCTGGTCGTGAAGAAAATAAAGTCGCTGCAGCTCTGTAATCAGTGTGTTCATGCGTCACCCAGGAAAAAGGCCCGCTCATGGAAACCCGGCCTGTGTGCCGGGCATCCTTGTCGGGCCTGCGGAAACCACCGGCAAGGCCGGTGGCTGGCGTGAGCAGCGCGTTAACGCAGGCTCATTTGCTGTCGAGCAACTGGATTTCGAAATTCAGCGTGCTGTTCGGCGGAATCTTGCCCAAGTCGCGCGCACCATACGCGGTTTCGGGAGGACAGGTGAGCTTGGCCGTGCCGCCAACCTTCATCTTCTGCACGCCCTGGGTCCAGCACGGAATCACCTGGTTGAGGCCGAAGCTTGTCGGCTGGCCACGCTTGATGGAACTGTCGAATTCGAAGCCATTCAGCAGCGTGCCACTGTAATGGACGGTCACCACGCTGGTGGCCTTGGGCGTGGCACCATCACCGACCTTGACGTGCTCGACCTTGACGCCGGAAGGCAGGGTTTCTGTTGTCGACGCAGCATGGACAGCATTTGCAGCAAGAAGCATGGCGGCCAGGGCCACCAGGGGGACAGCTCGCATAACGATACTCCGTTGGTTGGGTCGCATCATTTTAAGCTGGCGCCAGCAAACTGCCGCTGCAAAATAATCGGCACAAAAAAAACCCGAGGGCGGTTAGGCACTCGGGTTTAAATCCACACCAAAGGAGGAGGGTGGAGGAGACAGGTCTAGAATAAACGAAAAAATTGTGCACCGCAACAATTAATCTTCATACCCCCTCACTCCCCGTGACACACATCACGACACCAGACCAGGCGGGCCCTAGCGCCGTCTGGTGACACCAAAAAGACCCAGAATGTTCTCGAAGGCACGAACACTCAGATCCGGATCAAAGCGTTTGAAAACCGCCTCCTGCCGGGTGCGGACGGAAGGCGCCTGGGCATCCAGAATGACCTGGCGTTCCTGCATGATGTCGCGCGCCATTCGTTCCGTCACAAAAACGAAGGGAATGGGGCTATACAAACCATTGGGCTGCAGCAGATGAAAGCGCAGGTTCGCGGGAAGAATCGTTTCAGTCGCGTGGCTCTTCATGGCATCTCGGGGTCACAGTTGTCCTGCCTTCATTGATAACTCATGACGATCCTGACTGGCTTGACATAAGTCACCACTTCGGAGACTTCATCAAGGATTCATCTGCCGAGACACTGGGTTTTGGCTTCCAGCCAATAAACCACCTCCCCCACCACCACCACGCTGCCCGATACGACCAGACTTGCCGCTGACACGGCACCGGCAAGCACCAGCAGTTCTGCACACCCCTGGTTGCGGCATCCCCCGAAAGCCCCGATCTGATAGGCCTTGAGTGACATGTGCCGCTCGGCAAGGCCGCAGGCCGGGTCATATATTGTCGTGGTGTGCGGCACAAAAATACAGCCACACAGCCACAGCGAGGCCAGGACCAGCGTCGATGCCCCGTACTGAGGGAGTTTCAAAAATTGATCCGATGCAAGGAATTTGCAGGATTGACACGCCAAGCAGCCCACAGTTCATCGGCTCGCCTGGGCCGGCACCGCATCGCTGAAAAATTCGGTGAGGCGACAAAAATTCAGCGCCTCGGCCACCCGGGCACTCACTGCCAGCAGACGCATGACCCGCTCCGAGTCGGCGGCCTCCAGGCGCAGGGAGACCAGCAACTGGATACCCGCCGCGTCAATCTCGCTGACACCCGACAGGTCCAGCTCCACATCACCGGGTGCACCCATGGCGATCAGCAGGCGATCACGCCAATCGCGGGCAGAATAGATGGTCATGTCTCCAGCGATGACGACCCGGCTGGCACCCAGACTCGTTTGTTCCGATGCACTCATTTTTGTCTCCTCCGTTGGGGGCCGGGGTTCAAGCATCTACGACAGCAGGAAGGGTTTGCCCCTGTGCAGGGAGTGTTGTTCAGGTGTTGTGGTGCAGGCCTTGCTCATGTCGCGCAGACGATGAACGACATCGCCGATACTGGTGGCTCTTCTGCACGGACGGGCTCCGGCGCCAGGGCGGTCGCCTCCATCAGCAGGTTTTTTCCAGTTGATGATCCCGCTTTTCCTTCTGCCGCCGCCAGTTGCTCAGAAAGGCCCGCACCAGCGCCGCCAGTTCGGCACCATCGACCGGCGTGCCGACCAGCACGACTTCGTCCGGCAAATGCATCCGCACACCCGCCCGGTCCGCCTCCGACTCGACCAGCACGACAATCAGCATGGCCCGGTTGCGGGCATTGCCGACCAGTGCATGCACCATCGGGAAGAAGTCCAGCCCCTTCACGCAAAGATCGGTGATCAGGACTTCGGGTGCCGTTTCGCCGATACGGATCAGCCCTTCAAATCCGTTGGCTGCCGTGGACACCACACAGTCAGGCAGCACATTACCCAGCAAGGCCTGGAGCTCGGCCCTCTCAAGCGGGTCATCGCGGAGCACCAGCACGCCAAAAGGCATGCTCTTTGGCAGCCCGGCGCGACGCTGTTCGTTAACCAGACGATCCACGGACTCGACAAGAATCCGGCGGT
Source organism: Zoogloea oleivorans (assembly GCF_008107625.1). GTDB lineage: Bacteria > Pseudomonadota > Gammaproteobacteria > Burkholderiales > Rhodocyclaceae > Zoogloea > Zoogloea oleivorans. Next base: position 183,676 of record NZ_SDKK01000008.1, read on the forward strand.
GCCCTCCCGGGGTTTTCCATGCCTGCAGGCGCCCCTCCTCTACCCAAAGTTGCGCAGTGCGCACGCTGATACCGAGCAGCCGGGAGGCATCGCGTGTGGAACAGGTCAAGGAGGGACTGGCTTCTGTTGTCATGATGGCTCGGGTGTTTTTTCGATATTATCATTTTTAATGTTTTAATGTCTATTTGATGTATTTAATGTTTTTATGGCGAAGCCAGACTAAAAAACTTTAAAAGCACGATGCCCCTGCCGGCGTAATCCGGCAGGGGCATCGTGGCAGACGACGGGCGGGAAGCCCTCAGAAGGCAGCAGTGATTACTTTGCGGAAAAACCGAGCAAGGATCTTGCGTAGGCCGGAAGCTCTGCATCGGAGCGTGCCCAGGCATTCCCGTCGAACGTGGAGATGCGATCTCCGTTGCGCTTGAGGATGCGCCTGCCGTCGTCACTGAAGCGGGCATCGCGCACCCGGTCGGCCTCCCCTTCGAGCGTACTCAGGGGCGCGTGGCCGGCTCCCCAGGCCCACACCCGGGCCGCACCATCGGCGCCGGTGGACACCAGGCGGGAGCCGTCCGGACTCACATCGAGGCTGAACACCGGCCCCGCGTGAGCGTCAATGCCGCTACGGTCGGCCCTGGGCGACGCCAGTTCGTAAAGACGCAGCCGTCCATCGGCACCACCGCTGGCCAGACGACGCCCCTCCCCGTCGAAGGCGAGCGCAAACAGCGGACTTTCGAGATCATCGGTTTCGAAGCGGGTTGTACCGCCAGCACTCTCCACCACCCGTAGCCGGCCACTGGCCATGCCTACCGCCAGCAAGGCTCCGTCGCGGCTGAAAGTGGCGCTACGCACACTCTCCCCCTTCTGCAGCAAATCCCGGGGGGCACCCGGTGCACTGCTCGCAAACAACTGGCCCGTGGAGAGCCGGAAGCTGTACTGACCGTTGCCGCCAAGAATCAGACCGTTCCCCGTGGGAGGCAGCAAATCGGGCGCCTGCAGGCGCCACAGCTTGACGGCCCCATCGGCGCCAGCACTGAGCACCTCCCTGCCATCCGGTGAAAAAGTGGCCGAACGCACACCCTGGGTGTGGCCCCGCAACTCCCTGGCCAGGAAACTGAAGGGTGTATCCCACACCCGCAGCGTGTCATCCACCCCGAAGGACAGGATGCGTTTGCCGTCCTGGCTGAACTGGACCGACAAGGCGCCCCCCGGGTGAACACCCTGCAATACCTGCGCTGGCCCGGCGGCTTGCTCACCCTCGCCCAGCGTCCACAGGTAAATATGCCCGTCCGAACTGGCGGCAACCAGCGTTCTGCCATCCGGGCTCAAGCGCGCCGAGGTAGCCAGCACCGGCCGTTGCTCCGCCTCGACAGGATCGACGGGAATCTCCAGCGGGCGGCCGATCACCTGTCCGCTCGTGGTCCAGCGGTAGATGCTGCCGTCGGCCACCGCCACCACCACCTGCTGACCATCCGCCGAAAACGACGCTGACAGCACCTCGTCCGGATGGGTCAGGGTGGCCAGCAAGACACCGCTGACGGCATTCCAGACGCGGGCGGTGTTGTCGTTATTACCGAAGGACAACACCCGCTCACCCGCATCGTCGAGCACTGCCGAACCCACGTTGCCGAAATGTCCCGACAGGCGTGTCAGGGCACAGACGCCACCGACCGCCGTCACCAGCAGATCGGGCGCGGTGCCGTCTTCGGACTCCCGGATTCCGGCAACACGGCGGCCGTCCTTGCTGATATCTGCATCGACCCACGGCGACCCGCCGGCACGGCCGCAGACGGTCAGCTCATGGCCGGCTGCGTCCCACACGCGCAGCACCCCGTCCCGCCCAGCCGATACGAGACGCTGCCCGTCGGCGCTGGCCGCCACGGCCACCACTGCGGCAGCGTGCTTGACGCGGGCCCGCACCTGCAGGGTCTGGCTGTCCACCAGGCGGGCTTCGCCGTCCTCCCCGGCAGTCAGAATCCAGCGCCCGTCGGCACTATACGCAGCCACATTGGCAGCGCCCTTGTGGGGAGCCAGGGCCGGATTCTGCAAAAAGTTGGAGATGGCCAGCCGGAGGGTATTGCTGACGTTGTGATCGCGTGAAACCTGCGCCAGCGCAAGGGCTTCCTCAAGTGCCTTGCGCGCATCCACGTCAATGCGGTCGGTCAATTCGGCAGCCACCCGGCGGTCCTCGCGCTCCTGCCGCTCGTTCTGCCAGAGCAGAGCATTGAGGCCGATTCCGGCCAGCAGCAACAGCCCGGCCAGACCCCCGATCAGGCGGTTGCGGCAGCGAAAGCGCTGTTCGGCCCACGGCCGCACAATCTCGATGAAGGCGTCGTGCTGCAACTCGTAACTCACACTGCCCCCCGCATCACGGGTACGCACGATGCGATGCTGCTGCAGGATATCCAGCACATGCCGGGCCCGCGCCTCGGACAACTGGGCCTGCGCCGCCAGCGCATCGATGGGATACGCAATCTTCACCCCGCTGCGCGGCGCCAGCGCCTTGAGCACCTTGGCCGCATCGAGGGACTGCAGCGGACCGAAGTTATGCGTCACCTCCCGCAGATAGCCGGCGATGATGCCCCGGCGCCCACCGAGCTTGCGGTAATCGGCCATCCGCAGGCCAGCCGCCCCGGCCTGTCTGGCGTGCTCCCACAGGCAGCGGCAGATCAGTTGCAGGAAGGGCAACTCGATGCCACCGCGAAACAGCCGCGCAACACCTCTTTCGGCATCGCTCGGTGCCAGGTCATCCACCAGCTGGTCCACCAGCACCTCGTCGCAGCGGCCACCAAACTTGAGCGCCGGCGCCATGATGGCCTCCCGGGCCCGCTCCCGGTCGAGATGCTCGAGGTGATAGGTGGAGGCGAACAAGGCCAGCACATGGGCGCGCAGGCAGGCATCGACGCTGGCCAGGAATTCCTCGCGGAAGGACAGCACCACCCGCACATCCAGCCCGGCACGCAGCAAAGCCCCGAGAGCGGCCGGCAGCATGCCCAGATCGCCGGCGTAGCGCTGCAGGTATTCCTCGAACTGGTCGAGCACCAGCACCAGGGTAGTGCTGTCGCGGGTGAGACGCAGTTTTGCGGCGTCCACCAGTTGCCCCTGCCCGGCCGGCACATCGCCGCCGGCAATCACCTGGGCCACGGCATCGCAGGGGTCGAGGCTGTTCCACTTGTCGAAATAGACAACCTGGGCCTCCTCCCCGCGCAGTTCGGGCATCACCAGCGCCCGCAGCAGGGACGTCTTGCCGACGCCCGAAGGCGCATAAAGCAGCGTCAGCGGGTGGGAGAAGAGCTTGTTGATGAGCAGTTGGGCATCCCGCTCGCGCCCGAAAAAACGGTCCCGCTCGGCCTCGGTATAAGGCTTGAGGCCGATATAGGGGTCGGTCGCATCGACCGGAAGAAGGCTGAGCGGCGCGTCGGACATGGTGTCGGCCTATTTGAACTGCCTGAGGGTCTGCACGAAGGCTTCGCAGTCGGACTGGAGACGGTCTTCGGCGGCCACCAGCTGGGCCCAGAAACGTTCCTCGATGGGCGAGATGGCTGTGCGTACCGCGTAGCGCCGGCGCGGGCGCACCTGGCCCTCGTTACTGAAAATATGCCCGACCAGGCGGTAGTGCCACACATCCAGGTTGTAGCCCAGAAAAAGCAGCGAACTCTTCTGCAGGCGGCGGGAGAAGGCACTCGGCGGCTTGGTGTGTTCGTTCTCCAGGCGGCCGAGGAAGGCCATGTGGTCGGTTTCGGTGATCACCACCGTGTCGATCCCCGAACGCGGCTCGGCCAGCGCATTCGCAAACGGTGAGCCGACGATCTTGTAGATGATGCGATCGGCGTACTCACCCAGATCGGAGAGAATCCAGTTGTCGGCCAGCTTGACCTCTACCGATGGCGCCTGACCGCCCCGGCGAATCACCAGCAGACGCCCGTCCAGCTCGTCGTCCTCGGCGGTCAGAATGTGGGTGACCACCGTGAAGGGCACGCCGGATTGTTCCAGCAGGCTTTCAAAAACCCAGTCGTAGCTGGCCGAAACCACAATCCACGGGGTCTGCATGGCAGCCAGGAAACGGTGCGTTTCGGTCGGCACCAGGGCCTGACTCTGCTCGTTGAGCACGGCGGTCAGGCGCTTGAGGAAGGCGCCCCGCTCACCGCCAAAGACCAGCAGCAAGTATTCAGCCGCCGTCGCCAGCGGATAGCGCTCATCAAGACGCATCCCGGCCTCCAGCCCGGCGGTCTGGATCAGCGCACTGACCAGCCGGAAGGAACTCAGCGGACCGCTGCCGAAAACCCCGTCGCCCACCATCGGCACCAGCCGGCCCTCGTCGAGGCAACCCCGGATCGCCAGGAAAAACTCCCGGTTGCCGCGCAGCGCAGTGGCAGTCGGCGCAGCCGTGGTGCGCCGGGCGATCTCGCCACGACTCGAATTGGTATTGAAACCCTTGCTGATCGGTTTGAGTTCGGGTGCATCGGCGTCGATGCGGTGCTGCACGTAACGGCAGATTTCGTCGGCAGTCAGGATGTTGTCCCCATCGTCGGCCTCGAAGGTTTCGACCCCCTGCACAAACCAGCGCACCATCCGCGACACCGGCGAACCCCGCTCGGCCACATCACGATCCAGTACCGTACAGCCGGACAGCACATACTTTCCCTGCCCCTGCCCCAGGTTGGAGACGAGGATGGACGGCACATCCACCTGCCCGCCGGCGTCCGGCGTCATACTGAAAATGCAGTCGAGCAGAATCACCAACTGGGATGCACTGCTTTCGTTGAGGGCCCGCTTGGCGATCCACTCCATCGAAATCGCCGTCGCATCGAGATACTCCAGCTCGGAATCGTTCGGGCACAGGTACAAGTCGCCCCGCGCTGACAGCTTGGCGTTGCCGCAGTAGTAAAAAAGAACCGTGTCGTTGGGCAGTGCATCCTTGAAGACTTTCTGCAGACTCTTCATGAAGGCGGTTTTTTCCGGATTGACCAGCGTCTCCACCTCGAAATGGGCATCCGCCTGATCGCCCAGCAATGCATGCAAGGCATCCACGTTGGCCGACGCACTGGCCGGTGCCTGAAAACCGGCGCCGTGGGCATAGGCATCCACGCCGATCAGCAAGGCCGAACGGTTGCCGCGCACGCGCTTTTCGATCGGCATGAGGAGCAGATCCCGCAAGGCCGGATCGGCTCCGTCACCGTTCCAGGCTTTCAGGTCGATCCACTGGGATTCGGTGAAGCCCAGCGGCACCTCGTCGCCGTCCAGACTGATCTGCAGCAGCGTCTTCCTCTGGGCTGCCCGACTCGCCTCCGAACGCACAAAATCGCTGTCCCGCGCCGCCTCGCTCCACAAAACCACCACGCAACGGGCGCTGTCGATCTGCTCTTCGAGGTCTTTGCGCCAGGTGCCGGCGGCATCCAGATCCGGATCCCACCATACCGAAAAACGATCCGACAGCGCGGCAACCAGCGCCACGGCGCGGGCCCGGTCGAGGTGTGAATAGCTGAGAAAGATATCGGCCATGATCGAAGTGCTAGCGGGCAACGCCCGGCACCGCCCCCCACTGGGTGTAGCACGCGCAGGCAGAGCCGACTGGCATGGCCACCGCCATCGGGCAGCGTCCGGCATTGGTCACGCAGACGGACGCCACACGGGGCCGCGGCAGCGGCTGGAAGTTTCGGGGTTGTTGCTGCGGGAACTGCCCCTGGGCTGGCGCCCCACCGCACAGGCGGTCGATTTCTTGCGGAGAAGCGCCTTCGTTGCGCAGTTGAATGCGCTCCCGCGTCGTGCAGTAGACAGCCGCGGCGGCGGGGAAGATCGCACCTGTCCCCATGACAAAAAGCAGGGCAAGCAAACCGCGCCGATTAATGGGTTTCATGGTTTCAGGGGTCGATACGCTTACTTATTTATAAGTCCTGAGTAGAGGTATGTCCATGAATTGGCGACAACCGTCGAGCTTGTCCTCTGCCCCCTTCCGGACGGAGACAACTTTGTCGACGTAAAAAAGCCCCTGCCCGGTTTCCCGGGACAGGGGCTTTTTCTTGCAGCGGGCCGGGCTTGCGCCCGACCTCCGCAACGCTTCTTACATTTCGACCGTCTCGGCCGCTTCCACGAAGGAGGCGATCTGGTCGAAGTTCATGTAGCGATAGACTTCGGCAGCCTTGGCATTCACCAGCTTGATCTGCTCCATGTACTCGTCCTTGGTGACGATCCGGCCGGCCAGCGCGCACATGGCGGCCAGTTCGGCGGAGCCCAAGTAAACCTGGGTGTCGATGCCAAGACGGTTCGGGAAGTTGCGGGTCGAGGTGGAGATGGCCGTGGAACCCTTGCGGATCTGTGCCTGGTTACCCATGCACAGGGAGCAGCCGGGCATTTCCATGCGGGCGCCGGACTTGCCGAGCACGCCGTAGTAGCCTTCTTCGGTCAGGATCAGCGCATCCATCTTGGTCGGCGGAGCAATCCACAGACGGGTCGGGATGTCGGACTTGCCTTCAAGAACCTTGGCGGCGGCACGGAAGTGGCCGATGTTGGTCATGCACGAACCGATGAACACTTCGTCGATCTTGGCGCCGGCGACTTCGGACAGCACTTTCACGTCATCCGGGTCGTTCGGGCAGGCCAGGATCGGCTCGGTCACTTCGGCCAGGTCGATCTCGATCACGGCGGCGTATTCGGCCACGTCATCCGGCTGCAGCAGCACGCCGTTGGCGATCCAGTCTTCCATGGCGTTGATGCGGCGCTTCAGGGTGCGGGCATCTTCGTAGCCTTCCGAGATCATCCACTTCATCAGGGTGATGTTGGAACGCATGTACTCGACCATCGGCTCCTTGTTCAGGCGCACGGAACACGCGGCGGCGGAACGTTCAGCAGCAGCATCGGAGAGCTCAAAGGCTTGCTCGACCTTGAGGTTCGGCAGGCCTTCGATTTCGAGGATGCGGCCGGAGAAGACGTTTTTCTTGCCCTTCTTCTCGACGGTCAGGAGACCGGCCTTGATGGCGTACAGGGGGATCGCATTGACCAGGTCACGCAGGGTGATGCCCGGTTGCATTTCGCCCTTGAAGCGCACCAGCACCGATTCCGGCATGTCCAGCGGCATCACGCCGGTGGCAGCGGCAAAGGCGACCAGACCGGAACCAGCCGGGAAGGAGATGCCGATCGGGAAGCGGGTGTGGGAGTCGCCACCGGTGCCGACGGTGTCGGGCAGCAGCAGGCGGTTCAGCCAGGAGTGGATCACGCCGTCGCCCGGGCGCAGGGACACGCCACCACGGGTGGAGATGAAGGACGGCAGTTCGCGGTGCATCTTCACGTCCACCAGCTTGGGGTAAGCGGCGGTGTGGCAGAAGGACTGCATCACCAGGTCGGCGGAGAAGCCCAGGCAAGCCAGATCCTTCAGCTCGTCACGGGTCATCGGGCCGGTGGTGTCCTGCGAGCCGACGGTGGTCATCTTCGGTTCGCAGTAGGTGCCAGGACGAACGCCCTGACCTTCAGGCATGCCGCAAGCCTTGCCGACCATCTTTTGCGCCAGCGAGTAGCCCATGCCGTTGTCGGCGGGGTTCTGCGGCAGGCGAAACAGGGTGGAGACCGGCAGGCCCAGTGCTTCACGGGCCTTGGTGGTCAGGCCACGACCGATGATCAGGGGGATACGGCCGCCAGCGCGGACTTCGTCAAGGATGACGGCGGTCTTGAGCTGGGATTCGGCGATCACGGTGCCGTTTTTCAGGGCGGTGACCTTGGCGGTGGTGTGATCGACCTGCAGTTCGATCTCGTCGCCCATGTCCATCTGGCCAGCGTCGATTTCGATCGGCAGCGCGCCGGCATCTTCCATGGTGTTGAAGAAGATCGGGGCGATCTTGGAGCCGAGGCATACGCCGCCAAAGCGCTTGTTCGGGACGAAGGGGATGTCTTCGCCGGTGAACCACAGCACGGAGTTGGTGGCGGACTTGCGCGAGGAACCGGTACCGACCACGTCACCGACGTAGGCGATCAGGTTGCCCTTGGCAGCCAGTGCTTCGAGTTGCTTGACGGGGCCGCGAGCGCCGGCTTCGTCGGGGTCGATACCCGGACGGGCGTTCTTGAGCATCGCCAGGGCGTGCAGCGGAATGTCGGGACGCGACCAGGCGTCCGGAGCGGGCGACAGGTCATCGGTGTTGGTTTCGCCGGTAACCTTGAAGACGGTCAGCTTCTGGCTGGCGGGGACTTCGGGACGGGAGGTGAACCACTCGCCATCGGCCCACGACTGCAGCACGCCCTTGGCGTTGGCGTTGCCCTTGTCGGCCAGTTCCTTGACGTCATGGAAGAAGTCGAAGACCAGCAGGGTCTTCTTGAGGCCTTCGGCGGCAGCGGCGCCGGTTTCGGCTTCGCCCAGCAGATCGATCAGGGGCTTGACGTTGTAGCCGCCAAGCATGGTGCCCAGCAGTTCGGTGGCCTTGACCTTGGAAACCAGCGCACAGGCCAGTTCGCCCTTGGCGACCTTGGCCAGGAATTCGGCCTTGACCTTGGCGGCATCATCCACGCCAGCGGGTACGCGGTAGGTCAGCAGGTCCACCAGGAATGCTTCTTCGCCGGCCGGCGGGTTCTGCAGCAGCTCGACGAGAGACTGGGTTTGCTGCTTCGACAGGGGCAGCGGCGGAATACCGAGGGCGGCGCGCTCGGCAACATGCTGGCGGTAGGCTTCAAGCATGGATGGATCCTTCCTAAACGGTGGTTACATGACAGGGTTGCTGACTTGCGCGACCGGCCGTTTCGGGCCTGGATCGCCTCTCCCGAATGGACTGGCGCCTTGTTTTGAAAGGGCAGCGCCAAGTCTTATATATATTATATTTTATTTCTCTTCCGATTGTGCGACTGCACAACGCAAGTTTAACGGCTCCCTCCGCCTGCCTCAGGACTTGAGACAGGCGGCCAGCACGCTTTCAACCGCCTTCAGGTTGATCGGCTTGATCAGCAGATCGTCGAAGCCGGCATCCACCAGCCCCTGTTTTTCCTCGGGGAGCGCATGGGCAGTATAGGCAATCACCCGCAACCCCTTGTACTTGACGTCGGCACGCAGGCGGGCGAGCACCTCCTCTCCGGACATCACCGGCATGCTGATGTCGAGCAGGACGATGTCGAAGTGCGTGGACTCGAGCATGACCAAGGCCGCAGGGCCGCAATCCGCCTCCTCCGAGATCATGCCAAGACGGGTGACGAAGGCGACCGCGAGCTTTCTGTTGATGGCGTTGTCGTCGACGACAAGGACCCGTTTTTGTGCGAGTAAAGACGAATCGCTCATGAGATGGGATTGATCAGGAAGACTGCCCGGTCAGGGGCAGAAAAAGAGTGAAGGTAGAACCCTCGCCAACCCGCGATTCAACTACCAGATCGCCCGACAGCAGGTGGGCGAACTCCCTGGCCAGCGCAAGGCCTAGCCCGGTACCACCGTGATCGCGGGTCACGAATTGATCCAGTTGCCGGAACTTCTCGAAAATGTGCTCCAGCGCCTCGGCTGGAATACCGCGACCGGTATCCGATACAGCAAACGCAAGACGCTCACCTTCACGACGAACGCTCAGGCCAACTTTGCCATTGTCCGTGAACTTGATCGCGTTGTTCAAGAGATTATTGAGAATCTGGCGAACACGCTGAGCGTCCACAAAGATCGTCGCCGGCAGATCTTCCGCCATTTCCAGCACCATCCCCAGACCCTTGGCCTGTGCATGGGCCCGATGGGTTCCGACAAGATCATTGGCGAGACGGGCCACATCCTGCTCCACGGGCTTCAGTTCGATCCGTCCGGCCTCGACCTTGGCCAGATCCAGCAAGTCATTGACGATGTCGAGCAGGTGTTCGCCGGAACTGTGGATGGTGGCGGCGTAATCCTGCTGGGCCGGATCTTCGAGCTCCATCTGCAGGAGTTCCGAGTAGCCCAGAATGCCATTGAGCGGCGTGCGCAACTCGTGGGACATGTTGGCGAGGAAGTCCGACTTCAGCTTGTTGGCCTCCTCTGCCTTGGTTCGCCCCTCCTCCGAGCGCTTGAAGGATTCCTGCACCTCGTCGGCCATGCTGTTGAAAGACTGGGCGAGCTGCCCCATCTCGTCGCCGGACTTTACTTCAAGCCGGTGCGCCAGATCGCCGGACTGGAACTTGCCAAGACCATGGATCATGTCGGTAATGCGGCGGGTCATGAACTGGGCCATCCAGATCGCCACGATGATCACCAGCCCCACCATCAGCAGCGTGGACACGGTCAATGCGCCGGCGGTCTGGGTCAGGTTGTGTTCGATGGCTTCGAGCAGGCCCTGGCGCTGGTTCTGGAAGGCCCGGTCACGCTCGGCGATGGTCAGGCCGATGCGCTTGGCGGACTCGGTCGCCGCCCGGTGAAAGTCATCCACATTGGCGCCGATGGTGACGAAACCAAAGCCCCGCTGGGTCTCACCGTACTGCCCGGTGTAATAGGGAATCGCCGCCGCGGTGGTCAGCTTCCACAGCCCGGAGAAGAAGATCACGAAGGAGCCCGAACCGCCCTTTTCGGTCAGCTGGTTCCAGCCCGCGCACTGGGGCGAGAAGTTGAGATAACGGCAATCCAGCGCCACGGTGCCGGCCTTGATCATCGCACCGGCGGGCTTCTTCTTGAGGGACTGGCCATCGAAGGGCGTCACCGTATCGAGGAATTCCCGCGACGGCTTGCCGGAGGCCTGCCAGGCATCAAAAAGCGACTGGTCGAGCCAGGGCGTCACCGGCTCGCCGGTTTGCGGGTCGTAGCCGGGAATGAAGTAGTCGCGGGGATGGGAAATCGCCCGGCTCTTGTGGTCCCACATGAAGGCGTAGTTGCCGACGATGGCGTCGTTGATCGGCGTATAGCGGGTATCGGTCGGACTGATGCGGTCGGTGAACTGGCGGATATGGTCGTGATCGAGGGCCAGGGTCACGTAGCCGCTCACCTTGCCCCCCTTCACCACCGGCGTCGCCCACCGGACGATGCCGCGGAAATGCCGACCGACCGGGTTTTCGGTGCCGGCGTAGGCCGACTCTTCGGGCTTGAATTCGACGCCCGCCTTCTGGGCCGAAGCCGGCAGATAGGGGCCGATCACCCGGCTTCCCACATAGGCGCCAATCACTTCCGACACATAGATATCGCCAGGCTTGAGCTTTTGCAAATCTGGCCAGTAACGCTCGGCCTTGAGGAAGGTTTCCGCCGGCTTGCTCACATCCCGCAGCTGACGCGACATGAGATCACCAGTTGTCACCTTGACCCGCTCGCGGCCCTGCAGATCGACAAAAGTCATCTCCACGAAGAGCGGGCGGCGGTCGGGCTGGCCGAGATACTCGGGCGGACGGGCACTGAAAGCCTTGGCGTTATCCACCAGCGCCTGCTTGGCATCTGCAGCAAGGGCCTCATCCCAGGCTTCCGGCATGGCCGGCGCCCAGCGCTTCTGGTCTTCGGCGAGCAGCCACTCGCCGTGATGGTAGAGAGTACGTGCCCGATGGGTCAGAAAGCTGCGAAAAGCAGCTTCACCCGGCTCCACCTGGGCAGCCTGGAGCACATCGGCATCCCGGTCGTACAAAAATGCCGCAACGGCGCGGGCCGTATCGGTGGTGAGGCGCTCAATCCCCTCCCGCGCCCGATCATCGAGCGCCTTGATGGCATCGTCGGTGGCCGCATCACCCACCTGCTTGACGGCCGACAACATCGACTCGGCCATGCTCCCGGCCTGCTCGCTGACCGTTTCACCAAGCCGCTGGGCCATGTTCCAGGCGAGCATTGCCAGCAACAGCAAGGGTACGACCTTGATAACCACAAAAATGGCGATCAGCTTGCCGCGAATCCCCCCCATCCATTTTTTGAGTCCCATTACTTCTCTCTCCCCCAGCAAGCCGCCCTCAGGCCAGGCGCTCATCAAGCGCTTATCGGCCCCGACGAAGAAATCTCAAGGAACAAAACGCGGATGCCTTGCCGCCCGCGGGACATCCAGCCGAAAATGGGCCACACCATCCTGCCTGCCTCTTTCACCCTCATGCCCACGCCCTGCCCTTGCGGCGCCTCTGCCGACTACGCCCGCTGCTGCGGCCGCCACCTCGACGACGGCCTGCCCGCCCCCACCGCCGAAGCGCTGATGCGCTCCCGCTACAGCGCCTTCACCCTCGGGCGGGAGGATTACCTGCTCGCCACCTGGCATCCGGATTTCCGCCCCGTCGAATTGAACCTCGCCGGCGATACCCCGACCAAGTGGCTCGGCCTGCAGATCAAACGCCATGAGCAGACGGACCCAACCCATGCCATCGTTGAATTCGTCGCCCGCTACAAGATCGGCGGACGCGCCCACCGCCTCCACGAAACCAGCCGCTTCGTCCGCCTGGACGAACGCTGGCTCTACACGGATGGCGACATCCACCAAGACTGAAAACAACAAGGAAGAACCTGCCCGATGAAACTCTATTACTCCCCCAGCGCCTGCTCCCTGTCACCCCACATCGTGCTGCGCGAAGCCGGCCTCGCGTTCAGCCTCGAAAAGGTCAACCTGCGCAACAAGCAGACGGCCTCCGGCGTCGACTTCTCGACCATCAATCCGAAGGGCTACGTGCCGGCGCTGGCGCTGGCCAATGGAGAGGTACTGACGGAAGGTCCGGCCATCGTCCAGTACGTGGCCGATCAGGTCCCGGAGAAAGAACTCGCCCCGCCCTGCGGCACGCTGGCGCGCGCCCGTGTGCAGGAATGGCTGAACTTCATCGGCACCGAACTGCACAAGAACTTCGGCGCGCTGTTCAACCCGGCGAGCACCGAAGAAGCCAGGGCCGATGCCCAGGCCATCCTTGCCCGCCGCCTGCCGATCGCCGCGCAGGCGCTATCGGCCCACCCCTACCTGACGGGAGAAAGCTTCTCGGTGGCGGATGCTTACCTGTTCACGGTGCTGCGGTGGACCAGGTTTGTCGGCGTGGATATCAGCGCGTGGCCGAGCCTTGACGCCTTTATTGAACGGATGAATGGCCGCCCCGCAGTGCAGGCGGCACTGGAGGCGGAAGCACAGAACTGAAGCAGGCCGGGTCAGGCCTCGGTGACGAGCTCGATGGTTTCACCGGCAAAATCGATGCGCTGACCCGGGCGCAGCTTGGCCCGCTTGCGGTTTTCGATCTCCCCGTCCACCTGAACCTTGCCGTCGGCGACCCGCTGCTTGGCCTCGCCCCCCGAGCCGCACAGGCCGACGACTTTCAGGAGTTGGTCGAGCTGGATGAATTCGCCTTCAACGGGGAAGCGGATGGTCATGGTGGCTGGCTCCGGTATGTGACAGAAATACTGCAGGAACGACGGATTGTGTCAGAGCCAACACAATCCGCCAATCCGCAATCCGCCTACAAACCTGAAGCAGCCGGACTCAGGCCGGAATGCGCAATTTCTGGCCCGGATAGATCTTGTCCGGATGGCCGAGCATGGGCTTGTTGGCTTCGAAGATCTTCATGTAGGCATTGGCATTGCCATAGAAAGTCTTGGCAATGGCCGACAGGGTGTCGCCGCGCACAACGGTATGAAACTGGGCTTCCGGCTCGGGGTTGGTGACCTGCAGCGTTTCGGTCACGTGTTCCACGCCATCCACGTTGCCGCAGCACAGCAGCAGCTTCTCCTTGGTCGCCTGATCGGCCACGGTGCCGGCGATGGCCACCGTGCTGCTGGCCCCGTCGAAGCTCACCGTCAGGGCGGACGTATCGAAACCCTGCTTGGCGATATAGGCGCTGATGGAAGCCGCCGCAGCCTGGTTCAGTTCGGCCAGTTTGTCCTGGGCCGCGCTGTCGCCGCCGGCCGCCGATGCCTGGGCCTGCTCCACGTCCTTGCGACCAAACAGCTTCTCACCCGCTTCACGTACAAAACTCAGCAAACCCATGGAAGGCTCCCGATGTTGGTTAAGGAGCCCACAGACTAAGCCCCGGAACCTGACATGGGCATCACCGATTTGTGTCGAAGCGTAACAACTGAGTGCCGGACGGCAGAATGTCACTCCCCGAGGGCCGCCATGCCGTAACGGCGGCGGGCGCGGGCGCAGCCCTCGTCGCCAATGTTCAGTGCGGCATAGGGCGCGAAGTCCCGGCACGGGCCGGGGCGCTTCTCGTAAATCGTGCAGCAGGCCTCCCGCCCGATCTCGCCTTTGAGCGCAATGCAGCGCGGCGGGCCATCGTCCGTACCGCGCATGCGCACCAGCGTTGCCGTCACCGGCACCGTAAGGGCAACCGGCACGCAGCCACCGGGATGGCTTTCCAGATCAGAGACATGGAAATCCACCCGGAAGCTGGCGCAGCAGGCCCCGCAGCTCAGGCAGGGGTCAGCCATGGATCAGTTCGCGCCGCAGCACTTCTTGTACTTCTTGCCGCTGCCGCAGGGGCACGGCTCGTTGCGGCCGGGGCCACCGGTGGCAGCCGTCGCTGCCGACACGGCGACGGCTTCCGGCGCCGGCAGGCCATGCGCACGCCAGGCCTGGAACAGGTGCTGCACGGCAATCCCCTTGGCTTCCAGCTCGGCCAGCTGGGACTCGGTGTCCGGGCGCACGGTCACTTCCTCTTCCGGTCCGAGGATGGTTTCGAGGAGGGCCTCGGCGATGCTGGTGTCACCCACCTTGGCCGCCCACTCGGCCGGCCACAGCTCGAAGCCCTGCGCGAAGCCGGTAGCCCATTCCTCGCCGATGGCCGGATCATCATCACCGCCCTGGGCGTAACAGAAGGGCTGCCAGCCTTCGGCCTCGCCCTCTTCGTCGCCCTCGGCGTCGCCGATGGTTTCAACCAGTTCGTTGTAATAGCGCAGCACCAGCTCGATGGCCTTCTGCAGGGTGGCACCGGAACCGAAGCCAACCTCGCCTTCGTCGGCGGTCCACACGGCCGGCAGCCAGTCGCCCACCGGAATCGGCAGCGGCGAGGCGACGACGGCGGCCAGGTAGCCGTCGAGCATCTCCATGTTCATGCAATCGGCGGGCACATCGTCGGAAACGAGCAGCTCTTCGAGCTGTTCCAGCTCTTCGTCGGTGAGCGGGATGTATTGGGCGTTGGTCATGACGGGTTTCCCTCCAGGGGTTGTTGATCGAGGTCCACCACACACCGGTAAAGGGTCTGGCCGGAATCCCGGTACTTGCGTTCAAAAGGAGTTAGCGGCGACGGCGCCTCGAAAGACTCCGGCGTCACCGTGCGGCCGGTCAGCAGGCCCAGCGCGACGGCGAATTCTTCCACATAAATGTTCCAGTTACTGCGGCACTCCAGCCGCCCGCCGAGGCGCGGCACGAAGGGGAAGACCGGATGCGCGTGCCAGCGCCGCGACACATGGCCGATCTTCGGCCACGGGTTCGGGTAAAGGATGTAGTGGCGCGCCAGCTTGATGCCGGCATCCGCCATCAGACGCCAGAAATCCACCAGGTCGGCGCGCACGAAGATCATGTTCATCGGCATCAGCGCGTCCGGGTAAGGCTTCTTGCGGCTGAGGCGATCTTCCGACTGATCGACGCCGATCACCCAGTGATCGGGAAACGCGCGGGCCAGCTGGATGGTGCTGTGGCCCACGCCGCAGCCGGCATCGAGGATCAGCGGCGCCTTGCCGTCCCAGCCGGCCAGGCTCGCCGCGAGGGCGGCCTTGTTGTAGTCGAGATAGGGTTTGCGAAACGCGGAGCTGGCGTGCTTGGCGACCCGCTCGACGAGGTGTTCATGAACGCCCTGCTGGGCGCTTTCGGGAATGCTTGAATTGGCGTACATCCGGTAATTCTACGCGGCAGCCTTCAGCACCGGTATTCCGTGCGTCCCGAGAACATGGCTGACCGTCGCGACATCGCGCTGGATGCGGGCATCGGCGTACAGCCTTTCGGCCTGCACAAAGTTGCGCGCCAGCAGCTTGAGCCACTGCTTGAGCCGCCCCGGTGCGTGGCGGGCTTCCACCTTGGCCAGCACGCGCAGCCAGAACTCGGCGATCAGCGGCTGCAGTTCGGCCCATTCGGCCTCGCGGTCGGGCGGCGCCTCAGCGCCGGCGCGGATACGCCGGGCCAGAAAGGGATCGGACACCGCCCCGCGCCCGAGCATCACGTCGGCCGCCCCGCTCACCGAACGGCAGCGCCGCCAGTCTTCCTCGTTCCACACCTCGCCATTGGCCACCACCGGCACATTCACCACGTCGGCAATGCGCCCCACCCACTCCCAGTGAGCCGGCGGGCGATAGCCGTCGGTCTTGGTGCGGGCGTGCACAACCAGGCCGACCACACCGCCATCGGCCAGCGCCCGGGCGCAGTCGAGCGCCTTGCCGGTGTCGGTCACGCCGAGGCGCATCTTGGCGGTGAAGGGAATGTGCGCCGGCACCGCCTGGCGCACCGCGCAGGCAATGGCGAACAGCAGCTCGGGCTCGTCGAGCAGCGCCGCCCCGCCCCGGTGACGATTCACCGTGGGCGCCGGGCAACCGAAGTTCAGGTCGATGCCGGCCGGATTCAACTGCGCCAGCTGGGCCGCGTTGTCAGCCATGCACACCGGATCGGAACCCAGCAGTTGGACTCGCACCGGTGTGCCGCTCGAAGTGGCGCTGCCGGCCCGCAGCTCCGGCGAGATGCGCGTGAACGAGCGCACCGGCAGCAGCGTGCCCGACACCCGCACGAACTCGGTCACCGCGTGATCGTAGCCGTCCACACGGGTCAGCACCTCACGCAGGACATCGTCCGCGAGGCCTTCCATCGGGGCAAGCAGCAGGCGGGGCATGGGAAAAATCTCTTTTTGATTCAAGGCGTGGCCGGGCGCGCAATGTACCGGACTTTGCCCCTGCGACAAAGGACTTTGCGCCGCCCCGCGCCTATCCGTCAGGCGGGGTAAGATTCGCGGCCTGCCGCCCCCCGCCACACCCCCCAACACCTGCGCCGGAGACTCCCCAGCGATGCGCCGTCCCACCGCCGCCACCAGCGACACCCCCAGCCGCCGCGACCTGCTGCTGTTCGCCCTGCCGGCGCTGATCGTTGTGCTGGCCGCCTTTGTGCTGGCCTGGCAGTTCGTGCGCCCGGCGCCGCCAACCAAGATCGTCATGAGCACCGGCGCCGCCGGCGGGGCCTACCATTACTTTGGCGAACGCTACCGCGAGAAGCTCGCCCAGGACGGCATCGAGGTCGAGCTGCGCCCCTCCAGCGGCGCGGTGCAGAATCTCATGCGCCTCAAGACCGACGACAGCGTGGACATCGGCTTCATCCAGGGCGGCATTGCCAACGAACCCGAATCGGAAGACCTGGCCACCCTCGGCAGCATGTACCTGGAACCCGTATGGGTGTTCTATCGGGGCAGCGCCGAATACGACCGGGTTGCCCAGCTCAAGGGCAAGAAGATCGCCGTCGGCCTGCCGGGCAGCGGTGCCCAGCTCTTCGCGCTGCAGATCCTCGGCGCCAACGGCTTCGCCACCAACGATCCACATCTCGTGCCCATCGGCGGCATGGACGCCGTCGAGGCCCTCAAGCGCGGCCAGGTGGATGCCTTCTTCGTCGTTGGCGCCCCCCAGGCGCCGGTGGTGCAGGCCCTGCTGCAAACCAGCGGCATCAGCCTGCTCAACTTTGCCCAGGCCGACGGCTACGGGCGCCACTTTCCGCACCTGATGCGCCTCACCCTGCCCCGCGGCGCCATCGACATCCAGGGTGACCGCCCGCCCCGCGACCTCCAGCTGGTCGCCGCCACCGCCAACCTGGTCGTCAAGGCCGACATCCATCCGGCCATCGTCACCCTGCTGCTCAAGCACGCCCGCGACATTCACAGCCCGCCCGGCCTGCTGCAGGCTGCCAATGCCTTCCCCAAACCCCTCGACCACGCCCTGCCCGTCCATCCCTCGGCGCAGCGCTTCTACGACAGCGGCCCGCCCCTGCTGCAGCGCTACCTGCCCTTCTGGCTGGCGGTGCTGGTGGATCGCCTGTTCGTCATGCTGCTGCCGCTGATCGCCGTGGTGATCCCGCTTTCCAAGGTTGTGCCGGCCGTCTACAACTGGCGCATGCGTTCGCGGGTGTATCGCTGGTATGGCGAACTCAAGTACCTCGAAAACGAACTCGACCAGGACCCGCAGGCCGCCGCGGATGCCAAGGCCATCGCCACCTTCATCGCCCGCGTGGACCGCATCGAGCAGCGCGCCACCCACCGCAAACTGCCGCTGGCCTTCAGCAACGAGCTGTACACCCTGCGCGAACACATCGCGCTGGTGCGCCGCCGCCTGCTGCGCCTTGCGGAAAGCACCACGGAGAGCGACAAGCCCCGTTGATACAATCCCGGCATCGACGTTGTTCCAACGCCGGCCCTTTGCTTACCCCACGCCCATCATGAGCCCGCATCTCGACCTCACCGCCCCCTACGCCCCGCTGGTTCGCCGCATCGAAGCCGAATCCACGGTCGAAAACAACCAGATCCTGCGCATCGACCACTTCCTCAACCACCGCATCGAACCGGCCTTCATCTTCGAACTCGGCTACGAGCTGGCCCGGCGCCTGTCCTTCTTCCAGCCCAATGTGATCCTCACCGCCGAAGCCAGCGGCATCGCCCCCGGGCTCGTCGTGGCGCAGGCCCTCAACGTTCCCCTGGTGTATGCCAAGAAGTACTCGCCGCAGGTTGAAGCGCCGTCGATCTCGCGCATCATTCCCTCGCCCACCAAGGGTGGCGAGACGCGGCTGGTCATCTCCACCCGCTACATCAAGCCCGGCCAGCGCATCGTCATCGTCGATGACTTCCTCGCCAACGGGCGCACCGCCGTCGCCCTCATCGAAATGGCCCGCGAAGCCGGTGCAGAAGTGCTCGGTGCCGGCTTCGTTGTCGAAAAGCGCTTCAAGCACGGCCGCGAGCACATCGAGGCGCTGCAGGTGCCCGTCTCGACCCTCGCCCAGGTCGAAGGCCTGGAAGACGGCCGTGCCATCCTGACCCAGCCGAAGGACCGATAAGCCATGCCCAGCCCCCGCGAGACGCTCCGTGCCCTCCTCGACGCAGCCCTCGCGGCGGCCCTGCCCGAACGTGTCGTGGCCGCCCACCTGCCGACTGCCGACGAACTGCCCGCCGGCCGGGTCATCGTCATCGGTGCCGGCAAGGCCTCGGCGGCCATGGCCAAAGCCGTCGAAGACCACTGGCCCGGCGACCCGGCCCGGCTCGGCGGGCTGGTCATCACCCGCTACGGCCACGGCGTGGCATGCCGGCACATCGAAATCGTCGAAGCCGCCCACCCGGTGCCCGACGCAGCCGGCTGTGCCGCCGCCCACCGCATGCTGGCCGACACCGTGCACGGCCTCACCGCCGACGACCTCGTCCTGTGCCTCATCTCCGGCGGCGGATCGGCCCTGCTGGCGGTGCCGGCGGAGGGCCTCAGCCTGACCGACAAGCAGGTTGTCGGCCGCGCGCTGCTGGCTTCCGGCGCCACCATTGCCGAGATCAACTGCGTGCGCAAGCACCTGTCGGCCATCAAGGGCGGGCGCCTGGCACTGGCCTGCCAGCCGGCGCGGGTGCTCACCCTGCTGATCTCCGACGTGCCCGGCGACGACCCGGCCATCATCGCCTCCGGCCCCACGGTGGGCGACCCGGGCAGCTGCGCCGACGCCCTCGCCGTGCTCGCCAAGTACGCCATTGCGGTGCCCGACGCGGTGCGCGCGCATCTCGAATCCGGCCGCGGCGAAACCCCCAAGCCCGACCACCCAGCCTTCGCCCACTGCGAAACGCGGCTCATCGCCACCCCGCAGATGGCCCTCGAAGCCGCCGCCCGCTGTGCGGCCGAACTCGGCCTCACGGCGCATATCCTGTCCGACGCCCTCGAAGGCGAATCCCGCGATGTAGCCCTGGTGCATGCCGCCCTCGCCCGCCAGGTGGCCGGGCGTGGTCAGCCTTTCAGCAGCCCCTGCGTGATTCTGTCCGGCGGTGAAACCACCGTCACCGTGCGCGGCACGGGGAGCGGCGGGCGCAACGTGGAATTCCTCGTCGCCCTGGCCAAGGCCCTCAACGGCCACCCGGCCATCCACGCTCTGGCCGCCGACACCGACGGCATCGACGGTGCTGCCGAAATCGCCGGCGCCCTCATCGACCCGAGCACGCCCACCCGCGCCGCCGCCCTCGGCCGCCGGCTCGCCGACGTACTGGCCGACAACGACGGGCACGGACTCTTCCAGGCCCTCGGTGATTCCGTCATCACCGGGCCAACGCTAACCAACGTCAATGACTTCCGGGCGATTCTCATCGACACGTCCACCGACAAGCCTCTCACCTAGCCTCACAAGCCACCAGGCAGCACCCACGACACTTTTTGGGTCGCCTGCGAAGTTTTTTGCGTCGCAGGCGAACAAAAAACCCTCGTCACCGAAGCGGCGCGCTTCGCAAGCGACGCTTTTTGCTTCGCTTGCGAAGCCATGCGTCTCGCCATCGAAGCCTTGCACGACGCAAGCGAGGCGCCCAGCTTCGCTCACGCCCCAAAAAGGGGCGCCACCGACCCGCCGAGCGCCGCCCGCGAAGCAAAAAGCCGCGACACCGAAGCAATCAGCCCGGCATGCAACAATTTTCAGATCGCATGCCGGACTAATCGCTTCGCTCCCTCCCTTGTGGGTCGGACTTTAGTCCGACAACGGAGGTCCAGCCCGCGGATGTCGGACTGAAGTCCGACCCACAGGGAGAGTTCCGGGTCATTTTGTAGGTCGGACTTTGGTCCGACAACGGAGGTTCAGCCCACGGATGTCGGACTGAAGTCCGACCCACAGGGGGAGTTCCGGGGCATTTTGTGGGTCGGACTTTGGTCCGACAACGGAGGTCCAGCCCGCGGGTGTCGGACTGAAGTCCGACCCACAGGGGGAGTTGCGGATCACTTTGTGGGTCGGACTTTAGTCCGACAACGGAGATTCAGCCCGCGTATGTCGGACTGAAGTCCGACCCACAGGGGGAGTTCCGGGTCACTTTGTGGGTCGGACTTTAGTCCGACAACGGAGGTCCAGCCCGCGTATGTCGGACTGAAGTCCGACCCACAGGGGGAGTTGCGGGTCACTTTGTGGGTCGGACTTTGGTCCGACAACGGAGGTTCAGCTCGCGGGTGTCGGACTGAAGTCCGACCCACAGGGGAGGCGGGGTGTTGTCGGACTTTAGGTCAGCGTGACAGCGGGTAGAACAGTTGCTCGTTGCCGATCTTGTAGGCGGAGATGGCGCGGCGGCCGTCGGGGGAGGTGATCCACGCGATGAACTTCTCGCCGGCGGCCTTCTTGACGTGGGGGTGCCTGGCCGGGTTCACCAGCATCACGCCGTAGGGGTTGTAGAGCTTGGGGTCACCGGCGTAGACGATGGTCAGATCCTGGCGGTTCTTGAAGCTGGCCCAGGTGCCCCGGTCGGCCAGCGTGTAGGCGCCCATGCCGGCCGCCATGTTGAGGGTCGGCCCCATGCCGGCACCGGCTTCCTTGTACCAGCCCTGCCCCTTCACATCGACGCCGGCGCTGCCCCAGAAGCGCAGCTCGGCGGCGTGGGTGCCGCTGCGATCACCCCGCGACACCCAGTTGCTGCCCTTTTTGGCGATACGACCAAAGGCATCGGCGGTGTCTTTCGCGCCCTTCACGCCCGCCGCGTCAGCCGCCGGGCCCACCAGTACGAAGTCGTTGTACATGACGTCCTTGCGCTCGACGCCGTAGCCCTCGGCGACAAACTTGTCCTCGGCGGCCCGGTCGTGCACCAGCAGCACATCGGCGTCGCCGCGCTTGCCCACGTCCAGCGCCTGGCCGGTGCCCAGGGCGACCACCTTCACCGCAATACCGCTGCTTTTCTCGAAGATCGGCAGGATGAAGTTGAACAGGCCCGACTGTTCGGTGGAAGTGGTGGACGCCAGCACGATGGACTCGCCGGCCTGCGCCGCCGACACCATCGCCGTCACGCTGAATACTGCAGAGGTCAGAAACTTCAAAACGCCATTCGCCACGGTAGTTCTCCCTGGATGTAAAGCCGCGCAGCCGGCGAGGCCGGGCGGGCAAAGAAACGTTGCACCGGCGCATGCTCGCAGACGCGGCCGGCGTCGATAAAGACCACATCGTCGGCCAGCCGGGTGGCCTGGCCGAGATTGTGGGTGGTCATCAGGATGCGCGTGCCTTCGGTGCGGATCTCGCGGACGATGCGCTCGATGGCCTCCACCGAAGAAGGGTCGAGGCTGGCGGTGGGCTCGTCGAGCAGCAGCAGGCGCGGCCGCGTCACCCAGGCCCGGGCCAAAGCCAGACGCTGGCGCTCGCCGCCCGACAGGCTGCGGGCACTGTCGCGGGCCCGGTGCAGCAAGCCGACGCGCTCCAGCACCGCGCGGGCGCGGGCCTGCCGCTCCGCCGCCGGCACCTTGAGCGGGCGCAGGGCCAGCTCCACGTTGCCGAGCAGGGAGTCGCGCAGCATCTTGGGCTGCTGGAAGACCATCGCCACGCCAAACTCGGGCCGTGCAGCGCCGCCCCAGTCGATATGCCCTGCATCGGGTTCGAGCAGGCCGCACAGGGTGCGCAAGAACACGCTCTTGCCGGCGCCGTTGGGGCCGAGCAGGATGGTGATGCCCTCCCCGCCCAGCTCCAGGCTGAGGCCATCCAGCACCGCCCGGCCAGCGGCGTGCCAGCGCAAGTCGCTGACCCGCAGCGGAAACATCGGGCCGCCCTCATGCATAGCGGCGGGTCGCCCACTGGCGCAGCACATAGGCCACTGCGTTGAGAAGCAGGATCACCCCGAGCAGCACCGTGCCCAGCGCAATCGCCAACGGCAAATCGCCCTTGCTGGTTTCGAGCGCAATCGCGGTGGTCATCACGCGGGTGGAGCGGTCGATGTTGCCGCCAACGATCATCACCGCCCCCACCTCCGACATGGCCCGCCCGAGGCCGGCGAGCACCGCCACCATCAGCGAATGCCGGCAATCGTGGAGCAGCACGCGCACGCTGTCGAACCAGCGAAAGCGCATCGCCGTCAGCTCCTCCTCGTAGTCGCGCCAGGCATCCTCCACCACCTGGCGCGCAATGGCAGCCATCAGCGGCACCACCAGAAAAGTCTGGGCGATCACCATCGCGGTGGCCGAATAGAGCAGGCCGAATTCCCCCAGCGGCCCGGACCGGGACAGGATCAGATAAACCACCACCCCCACCACCACCGAAGGCAGGCCCATGCAGCCATTGAGCAGCACCACCAGCACCTGCCGGCCGGGAAAGCGCCCGACACCCAGGCAGGCCCCCAGCGGCAGGCCGATCAGCGTGCCGAACAGCACCGCCAGACCACTGACCTGCAGCGACAGCAAGACGATCTCCGCCACCCGGTGGTCGAAACCGGCGAGCAGGGAAAATGCTTCGGAAAAAGCCAGACTCAGTCCATTCATGGGGAAGCAAGCAGCCGGGGGGAAAGCCGGAAGGCCGTTAGGGTAGCGGATCAGCCGCCACCGCGCTGCATGGCAAGATCAATGCGCGCGAGGAGCGCCATTCTGGCCGCGCGATCGCCGGCCGTGAAGCAAAATCGGGCCAGCAGCACCGGCAGGCAGAACAGGCCGATACGCCGCTCGGGCAGCGTGCTCAGCCCCACCTCCAGCACCACACCGCAGCGTTCGACGCGCAGCACCCGCGGCCGCGGCGAAGTCACCCCATCCGGCAGGGCCAGGCGCAAGCCGCGCTCGAACTCGGCCGGCGTGGCACCCACTTCCCGCGTAAAGCCGCCGGGGGCGCAAACATCCTCAGCCACCGGCATCAACCACCGGCAATGGGCGGCCAGATGGCCACTTCGTCGCCCTCCTGCAGCACGTGCGTGGCGCGCCCGGCCGGGGCGATGTAATGCCCGTTCACCAACACCAGATGCGCCTTCTTCTCGGGCACCTGGTAACGGGTAATCAGATCGCCCACGGTGCTGCCCGGGTCGGCCTCGATCTCCACCAGATTGCCGCGCCGCCCGGCCGGCAGAAAGTCGGCAAGCGACGCGAACAGCTTGAACACCACCCTCATGCGAAAGCGGCCACCGGTTGATGGCGTGCCACCGAGTCAGGCTGGGTGGCGGCCAGATAGGCCTCGAAGAAACGCTGGGGCGCCGCCAGCAAGACATCCTTCCACGGCCCGAGTTTGAGCTTGCCCTGGATCAGGCCACGCAGCGCCCCCACGTGCTGGGTCATGCCGATGGAGGTGGCACCGATCAGCACGTCGCCCTTGAACTGCAGGCTCAGGTAGCGATAGGCCGCCTCGTCCACCTGTTCGACACCGGCCTCCCCCGGTTCGCCCCACCACTGCCCGAAGGAGGTGGAAATCAGGCCCAGGGTGTCGAGC
The DNA here is from genome assembly GCF_008107625.1 of Zoogloea oleivorans. GTDB lineage: Bacteria > Pseudomonadota > Gammaproteobacteria > Burkholderiales > Rhodocyclaceae > Zoogloea > Zoogloea oleivorans. The sequence goes on from NZ_SDKK01000008.1 coordinate 207,855, forward strand.
ACGTTGATGGCCAGCACGCCCGCCAGCCGCCCGTTGCCGCCGGCCATGTTGATCGCCGCAACGCGGGCCTGGTCGGCCGCATTGGGCTGAATGGCCGACACCAGATGGGCGCCGGTGAACAGATCCGGCGCCTCGGCCACGTCGCCGGCCGCAAAGATGCCGGGCACCGTGGTCTCCATGCGCGCATCCACCAGCACCCCCTTGGCCACATGCACCGGCGTGGCGTCGAGGAAAGCCACGTTGGGCGCCACACCGGCCGCCACGATGACCAGATCGCAGGGCAGTTTGTCGCCGGTGGAAAGCTTCACCAGCAACGGCGTGTCCCCGCCCTCGTTGCGCTCGATGCGCTCGACGCCGGCGGACGTCACCACACGGATGCCCTGCTCCTCGACCCAGCGCTTGATCATGCCGCCGGCCTTGGGGGTCATCATGCGCGGCACCATGCGGTCGCCCATCTCCACCACGGTCAGTTCGACGCCGCGTTTGGCCAGTGCCTCCATGATGATGCAGCCGATGAAGCCGGCCCCCAGTTGCAGCACGCGGGCACCGGGTTTGGCGTGGCTGGCGATGGCGCGAGCGTCCTCCAGCGTCCAGCAGGTTTGCACTTCGGGCAGGTCGACACCGGGAATCGGCGGCCGCACCGGGTGCGAGCCGGTGGCCACCAGCAGGCGGTCGTAGGCTTCAAAGTGCCCGTCGGCAAACAGCACGCTGCGCTTGTGCACATCGAGCGCCACCGCCCGCCCGGCCAGCAGGCGCACGTTGAGCTTCTCAAAATGATCCGGCGTCTTGCGCAGCCAGGTACCGGATTCGTCGATATTGCCTTCCAGCAGGTAGGGAATCGCCATGCGCGAATAGGAAGGCTCGTTTTCGCTGCCCACCATGACGATCTCGTCGCGGAGCCTGGCGCGGCGCAGGGTTTCTGCTGCCACCACGCCGGCCGGGCCGTTGCCCAGGATGAGGTGCTTCATGCTCACAGCCCCAGGCGTTCCAGCGTTTCAGCGGTGGGCTTGCCTTCCGGCGTCCACCCGCGCAGCGCGTAGTACTCGGGCAACATTTTTTCGACACCGCTGACCAGCCCCTTGGCCGGGCCGACCTTGGCGGGCTCGGTCTTCAGGCGCGGCGGCAGGTCGTCGTCCTTGTTAGTAAGGCCTGCGGCGTTGTTGAAGAGGCGTTCCATGTTCCAGATCCGCTCGCCCATGGCATTGAGCTTTTCCATCGACCAGTCGCCCTCGCAGGCCGCTTCGATCTGCGGCTGCACGTCGGCCAGCGTCCACGCGAAGGAGGTAAATACGCAGATGCCGGCCGCGTCGAATACCGCGGTGGCGTCCTGGAAGGCCTTGACCAGCTCCGGCTTGCCCTCGGTGACCAGCGGATCGGTCTTGACCGGAATGCCCAGCACTTCGGAGGCCACGGTATAGCCCCGCAGGTGGCAGGCGCCGCGGTTGGAGGTGGCGTAAGCCAGCCCCATGCCCTGGATGCCGCGGGCGTCATAGGCCGGAAACTCCTGCCCCTTGACGGTCATCGACAAGCCCGGATGTCCGTACTTGGCGCACAGACGCTTCGAGCCCTGGCCGATCTCCTTGCCGAAGCCTTCGCCAAGGGCGGTCATTTCAGTGAGTCTGGCCAGCGCCTCGGCCGAGCCGAAGGGGGCGTCGATGCCGAGTTGCTCCTTGGTCAGCACGCCCATTTCGTAGAGCTCCATCACCGCCCCGATGGTGGCACCGAAGGAAATCGGGTCCATGCCCTGCTCGTTGCACAGCAGGTTGGCGTATTGCAGGGCTTCCAGGTCGCCCACGCCATTGGCGGCGCCCAGCGCCCACGCCGCCTCGTATTCCAGGCCGCCGGAAGCGCCCCAGTACTTGGGATTGTTCACCACCGTGAAGTGGCTCTTGTCGATCTCGGCAATGCGCCCACAGGCAATCGTGCAGCCAAAGCAGGCGGCGTTGGTAACCAGTTGCGGCTTGCCGTCGGTGGGGCGCTTCTCGTGCATGGCCTCGGCGGAGATTTTGCCGGCGCTCTCGAACTGCACGTCCTTGTGATTGCGGGTGGGCAAGGCGCCCATTTCGTTGATGACGTTCATCAGCACCTGGGTGCCGTACTTGGGCAAGCCTTCGCCGGTCACGGCGTTGTCGGCCAGCACCTTTTTCTTCTCGGTGGTGATCTTCATGAAGGCCTTCATGTCCTTGATGCCGGACACGCCTTTGGTGCCGCGCAGGGCCACCGCCTTCAGGTTCTTCGAGCCCATCACCGCGCCCACGCCGGAGCGCCCCGCCGCCCGGTGCAGATCATTGACGATGCAGGCGAACAAGACCTGGTTCTCGCCGGCCGCGCCAATCGACGACACCCGCACCAGCGGGTCCTGCAGGCGGTGCTTGATGCTCTCCTCGGTTTCCCAGCAGCTCTTGCCCCACAGATCGGCGGCATCCTTCAGTTCGGCCTTGTCGTTCTCGACGTACAGATAGACCGGCTTTGGCGAACGCCCCTCGAAGATAATCATGTCCCAGCCGGCAAACTTCATTTCGGCGCCAAAGAAGCCGCCCGAGTTCGAACAGGCAATCGCCCCGGTCAGCGGGCCCTTGGTGACCACCGTGTAGCGGCCGCCGGTGGAGGCCATCGTGCCGGTGAGCGGCCCGGTGGACATGATCATCTTGTTTTCGGGCGCCAGCGGGTCGACCATCGGATCGATCTCGGACACCAGGTATTTGGTCGCCAGGCCGCGGGAGCCGAGGTATTCATCGGCCCACTGCATGTTCAGCGGCTCTGCCTTGCAGGTGCCTTCCGTGAGGTTCACCCGCAGCACTTTTCTGTTCCAGCCCATGATCCGCCTCCTTATTCCGCAACAGCCGTGTTGGCCTTGGCGGCCCAGGCACGCATTCGGTCAATGCCGGTCCAGTCGGCATCCACATAGGTGATCGCACCCGTCGGGCAGGCTGTGGCGCAGGCCGGGTCGCCGCCGCACAGGTCGCACTTCTGAACCTTGCCGGTGTCCTGGTTGTAATTGACCGTGCCGAAGGGACAGGCGATGGTGCACACCTTGCAGCCCACGCAGACATCGTCGAAAACCTGCTTGGCGCCGGTAGCCGCATCGATGCGGATCGCATCCACCGGACAGGCGTTGAGGCACCAGGCATCGGTGCATTGCGTGCAGGTGTAGGGAACCTTGCGCCCCTCGGTTTCAAAGCTGAAGACCTTGATGCGCGACTTCGACGGATTGATGACCCCGGTGTGCTCGACCGAACAGGCCATTTCGCACTGCAGGCAACCGGTACACTTCTTGGGGTCAATGTGAAGAGACTTCCACATGGCGCAACTCCTCCTTTAAGGGTATGCAGACCGGCAGGCGCGATCACTTGCGGATCGATGGCTCACACAAGTGTGGCCTGAACTTCCTCCGGAACATTTCTCCCGCCAGACACGTCCGCCGTACACGACACGCTGACGGACCTCTACAAGGCAGCATAGGCTGCCGAAAACGCTTGTTCAATGCGCACTGCCGCACGAATCCAGGCGCTGCGCGGCTCAGGGCTTTTGTGATACTAATCAGGCCATGACACCTCGAAACGGAATCGCCCCATGAACAAGGATTCTGGCTGCAGCGGCCCTGCCACCCACCAATCGCTGACGGTGGACGAAGCTCGCCGCATCATTCTCGATACAGTCCGGCCGGCCGGTGGCTGGGAGCGCGTGGCGCTGCGCTCGGCGCTGGGGCGCGTGCTGGCCGAGGACATCGTGGCGCCCTGCAACGTGCCGGCCCATGACAACTCGGCGATGGACGGCTACGCGGTGCGCGCCGACGATCTGGCCGCCGACGCGGAGGCGCGGCTGCAGGTGGTGGGTACTGCCTTTGCCGGGCGCGGCTTCTCGGGCATCGTCGGCAAGGGCCAGGCGGTGCGCATCATGACTGGCGGCGTGATGCCGCTGGGCGCCGATACCATCGTGGTGCAGGAAGTGGTGCGCACGGAGGGCGAGCGGATCGTCGTGCCCGGCGGCATCCGGCGCGGCCAGAACGTACGCCGGGCCGGCGAAGACCTGGCCGAGGGCGCGGTGGCGATTTCCCGCGGCAAGCTGATGGGGCCGCCCGAGCTTGGGCTGGCAGCGTCTCTCGGGCTGGCCGAGGTCACTATCGCCCGCCGGCTGCGGGTGGCCTTTTTCTCGACCGGCGACGAACTCGCCAGCATCGGCCGGCCGCTGGCGCCGGGCGAAGTGTACGACTCGAACCGCTATACGCTGCACGGCGCCCTCAACCGGGCCGGCTGCGAACTGGTGGACATGGGGGTGATTCCGGACCGGCAGGATGCACTGGAAACAGCCTTTCGCAACGCCGCCGCCTGTGCCGACGTGGTGCTCACCACCGGCGGCGTATCGGTCGGCGAGGCAGACTTCATCCGCGAACTGATGCAGCGCCTGGGCGAAGTGAGCTTCTGGAAGATCGACATCAAGCCGGGCCGGCCGATGGCTTTCGGGCGCATCGGCAAGACCTGGATGTTCGGCCTGCCCGGCAACCCGGTGGCGGTGATGGTGACCTACTACCAGTTCGTGCTGGATGCGCTGCTGAAGATTTCCGGCCTCGATCCGCTGCCCGAACGGCCGCTGATGTCGCTGGTGTGCACCGCGCCGATCCGCAAGCTGGCCGGCCGGCGGGAATACCTGCGCGGCCGCCTGTACGCCGAGGATGGCGCCTGGAAGGTGCGCCCGGCGAGCACCCAGGGCTCGGGCATCCTGCGCTCCATGTCGGAGGCCAACTGTTTCATCGTGCTGGACGAGAACCGGGACGATGTGGTGGCCGGCGACAGCGTGCAGGTGCAGCTTTTCGACGGCCTGGTGTAACGCGGCTCAGGGGTTGCGGCACATCCGGATGCTTGTGTCGCCCCGCGCACCGCAGGGCGTCAGCGCACCGCTGGCCGGACTCGGCGTGCCCTCGTCGTCCATCTGCGCCTCCCGCGTGTCCCAAGCCAGCACGCCGCGTTTATCGAGGCTCAGGCGCAGGATCCAGCCACGCCGGGCAGCCGGCAGATCGAAGCCGTCAAAGACGAAATTGCCCAGGCTGTAGATGATCGGCCGGCCGCGATAGATCTCGGCGCCCTGGGTGACATGCGGATGGCCACCGACCACGATGTCGGCGCCGGCATCAATCATCCGCCGGGCCAGATCGCGCTGACGCGGGCCCGGCTCGGGTTCCCGCTCCCAGCCCCAGTGCATGAACGGAATGACCAGGTCGGCACCGGCCTTGCGGGCGGCGCGGATGTCGGCGATCACCTGGCTGTCCTCGCTCCAGGCGATGCCGGGATGCTTCGCCCCGGCCTCGAAGGAACGCGGCTTGAATTCGTTGTAGCCGAGCACGGCCACGCGCAGGCCTTTGGCCTTGATCCACAGGGGTGCGTGCGCTTCGCTCAGGTTCTTGCCGCCGCCAAAGTGGCGGATTCCGGCTGCGTCCAGATGGGCAAGCGTTTCGACGAAGGCGTCCTTGCCGTAATCGCCAGAATGGTTGTTGGCCACCGACATGGCGTCGAAACGCCCCTTGATGACAGACAGCACCCGCGGGTCGGCACGGAAAGTGTAGATCTTGTTGCCGAGCGCCGTACCGGTGGTGGCGATGGGGCACTCCAGATTGCCGATGCGGTAGTCGGCATCGGCCAGCAAGGCGGCAAAGGGTGCCAGCGGATCGCGCCCGGAGGCGATGACCCGGCCGGGGCCGTCGTCGAGCATCACGTCGCCGGCAAAGATCAGCTTCAGCGGTTCGGCACGCAGGGCGCCGCTGGCGAGCACGAGGGCAGCGCACAACAGGCTACGGATCGCGTTCATCGTCCGCCCTCCTTCACCTGCTCGCACCAGTAGGCCAGTTCGCCGTCGCGCATGGGTTCATAAACATGTTGCAGGCCGGTGAAGCCGTAAGCCGGCCGGACCTTCGCCAATGGCAGCGGCCAGGGGTGGCTAGCCTGATGAAGGATCACCGGGCCTTCGTCACGGTCGGCGTAGGCGTAGATCTTCACGCTGGCCAGATCGGCAGGCCGATCCTGGAAAACCACCCGGAACAGGAAGTAGCTGCCGATATTCGCGGGCGCCACCCGGTAGGGCGAATCCACCGGCCGGGCGACATGGGTGTGTGTCTCGCCGCCGTAAGTCGTGTGGCAGTCGATGCGCGGGGTCGCGTGGGCCAGGGTCGGCAGGAGGGCCAGGAGCAGCAGGCGTCGGGGCATGGTTCCGGTGCGAGTGAAAGTCGGTTGAATAAAAAAGCCGACCGGGGAAACCGGTCGGCTTTCAGGTGCCACAGCGGGCGCAGGCTTACTTGGCGGCCAGCGCGGCCTTGATCTGATCCAGCGTGGAGGGATCGTCGATGGTGGTCAGGTCGCCCGGATCACGGCCTTCGGCCAGCGCCTGGATGGAGCGGCGCAGCATCTTGCCGGAACGGGTCTTGGGCAGACCGGAGATGAAGTGCACGCGAGCCGGACGGGCAATGGCGCCGAGGCTGCCGTCGACCAGTTTCATCACGGCCTTTTCCAGTTCGGCGACCTTCTCGGGCGTGTCGATGGAAGCGGCATTCTTGACCACCGCAAAGGCCATCGGCATCTGACCCTTGAGCTGGTCGGCTACACCGACCACGGCCACTTCGGCAATCGCCGGGTGGGCCTGGACGGCCTCTTCGATCTCGCGGGTGCCCAGACGGTGACCGGCCACGTTGATCACGTCGTCGGTACGGCCGAGGATCTTGTAGTAGCCGGCGTCGTCCTTGATACCCCAGTCGAAGCTGGAATACACCTGCGGCTCCTGGAACAGCGTGAAGTAGGTGGACACGAAGCGCTTGTCGTCACCCCAGATGGTGGACAGGCAGCCGGGCGGCAGCGGCGGCACGACGCCGACGATACCCTTCTCGTTGGCCTCACATTCGGAGCCGTCGTCGCGGAACAGGCGCACGTCAAAGCCATACACCGGGAAGCCCGGGGAGCCCAGTTGCACGTCCTGTTTCTCGACACCGGGCATCAGCGACAGCATCGCCCAGCCGGTTTCGGTCTGCCAGTAGTGGTCGATGACCGGGATGCCCAGCTCGTCCATCATCCACTGGTGCGAGGTCTCGTCCATCGGCTCGCCGGCGCAATAGAGGGCGCGCAGCTTGGAAAGATCGTAGGCCTTGAGGAAGGCCGGGTCCTGCTTCTTGAGCACGCGAATGGCGGTCGGCGCGCTGAACATCACGGTGACTTCCTGGTCCTGGCAGATCTTCCACCAGATGCCGGCGTCCGGACGCAGCGGCGTGCCTTCGTACATGATCGTGGCCATGCCGGCGATCAGCGGGCCGTAGATGATGTAGCTGTGACCCACCACCCAGCCGATGTCGGAGGTCGAGAAGAAGGTCTCGCCCGCATTGCCCTGGTAGATGTGCTTCATCGAGGCGGCCAGCGCCACGGCGTAACCGCCGGTGTCACGCTGCACGCCCTTGGGCTTGCCGGTGGTGCCGGAGGTGTACAGGATGTAGCTGGGGTCGGACGATTCGACCCAGGTCACGGGCACCTGAGCGTCGAGATGCTTGGCGCGCAGGGTGGCGTAGTCTTCGTCACGGCCGGCGATAACAGCCATCTCCTTGTCGAGGCCACGATTGATCATCAGCACCTTGGCAGGCTTGTGCTCGGCCAGGCCGATTGCCTCGTCCAGCAGGTGCTTGTAGGGCACCGGACGGCCGCCGCGCATGCCGGCATCGGCCGAAACAATAACGGTCGGCTTGGCATCGTCGATGCGGGTAGCCAGGGAGCCGGAGGCAAAGCCGCCAAACACCACCGAGTGGATCGCACCGATGCGGGCGCAGGCCAGCATGGCGAAGGCCGCTTCGGCGATCATCGGCATGTAGATCAGGACGCGGTCGCCCTTCTTGACACCGAGGTCCTGGTAGATGGCCGCCATGCGCATGACTTCGGCGCGCAGTTCGGTGAAGGAATAGATCTTCTCTTCGTTGGTCTCGGTGGAGATGTAGACCAGCGCCTTGCCGTTCGGGTTGGTTTCCGCGTGGCGGTCGACCGCGTTGTAGCAGAGGTTGGTTTCACCGCCGACGAACCACTTTACAAAAGGCGGATTGGAGAAATCGTAGATCTGTTCGGGTTGCTTGTTCCAGTGGATCAGTTGGGCCTGTTCGCCCCAGAAACCATTCCGGTCCTCAATGGAACGCTTGTGAAATTCTTTGTATGACGCCATGGGTTCCTCTCCCTTTTTTCGAATAGTAAAACCGCTACTGCCGATGACAGCGATGCGTCCGATATGGCGCTCGCCTTTTTATTCGTTTTGTTGCACAGCACCAACCAGACCGGTTTCTGCGAGGCGTGCGAGGGTGGCAAGCGGCAGACCGGACGGGAGTTCGGATTCTATCAATTCCAGCAGAGGCAAGAGTGTCCGTATGGCATCCGGCAGCTGTTTGCGCAGATTGGCATCGAGACCGGCGATACGCAGTTGCTGCAGCATCTGGTCGATGCTCACCGGTGCGCGTACCGGGCGCTCGACCATTTCCGGCGTCACTTCACCCTTGGCGCCGATGACCTTGTTGCCGCCGGCCGCCCGGCCGATGGCGATGCGCTGCATCGCGATGCCCACCAGCTGGCTGACTGTCTGCACCTTGCCAGGCTCGGCGGCTGACAGGCCGACGGTGATCTGGATGCGGATGCGCTCCTCGCGATAGGTCATCACGATGTGCTCGATGGCCGAGCGCAGGCGCATGGCAAAGGCACAGGCGCCGTCCATGTTGGTGCTGGGCGAGACCACCGCAAAGCGCGCGGCGGCCAGTTCGGCGACGGTATCTTCCTGGCGCAGCTTGGTGGCGAGGATCTTGGACAGCTTGCGATTGACCAGTTGGGCCACGTGGGCGCCGTACTTGGCAACCAGGGTGTCGAAGTGGTCGATCTCGATGACCATCACCGACAGGTCGCCATGGCGCCGCTGGGCGAGGGACAGTTCCTGCGCGGCGTGGTGGTGCAGATAGGACGGTGTTGCGAGGCCCGAGGCCGGATCGACGGGACTCGCGTTGGCCAGCGCCGCCCGACTCTCTTCGAGATCCCGCTGCGTGCGGGCGAGCTGTGTCAACGACTCCAGACGCGCCAGCAGCTCGATGTTACCGATGCCCTTGGCGATGAAGTCTGTCGCCCCCGCACTCTTCGCCTTGACCCGCACATCCGGCTCGTCATCGCCGGAAATGACCACCACCGGCAGCGTGTTGATGCGCGAGATGCGCGAACTGCGGATGCGCTGCAGCAACCCGTAGCCATCCAGGCGTGGCATGCCTATATCGGTAATCACCGCCTGGATGGTCGGATCCACCATCAGGGTCTGCCAGCCGGCTTCCCCGTCGGCCTCCTCGCGAACCTCGAAGCGATCACGTACCTGCCTCAGGATGGAAAGGCGCACCATCCTTGAATCATCAATGATCAGGATCCGTGGAAGGGTCTGATCGCTTTCGTCGCTCATGCTCGGCTCGCTGGTTAGGTAGGGACTTCAGGTGCTAACGGCAATTACCGTGCGCCCCTTGACCCGGCCGGCGATGAAGTCGTGGAATACGCCCGGTAAATCGGCAAAAGGCACGGTGCGGGTCATCTCGCCCAGGTGACGGGGCTTGAGGTCCGTCGCCAGACGCTCCCACACCTTCGCCCGGGTCGGGAAACCCATGTAGCCGGAGTCCACCCCAAGCAGGCTCACGCCGCGCAGGATGAACGGGAACACGGTAGTCGGCAGATTGATGCTCTGGGCGTTGCCGATGCTGGCCACCGTGCCGGCCTGCTTCATGGTAGACAGCACCCAGGCCAGAATGTCACCGCCGACGTTGTCCACGGCACCCGCCCACAAGCCGACGTCGAGGGGGCGCGTTTTGGCCGGGTCGATGGTGTCGCGCAGCTTGATCTCGGCGGCACCGAGATTCTTCAGGTAGTCCTCTTCGTGGGCTTTGCCGGTCAGGGCGACCACGTGATAGCCGAGCCCGGCCAGCATGTCGATGGCCAGCCCGCCAACACCGCCGCTGGCGCCAGTGACGATCACCGGGCCATTTTCGGGACGCAGGCCGTTGTCTTCCATGCGCACGATGCCCAGCGCCGCCGTAAAGCCCGCCGTACCCAGCGCCATCGCATCGAACAGCGACAAGCCGGCCGGCAGCGGCACCACCCAGCCGGCCGGAATCCGGGCGTACTCGGCGTAACCACCGTGATGCGCCACGCCGATGTCGAAGCTGGTGGCGATCACCGGATCGCCAGTCTTGAAGCGCGGATCGCTGCTCTCGACGACCGTGCCGGACAGATCAATGCCGCCTGCGCAGGGGAAACGGCGGATGATCTTGCCGGCACCGGTGGCAGCCAGCGCATCCTTGTAATTCACGCTGGAGTAAGCCACCTTGATGAGCACCTCACCGGCATCGAGTCCGTCGACGGTGAGTTCTTCCATGGCGGCGGAAACCTTGCGGTTTTCGTCCTGGCGAATGAGGTAGGCCTGAAAGGGGGGGATATTGCCGGACATGCTTTTCTCCTCGTGAAGCGGTGCGCGGACGGCACCTTTTGTGTTTGTCGCACGATTATAGCCTCGCCCCACGGCACGCATTCCACGCTACATCGGCGCCAATTCCGCCCCAGCCTCAATACCCGCGCCGAATTGCCGTAAATGGGTTCATCGCCCGCCGGAAGACCATCATGGCCCTCATCACGCAAGCCTTCGACAGCCTCGATTCATACACCGCCTTCTTCAGCCAGGAGCCTCTGCCTGTCCTGAAACACACGGTCAAGGAACTGCAGGCCATGCGCGAACACGAAGACAGCATCAACGGCCGCACGGTCGCTGCGCTGGTGCTAAGTGACCCGATGATGACGCTGAAAGTGCTGATCTACATGGAAGAGCATCGGCGTGCCCGGCAAAACCATGACATCACCACCATCGAACGGGCGATCATGATGATGGGCATCTCGCCCTTCCTGCGCGAGTTTGCCGACCTGCCAACGATCGAGGGGCAGCTTGCAAGCCACCCCAAAGCCCTGGTCGGCGTCCTCAAGGTGATCAGCCGTGCCCGCCGCGCAGCCCGTTACGCCCGCGACTGGGCCATCCTCCGTCATGACCTGGATGTGGATGAAATCACCGTCGCAGCCCTGCTCACCGAAGTCACCGACATCCTGTGCTGGAGCTTTGCCCCGGCACTGACCTATCAGGTTTACGAGATGCAGCGCATCGACCGCAATTTGCGTTCTGTCGTTGCCCAGAAAGCCGCGTTCAACTTCTCGGCCAGGGAATTGCAGCTCGCCCTGGTGCGTCACTGGCACCTGCCGGACTTGCTGGTATCGATGATGGATGAGCGGCAGATCGAAAATCCGCGGGTGCGTACGGTGCAACTGGCCAACAGCCTGGCACGCCACACGGGCCAGGGCTGGGACAATGCGGCGATTCCCGATGACCTGAGCGCCATCGAAGCCCTGCTGCACATCGGCCGGGAAAACCTGCTCAACCGGCTGTCGGCCCCCCACGAAGCCATAGAGAGCCTGCTCAATGCCGGTGGCAGCGCCGACGGGGCACTGCCACCACCCTGACGCGCGTTATTTGCCCGCAGCGCGGGCTTCCAGCAATTCCCAGCGCACCATCGACGCGTCGATTTCGCTCTCCAGCACCTGCAGGCGCGTATTGAATTGCAGCGCATCCTGAGGAGCATCGCGGTAAATCGCCGGATCGTTGAGCTTGGCCTGCAGACTGCCCTGCTCCGCCTCCAGCCTGGCAATCAGGTCCGGCAGCGCTTCCAGTTCCCGTTGCTCCTTCCAGCTCAACTTGGCCGGCTTGGCAGCAACCGGCGCCGGTGCTGCGGCCGGAACGTCCTTCTTCGGTGCCGACGCCTTCACGGCAGTTGCCTGGGTGCTTGACACCGCGGTCTTGCGGACCCGCAGCCAATCTTCGTAGCCACCCACATATTCCTTCCAGTGACCGTCTCCTTCGGAGGCGATGACCTGGGTCACCACGTTGTCGAGGAAGGCCCGGTCGTGACTGACCAGGAAAACCGTGCCGTCGTACTGGGCGAGCAGGTCTTCAAGCAGATCGAGAGTTTCGATATCCAGGTCGTTGGTCGGCTCATCGAGCACCAGCACGTTGGCCGGACGGGCAAACAGGCGGGCCAGCAGCAGCCGGTTGCGTTCGCCACCCGACAGGGACTTGACCGGCGAACGGGCCCGTTGCGGCGAGAACAGGAAATCGCCGAGGTAGCCGATGATGTGCGTGCGGTGGCCGGCAATCTCCACAAAATCCGAACCCGGACTGATGACTTCGGTGAGCGGCGCTTCGGGATCGAGCTGGGCCCGCAACTGGTCGAAATAGGCAACGGTCTGGCGGGTTCCACGGCGCACCACGCCCGCATCCGGCTCCAGCTCGCCGAGAATCAGCTTGAGCAGGGTCGTCTTGCCGGCACCATTGGGGCCGATCAGGCCAATACGGTCGCCGCGCAGGATGCGGGTGGAAAAGTCGTTCACGATGCGGCGCTCGCCGAAATACTTGTCCACGTGATCCAGCTCCGCCACCATCTGGCCGCTGCCATCACCCCGATCGAGAGACAGCTTGACGTTGCCAAAGCGCTCACGACGCGCGCCACGTTCTCCGCGCAGGGCTTCCAGACGACGCACACGGCCTTCGTTGCGGGTCCGGCGGGCTTCGACGCCCTTGCGGATCCACACTTCCTCCTGGGCCAGCAGCTTGTCAAAACGCGCGTTGGCCTTTTCTTCGGACTCCAGCTGTTCAGCCTTGCGGGCCAGATATTCGCTGAAGCGCCCGGGAAAGCTGCTCAGGATGCCCCGATCGAGTTCAACGATGCGGGTTGCCACGTGATCGAGGAACACCCGGTCGTGGGTAATCACCACCACCGCGCCGGGAAAATCGCGGATCAATTCTTCAAGCCACAGGATGCCGTCGATATCCAGATGGTTGGTCGGCTCATCCAGCAGCAGGATTTCCGGCTCGCCGACGAGCGCCCGGGCCAGCGCCACGCGCTTGATACCACCACCCGAAAGGCTGCCCACCACCGCATCGCCATCCAACCGGAGCTGGGCCAGGACCTGCTCGACCTTCTGCTCCATGCGCCAGGCCTGCGCCTCCTCGACCCGATGCTGGACTTCCTCCAGGCGGGCCAGCGCGGCCTCACTGGCATCGTCGGCCAGCGCCGACATCGCCGCGTGGTAATCGACCAGCAACTGCGCGACATTGCCAAGGCCGTCGGCGACCGTCGCAAAGACACTGCGCTCCATCGGGAACTCGGCCTCCTGTGGCACATAGGCGATCCTGGCGCCTGGCTGCAGCCACAGACGACCGTCGTCGAGGGACGCCTGCCGGGCAAGGGTCTTCAGCAGGCTGGACTTGCCACTGCCGTTGCGGCCGATAAGGGCGACGCGTTCGCCAGGGTCGAGCTGGAAGGAAGCCTTGTCCAGCAGGGCTACGTGACCAAAGGCAAGGCAGGCATCGTCGAGGGTAATCAGGGGCATGGTTCAGACAGGCGGACTGGCGGGAAGGCCGCGATTCTACTCTGCTAGAGCGCCAAAACAGTTGTTGACGGCAGCCGGGGCTATCTGATCAAATACGAATCAATCTCATTCTGTTTACTGTTTCGTGGATAAAACTTCTGCGCCACCACTCTGTAGCGACCATGCCGACAAGCCCGCTTGCGGCCAGCTTGAGTCTCCGATCCGGAGCAAGGATCTGTTCAACGGGCGCCCATGCGTGTTTATCGAGCATGAAGGCATGATTTACGCACTCCGCACAACACGTGCGGGAAAACTGATACTGACCAAGTAACAGCAGCACAACCATCCAGGCTTGAAGGAAACAGGACAATGTACGTTTGCGTCTGTCGTGCGGTTACCGAAAAGCACATCGAAACGGCCGTGCTCGGCGGCGCTCGTCGGCTCCGGGATCTTCGGGTACAGTTAGGTGTTACCGAAGAGTGCGGGCGCTGCGCCAAGTGCGCCAAGCAATGCCTGGACGGTGCTATCGATCAGGCCTGTAGCGCATCTCTTCGCCCGGCGTGTAGCCCCACTCCATTTCACCTGATCCAGGAGGCAGCATGAAAGGCGACAAGAAAGTCCTGCAACACCTCAACAAGCAACTCACCATCGAACTGACGGCCATCAACCAGTACTTCCTGCATGCCCGGATGTACAAGAACTGGGGCCTCAGCAAGCTTGGCAAGCACGAGTACGAAGAGTCCATCGAAGAGATGAAGCACGCTGACCTGCTGATCGAGCGCGTCCTCTTTCTGGAAGGCCTGCCCAACCTGCAGAACCTCGACAAGCTGATGATCGGCGAGAACGTTCCGGAATGCCTGCAGGGCGATCTCAAGCTGGAACTGGGCGGGCACGCGCACCTCAAGGACGCCATCGCCTACTGTGAGTCCGTCAAGGACTACGTCAGCCGCGACATCTTCCAGGAGATCCTAGAAGATACCGAAGAACACATCGACTACCTGGAAACCCAGCTCGACCTCGTCGACAAGGTCGGCATCCAGAACTACCTGCAATCACAGATGGATCCGGGTTCCTGATTACAGGTCCGGGTTGAAGCGCAAAAAAAGGGGCCCGAAGGCCCCTTTTTCATTCAAGCGACACGGAAGACAATCAGAACTGATCTTCTTCCAGCGCCAGCGCACCAGCGGCACCATTGACTACCGAGTAGGCCAGGCCGGGGGCCTGCGACAGCACGTGATCAGCATAGAAACGTGCAGTGGTGATCTTGGCCTTGTAGAAGGACGCGTCACCGCTGCCTTCGGCCAAACGACGTGCCGACACCAGCGCCGCACGACCCATCTGCCAGCCACCGGCCACGATGCCGAGCAGCTTCAGGAAGGGCACCGAGCCTACCGATGCGGCCTTGATATCGCCACCATAGGTGGCCACGATGTAGGCCACGGCCTCTTCCAGCGCGGTTACGCCGGACGACAGGGACTTGCGGATGGCCGCAAACTCGTCGCCACTGGCCTCGGCCAGCTGGGCTTCGACCTTGCGCATTTCGCCGATCACGCCCTTGATGGTCAGACCGCTCTCACGGGCGATCTTGCGACCGATCAAATCGTTTGCCTGAATGGCGGTGGTGCCTTCGTAGATGGCCGTGATGCGCGCATCGCGGAAGTGCTGGGCTGCACCGGTTTCCTCGATGAAGCCCATGCCGCCATGCACCTGCACGCCGGTGGAGGTGATCTCGATGGACGACTCGGTCAGCCAGCCCTTGACGACCGGGATCATCAGATCCATGAAGGCCTGGTTCTGCGCCCGCACGGCTTCGTCCGGATGGTGATGGGCCATGTCGGTGGCCGCACCAACCACGTAGGCCAGCGCACGCTGGGCCTCGATTTGCGACTTCATGCTCATCAGCATGCGGCGCACGTCGGCGTGGTGAATGATGCTCACCTTCGGGCCGCCGCGAACACCGGCTTCAGTGCCCTGAATACGATCCTTGGCGTAGGCCAGCGCCAGTTGGTAAGCGCGCTCGGAGAGGGCCAGGCCTTCCATGCCGACAGCAAAGCGGGCTTCGTTCATCATGATGAACATGTACTCGAGGCCGCGGTTGGCTTCGCCCACCAGGGTACCGATGGCGCCGCCCTTGTCGCCAAAGGCCAGCACTGCCGTCGGGCTGGCGTGGATGCCCAGCTTGTGTTCGATGGACACGCAATGCACGTCGTTGCGCTCGCCCGGCGTGCCATCGGCGTTGAGCAGGAACTTCGGTACGACAAACAGGGAGATGCCCTTCACCCCTTCCGGTGCGTCCGGCAGACGGGCCAGCACCAGGTGGATGATGTTGTCGGTCATGTCGTGCTCGCCGTAGGTGATGAAGATCTTCTGGCCGAAGATCTTGTAGGTGCCATCACCCTCGGGCACCGCGCGGGTGCGCACGGCAGCGAGGTCGGAGCCGGCGGACGGCTCGGTCAGGTTCATGGTGCCGGTCCATTCACCGCTCACCATCTTGTGCAGGTATTGGGCCTTCTGCTCGTCGGTGCCGCGCAGCTTGATGGATTCGATGGCGCCATTGGTCAGCATCGGACACAGGGAGAAGGCCATGTTGGCCGACTTCCACATTTCCATCACCGCCGTAGAGACGAGCTTCGGCAGGCCCTGGCCGCCGAATTCGGGTTCGCAGGCCAACGCAGTCCAGCCGGCTTCGGCAAACTGCTTGTAGGCTTCCTTCCAGCCGGTCGCGGTACGCACTTCACCGTTAACCCAGGTGGCGCCTTCCTGGTCGCCGGTCCAGTTCAGCGGTGCGATGACGCCGCTGGCGAACTTGTTGGCTTCTTCCAGAACGGCATCAACCAGGTCGGCGGATGCGTCTTCACAACCCGGCAGGGCCGACACGGCCTCAAGGCCGGCCAGTTCCTGCATGACAAACTGCATGTCGCGAATGGGTGCGTTGTAACTGCTCATTGTTTTTTCTCCACGGAATGTTGTTTTAGGTTTTACGACCTGGCGGGCCGGCCTACTTGTTCAACAAGTAACTCTTGTCATCGAAACTCGCCACCCACTCCGGGCGATACACCACCAGCAGGGTGAGGGCCATTCCCGACAACCAGGCTTCAGCAAAGCCCAGCAGCAGGAAGAAGGGCAAGTACTCGGACAAGAGCTTGTCCGCCGGGTAGGCGCCGGCGACAAACAGGCTCAGCGACGCGACGGCGCCCTGCACGAGGACGATCAGCGCAGCACCGAGAAAAGCGTTGATGAAGATGTAAACGAAGAAATTCCTGGGCAGCCAGCGCTCCACCACCCGAAAGTACACCGAGCTGACCAGCACCGGCACAATTCCCATCACCAGGAAATTGATCGGGTAAGCCGCCCACTCGACGCTGCCATTGAGCGTCACGCCAGCCAGCGCCAGTGCCAGCACAAGCAGTGCAAGCTGGGGACCGAAAATCAGCGTGGTCGCCATGGCGCCCAGCAGATGAAGATTGAGTCCGGGAGAGACACCGGCATTCAGGCTCCACAGCAGGGTCAGAATGACGGCGGCGCCGAGAAGGGCATTGAGTTGATGCCCGTCGAGAAGACGCCGCCAGGGGGCCGACAAGATGCACCATGCCCCGACCCCCAATCCGCCAAGCGCAGCACAGGCATGCCACACAAAGGAAAAGAGATCGGGCGCAAAGTTCATTCAACCGGCCCCGGATCGAACGCTGTTCCTCAGACTGCGGAGGTGAGCTGGGGAACGGCTTCGAACAGATCAGCCACGAGGCCGTAATCAGCCACCTGGAAGATCGGTGCTTCCGGATCCTTGTTGATCGCCACGATCACCTTGGAATCCTTCATGCCCGCCAGATGCTGGATGGCACCGGAAATCCCCACCGCGACGTAAAGCTGCGGAGCGACGATCTTGCCGGTCTGGCCGACCTGATAATCGTTCGGCACGTAGCCGGCATCGACTGCTGCCCGGCTGGCGCCCATGGCAGCGCCCAGCTTGTCGGCGAGGGGTTCCAGCACGCGATGGTAGTTTTCGCTGCTGCCCATGCCGCGACCACCGGAAACGATGATTTTGGCGGCGCCCAGCT
The DNA here is from genome assembly GCF_008107625.1 of Zoogloea oleivorans. Classification (GTDB taxonomy): domain Bacteria; phylum Pseudomonadota; class Gammaproteobacteria; order Burkholderiales; family Rhodocyclaceae; genus Zoogloea; species Zoogloea oleivorans. The sequence goes on from NZ_SDKK01000008.1 coordinate 225,346, forward strand.
CGGGGCGCGCCGACTTGGTCAGCTCGCGGCCAACCAGCTTCGACAAGCCCAGATCGGCCACGGCAGCCACCTGTTCGACAGCGGCGGCACCGCCCTCGCCTGCCGCCTCAAAAGCGGTGGTACGCACGGTGATGACCTTGACGCTGTCGGACGACTTGACCGTCGCCAGCGCGTTGCCGGCGTAGATCGGGCGCACGAAGGTGTCGGGGGATTCAATGCCGACGATCTCGGAGATTTGCGCCACATCCAGCAGAGCGGCTACGCGGGGCAGCACGTTCTTGCCGAAGGTGGTGGCGGCAGCCAGGACATGGCTGATTGCACCACCGGAGGCCTGAACCACAGCCACAATCTGGGCAGCCACGTTCTCGGCTTGCTGTTCGGCGAAGGCAGCGGAGTCGGCCACCAGCACCTTGGCAACACCGGCAACCTTGGCGGCCGCTTCGGCAGCAGCGCCGGAACCGGCGCCCACCACGAGAACGGCAACGTCGCCGCCCAGCTTGGCTGCAGCGGACACGGTATTGAGGGTAGCGCCCTTCAGGGACGCATTGTCGTGCTCGGCAATAACCAGAATCGTCATTACAGCACCTTCGCTTCGTTCTTGAGTTTTTCGACCAGCTGCGCCACGTCAGCCACCATCACGCCCGCGCTGCGCTTGGCAGGCTCGACAACCTTGAGGGTCGTCAGGCGCGGCGTCACGTCGACACCCAGATCCGCCGGCTTGACGGTTTCCAGGGGCTTCTTCTTCGCCTTCATGATGTTCGGCAGCGTTGCGTAACGCGGCTCATTGAGGCGCAGGTCGGTGGTCACCACCGCCGGCAGGGAAATCTCGAGCGTTTCGAGGCCGCCGTCGATTTCGCGGGTTACGGTGGCCTTGCCATCGCCAACCGCTACCTTGGAGGCAAAAGTCGCCTGAGGCCAGCCCATCAGTGCGGACAACATCTGGCCGGTCTGGTTGGCGTCGTCATCGATGGCCTGCTTGCCGCAGATCACCACTTGGGGCTGTTCGCGGTCGCACAGGGCCTTGAGCAGCTTGGCAACGGCCAAAGGCTGCAGATCGGCGTCGGTTTCGACGAGAATGCCGCGGTCGGCGCCGATGGCCATGGCGGTGCGCAGAGTTTCCTGGCAGGCGCCAACGCCGCAGGACACGGCCACCACTTCGGTTGCCACGCCGGCTTCCTTGAGGCGTACGGCTTCTTCGACGGCAATTTCGTCGAAGGGGTTCATGGACATCTTGACGTTGGCGATATCTACGCCGGAACCATCACTCTTCACACGCACCTTGACGTTGTAGTCGACGACGCGTTTAACGGGAACCAGAATCTTCAATGCTGCGCTCCTTAAAATTTAGAGGTTCTCCACCATTTTCTGGGATTGCGGCAAACGGCAGACATACGATAATACCGGCCCGCAACCCTGTTTTTTGACTGCCGCGCTCCGGTTGCGATTACGCGAGAACACGAAGGCGGAGCAGCAGTTGCCAGCTTCTCACAGGCATCTTGCTTTGTCACTTTCCGTACGGTAGCGTATGGACACAAAACCGTCAATACTACCCCGTATGGAAAAGACACCCCGCCTTCAGCTTGACCGCAGCACATGGATTCAAACCGCTCTCGACACCCTTGCCGACGAGGGCGTCACCGGGGTGCGTGTCGAAGTTCTGGCCAAGCGCCTGCATGTCACCAAGGGCAGTTTCTACTGGCATTTCAAGGATCGGCAGGATCTGCTCTCAGGCGTGCTCGAAACCTGGAAAGACGGCCGCATCCGCGACATCATCAAACAGACCCGACCCGAGGCGGGCGGCGAAGAGGCGCAGATTTTCCGCGTCATTGACGTTTATAGCGCCAGCCGCAACCGCAAGGGCATCCTGATCGAACTGGCCATGCGCGAATGGGCGCGCCGCGATCCAGCCGCCGCCGCCATCGTCGAAGAAGTAGACGCCTGGCGCCTGCGCTGCGCGCGCGAGCTGTTCCTGGCCTGTGGCATACCGATGCACGAAGCCTCGACCCGCAGCATGCTGCTGTACGCCTATGTGTTTGGCGTTTCGATGATGAACTGCGAAAAATTCGACGGTGACATCGCCCGCATGAAGGATGACATCCGCGATCTCATTGCCCGCCGCCCGCCGCCGGTAACGCCGGCGGCAAGCTGAGCGCGACCCCAGGCAGATCCGCCAGCCCGGGAATCGCGACGACAGCATTACGCCCCGTCGCGGCAATCACCTCCTCCACCGTCATGCCTCGCAAGTCCGCCAGTTCCCGCGCAAAACGGGCCAGGTTCTCTGGATCATTGCGCCGACCGGAACACCAGGCAGGCGGAATGTCCGGCGCATCGGTTTCGAGCACGATGGCCGATAGTGGCAGGTTCGCCGCCAGTTCGCGGATTCGGCGCGACCCGCTGTAGGTCATCGCACCGCCAAAACCGAGTTTGAATCCCAGCTTGATGAAAAACTCGGCCTGCTGCCGGCTACCGTTGAAGGCATGGGCGATGCCCCCCCGCACCGGATGCCGGCGCAACGATCTCAGAATCTCGTCCTGGGCCCGGCGGATGTGCAGCAGCACCGGCAAATCGAATTCCCGCGCCAGCTTCAGCTGAGCTTCAAAGTAATGCTGCTGCAGCGGCATGTCGCCGTCCGGCACAAAGCCGTCCAGCCCGATTTCACCTACCGCCACCGCCGAACCATTGGTCAGACGCTGACGCAACACATCCAGATGCGCCTCGCGGGCCTGGGCGACGTACATGGGATGAATCCCGAAGGCGTGCCGACAGTCGGGATTGGCGGCAGTGAGGGCTGCCACTCCGTCGAAATTCATCGTTCCCACTGCCGGCACCAGGAAGCCGCCAACGCCGGCAAGCCGCGCCGCGTCGATAACGGCAACCCGATCGCCGTCGAATTCGGCAGCGTCCAGATGGCAGTGGGTGTCGATCAGCACGGCAACCGGCCAGCCAGGCTTATTTGCCGGTCCATACCGGCTTGCGCTTGCTCATGAAGGCGTCGATGCCTTCGGCGGCGTCCTCACACATCATGTTGCAAGCCATCACCTCGGCGGCATGCTGATAGGCCGCATCAAGGCCCATTTCGAGCTGCGAGTAGAACATCTGCTTGCCCATGGCGATGGCCGCCGGGGACTTGGCGCAGATGGAGGCAGTCAGCTTGGCCACCTCGTCATCCAGCGCATCAAGCGGCACCACCCGATTCACCAGTCCGCGGCGTTGCGCCTCGGTGGCATCGATGAAATCACCGGTCACCAGCATCTCGAAAGCTTGCTTGCGCCCCATGTTGCGCGACAAGCCAACACTCGGCGTGGCACAGAAAAGCCCGACATTGATGCCGGAAACCGCGAAACGGGCCACATCCGAAGCCACTGCCAGATCGCACATGGACACCAGCTGGCAACCTGCCGCCGTGGCGATGCCGTGGATACGGGCGACCACCGGCTGGGGCATATTCACAATCTGCATCATGACTTTGCCACACAGGCGGAACAGGGCCTGCTGGAATGCCTTGTTGTAATTGCCACGCATTTCCTTCAGGTCGTGGCCAGCACAGAAAGCCTTGCCGGCGCCTGCCAGCACCACCACGCGCACCGACGTGTCGGCGGCAATGGCTTCAAGCTCGGTCAGCAGGGTTTCGAGCATCGCCTGCGAAAGGGCATTGAACTGGCCGGGCCGGTTCAGCGTAAGCGTGCTCACGCCATGGGTATCCTGGCGCAGCAACATGGGTTCCTGGCTGGTTTCGACGACTGCATTCATGGTGTTCTCCTCCTGGTTTATAAAAGCCGGCACGTACCTGCCGGTTGGAAAAAATGACTCAGGCTCCGCAGCGTGCACGCACGCCGCCAGCGAGCCGGCTGGCGCCTTCAGCGTCGAGTGCATCGAGCCAGTCTAGCAATTCGCGGCTCAATTGCAGCACGTCCTCCCGCAAGGCCCCAACGCCGCCGACCGCATCGGCCGACAAGGCCGGACGGGTGACGGTAAAAGCGTGACTTGCAATAAGCTGGTCGGTGCGTGGTGCAAGCAGCACAGCGCGGGCTTCGACCACCCCCCGGCTCACCCCTTCTGCGTCGAAGATCTGAGCGAACTCATCGAGATCGATGCGCAGGCGGCAGCCACTGGAGGCCACCGCCGTCTGGTTGGCTTTCATCGAGCGCTTGAGGGCCACCTCCATCAGTTGGGCCGGCTGGGCGGCCCAACGGCTTTCGAGGAAGAACTGGCGGCGGGTCGGCTGCGTGTAGGTGAGCCGGTATTGAATGGCATTGGATGCCAGCCACGGGGCCGGTACCACTTCCAGATTGCGGATCGGGAACGGAACGGGTCGCAGAACGGCCGAATCGAGCGGCCCGAAGTCATGCACGGAATATGTCGTGGCCGCCTTCGGCAGGCTGCCGCAAGCCGCCAGCACACAGACGCCCACAACGGGCATGGTTTTCCAGAGAAAGCGCGCAGGCGACATGGTCAGGCCGTTTCGGTTCGGGTCGTTCAATGAGCCGGACGGGTCCGGAATCCGGCCTCGCCCGGCCCCGGGGGCGGCTTGCCGCGGCCGAGGATCAGCAGCTGCGGAGAATTGTCGATCTCGTCGAGCAAGTCGGAAAGCTGTCGCGAAGTGCTCGTCAATTCCTGCAGCAACACATTGAGGCGTGGCAGCGTACTGGTGGCAAAGCCCTCGCCGGTTGCTCCGGCGATGCTGTCGATGCGCTCGGTCACCGTTTGCAGCTTCACCAGCAGATTGCGGCCTTCGGTCGCCATCGGGACGGCTTCGCCACTGAGGCGCTCCAGGTTGTCGAGGGAACGCTGGATGCGCGCCAGATTGTCCTTGCTGAAAACCTGCCGCACGGAGGCCAGTGCCTGAGGGGCTTCTTTCAGGGTGCGGTCGAGGCCCTGGCTGGAGGATTCGAGATTGACGAGCATCTTTTCGATGCGTGCAAGGTTCTCGGCACGGGTCAGAGTGGCCAGCCGTTCGGCCATCTCGCGCACCCGGTTGAGGGTTTGCAGCGAAGCGTCGGCCACCTCCTCCATCAGCCCGGGCGCCAGCCGGATGCGTGGCGGGTTGGCGGCATCACCAGGCAGGGGTTCCGGCTGATCGCCCGCATCGTCGAGGGCAATGAAGGCCAGCCCGGTGACGCCTTGGCTGGCCATGCGCGCCCGGGTCCCCCTGGTAATCGGCAGATCGGCCCGGATCCGGGCAGTAACAAGCAGGTCCCGCGGATTGGCGGGGTCAAGGGCGATGCCTGCCACCTTGCCGGCAACGATGCCCCGATAGCGAACTGTGGCTTGCGGATTGAGCCCGTTGACACTGCCGGTGGTCACCAGCACGACGTCGCGGGTCACCTCCCGCTTGTCCGAAAACCACCACAGGGCCAACACGATGCAGGCGCTGAGCAACAGCGCAAAAAGACCTGCCGCGATGGCATGCGAACGGCTTTCCATCAGCGCTCCGCGCGGCCCCGGGCCAGGGCGGCCTGGCTGCGCTCGCTGTGAAAGAAGCGTTCAATGAAGGGATCCTGCACGTTCATGATCTCGTCGAGGGGGCCGAAGGCCAGTATACGCCCTTCGGATAGCACGGCCACGCGGGTAGCCAGCGCCGCCAGCGTGTCCAGATCGTGGGTCACAAGGATCACCGTCAGGCCCAGCGCCTTGTGCAGCGCGCAAATCAGGTCGACAAAGCCGGCGCTGCGGTCCGGATCGAGGCCGGCTGTCGGCTCATCGAGAAGCAGCAACTCCGGCTCCAGCGCCAGCGCCCGCGCCAGGGCAACCCGCTTGACCATGCCGCCGGACAGTTCAGCCGGCATGCGCAGGGCGATCTCCGGCTCCAGTTCGACCATCGCCAGCTTGAGCAGGACCAGATCGCGCAGCATGGCCTCGTCGGTCACGCCAAACTCCCGCAGCGGAAAGGCGACGTTGGAATACACATCCAGCGCCGAAAAAAGCGCTCCTTGCTGAAACAGCATGCCAAACCGCCGACGCCGCTCAAGTTGATCGCGACGGCTGCCGGCAAACAGCGGCTCGCCGAAGAGGTGGACCGTCCCTTCAGTCGGGCGCAGCAGGCCGACCATCTGGCGCAGCAGGGTTGTCTTGCCGCTGCCCGACCCACCGACCAGCGCCACCACCTCGCCCGCCGGGACGGCCAGGTCGATCTGACGATGGACCCAGGTTTGCCCGAAACGGGTGGACAAGCCCTTCAGCTCGACCGGAAAGGTACTCATCGGTAGGGAAGCCCGATGGACCGGGTGGCGATGGCGAAGACCGCATCCACCAGAATCACGACGGTGATCGAGCTGACCACCGAAGCCGTGGTGTTGGCCGACAGGCTCTCGGTATTCGGCTTGACCCGCAACCCGAAGTAACAGGCCACCAGCGCAATCAGCAGGCCGAACACGGCCCCTTTCGCCAGACCGATCACCACGTTGGCCACCGGTACCGCCCGCGGCAGGGCGTTGAGGAAGTAATCGAAACTCAGATCGAGCTGCAGATTGGCCGACACCATCCCGCCAAAAATGGCCACCGCAGAACCCCACAAGGTGAGCAGCGGCATGGCCAGGGTCAGGGCCACCACCTTGGGCAGCACCAGCCGCACATGACGGGAAATACCCATGGTGGTCAGCGCATCGATTTCCTCGGTGACCCGCATCACGCCGATCTGCGCGGTCATCGCCGAACCCGAGCGCCCCGCCACCAGCACCGAAACCAGCACCGGCCCCAGCTCGCGGATGATGCCGAGACCCAGGATGTTCACGATGAAGACGTCGGCACCAAAGGCCCGCAACTGCAAGGCTGACAGGTAGGACATCACGACGCCGATCAGAAATCCGACCAGGGCCGTCACCGGCATGGCCTGGACGCCGACTTTGTAGAAGTTGGCCGACATTTCGAGGAAGGGCCAGTGGCCCCGATAGCGCAGCAAGTACGCCAGATCGAGCAGAATCTGCCCCACCAACGCCGTGAAGCCGATCAGGTGGTGGCCAATGGCAAACACCATGCGGCCCAGCTGGGCCGTGCCGTCGAGGAAACGGTATGGCGGCGTTGCCGGCAGGCTCGCATCGCCGAGGGCCGCCAGCCTGGCAAAAACCGGCTCCAGCGCATCCGGCAGGGCCAACTGCGGCGGACGGCGGCGCCCCCAGTGCTGCCACAGCAGCAGGGAGCCGAAGCTGTCCAGGCGGGAAATCTCGCCCAGATCCCAGACACAAATTTGCGGCACCTGCGCCAGGCGCTGACGGATGTCCGCCAGCAAGGGGCTCAGCAGGCGCAGCGTCCAGTCGCCGGACAGCGCCACCCGCACCTGCTCGCCCTTCCCTTCAATCCGGATCTCCGGCGGCGGACGGCCAAGCGCATCCATGGCCGGAACCTAGCTGGCGACCGGGCTGCGGGCGGCGGCGCGCTCGACGCGAATTTTCAGGGGCATGCCGATGGACTGCCACTGACGCTCCTCTTCATCCAGAGCCGCCGCAGTGAGAGGCAGATTGCGCAGCCATTCCGCATCGGCGATGCCGACGTAACCCTTGCCTTCGCGCTTCAGGCGCAGGGGTGGCACACCACGCCCGTCGCGGGCCCGATGCACGACGGCAGCCAGACGCAGGCACAGAATCAAACGCCATTCCGGACTTTCCGGATCGAGCGAGCCAACCCGCGAGAGCTTGCCCCGGTGAGCGAGCACCATGCGCGCCAGCCGGCCCTGGTCCATGCGCGAAAAACCGGGCATGTCGGCGTTGCCGAGAATATAGGCGCTGTGCTTGTGGTAGCTGGAGTGGGCCACGGAAACGCCCACCTCATGCAGCTTGGCCGCCCATTCAAGGAAGCGGCGATCCGCGTTTTCCTCTTCCGCAGCAGCGGGCTCCAGTTGCAACAGGAAGGCCCGGGCCGTTTCGGTGACCTGCCGCGACTGGGCTCCGTCCACGTCATAGCGCTCGACAAAGGCCGATACCGTGGCATCGCGCAGATCGTGGTGGTGGTAGCGCCCGAGCAGATCGTAGAGCACGCCGAGGCGCAGGGCGCCTTCGGAAAAGGTCATCCGTTCCAGCCCGAATTCCTGGAACACTGCCCACATGATGGCCAGGCCGCCGCTCAGCACCGGCAGGCGATCCGGGCGCAAACCCTCCAGATGCAGGTTGTCGAGGTGGCCGGCCTTGAGCATCAGCGCACGCAGCTTCTCCAGACCGCTGCGGGTGATGCCGCCATCGGACAGACCGTTCAGTTCGAGAATATCCACCAGCGCCTTGGCCGAGCCGCTGGACCCGACCGCCTCATCCCAACCCACCTCGCGGTAAGCATGGGAGATGGTCTGGATCTCTTTCTGGGCAGCCATTTCGGCCTCGCGCATGCCGCGCTTGTCGATCCGCCCTTCCGGGAAAAAGCGCAGCGAATAGCCCACGCAGCCCATGTAAAGGGACTCCAGCGCGATGGGTGCAAAACTCTTGCCGATCACGAACTCGGTGGACCCACCGCCGATATCCACCACCAGTTGCTGCCGATGAGGATTGGCCAGGGTATGGGCCACGCCGACGTAAATCAGGCGCGCTTCCTCACGACCGGCAATGACTTCGATGGGAAAACCCAGCGCGGCTTCGGCCTGCACCAGAAAGTGCGGCGCATTCTTGGCAACCCGCAGGGTGTTGGTAGCCACCGCCCGAACCGCTTCCGGAGGGTAATCGCGCAGCCGCTCGTTGAAGCAGCGCAGCGCGCTGATGCCGCGAAACTGGGCCGGAGCATCGAGCATCCGGTCGGAAGACAGGCCGGCGGCAAGCCGCACGGATTCCTTGATGCCATCGAGGGGGTAGATCTGGTCATTGACGATCCGCCCTACCTGCAGACGGAAACTGTTGGAACCCAGATCGATGGCTGCGATCAACTCACGATTCATGAATCAGGTACAAAGAGACACGCCAACCGGCGCAGAGGCCCGGAATTCTAGCACCCGCCGATGCGTGCCCTGCGGGAATCCGCCCGTGCGCTCCTCGTCATCTGAATGCAACAAAAATGTCACATACTTGATGCCTAATTAGAGGATTGCCAGGAGAGCCCATGCCCCACATCCACGCCAACCGCCAATTCAGCTCCGAGCACTTCATCAATCGGGAGCTCTCCCTGCTCCAGTTCCAGCGCCGCGTCCTCGCCCAGGCAGCCGATCCGGCCGTGCCGCTGCTTGAGCGCCTGCGCTTTCTGTGCATCGTATCGAGCAACCTGGACGAATTTTTCGAGGTACGCGTCGCCGGCATCAAGGAACAACAACGCCTCGGCAGCGTCACCCTCACCACCGATGGCCTGAACCCGAGTGCCTTGCACCGGGTCATCAGCCGTGAAGTGCACAGCATCATCACCGAGCAGTACAACCTGCTCAACAACACCATCCTGCCGGCGCTCGCCGCAGAAGGCATCGTTTTCCTGCGCCGCAGCGTCTGGACCGACGCCCAGCACCAGTGGGCGCGAGACTACTTCATGCGCGAGGTGATGCCGGTCCTCACCCCCATCGGTCTCGACCCGGCCCATCCCTTCCCGCGGGTGCTCAACAAGAGCCTCAACTTCGCGGTCGAACTGGAAGGCCGTGACGCCTTCGGACGCAACTCGGGGGCCGCCATCGTGCAGGCCCCGCGTGCCCTGCCCCGGGTGATCCGCCTGCCGGAAGAGCTGACCGGCGTCGACTACGGCTTCGTGTTCCTGTCGTCCATGCTGCACGCCCACGTCGGCGAGCTTTTCGAAGGCATGAACGTCCTCGGCTGCTACCAGTTCCGGGTCACCCGCAACTCGGACATGTTCGTGGACGAAGAAGAAGTGAAGGATCTGCGCGCGACCCTCAAGGGCGAGCTGCAGCAACGCCACTTCGGTGACGCCGTACGCCTGGAAATCGCCGACAACTGCTCGGAAGCCATGGCGTCCTTCCTGATGAAACAGTTCGCCCTGTGCCGGGAAGATGTCTATCGCGTTCCCGGCATGGTCAACCCGGTGCGCCTCAACCAGGTCCCCGACTGGGTCGAGCGCCCCGACCTGAAGTACCGCCCTTTCCTGCCGGCTCGCCCCAAGGGCCTCGACAAGCAGGAGAACATTTTCTCCGCGATCCGGCGCAACGACATCCTTCTGCACCACCCCTTCCAGAGCTTCGAGCCGGTCATCGAACTGCTCAAGGCGGCGGCTGACGATCCCAAGGTGGTTGCCGTCAAGATGACCGTCTATCGCACCGGCACCGACTCGGTACTGATGGAGCACCTGATCCGCGCCGCCCAGAAAGGCAAGGAAGTCACCGTCGTGCTGGAACTGATGGCCCGCTTCGACGAGGAAGCCAACATCAACTGGGCCGCCCGCCTCGAGGAAGTCGGTGCCCACGTGGTGTATGGCGTGTTCGGCTACAAGACCCACTCCAAGCTGCTCCTGCTGGTACGTCGCGAAGAAGGCGGGCTGAAGCGTTACGCCCATCTCGGCACCGGCAACTACCACGCCCGCACGACGCGCTTCTACACCGACTTCGGCCTCCTCACGGCCAACGAGGAAATCGGTGCCGACGTCGCCGAGGTCTTCAAGCAGCTCACTGGCCTCGGCCAGGCGGGCAAGCTCAAGCACCTGTGGCAGGCGCCTTTCACCCTGCAACCCAACGTGGTCGCTGCCATCCACGAGGAAGCCGAGATCGCCCGCGCCGGCCGCAAGGGTCGCATCGTCATCAAGATGAACGCGCTGCTGGAGCCCGAAACCATCGAAGCCCTCTACGCAGCCTCCCAGGCCGGTGTCGAGATCGAAGTGATCGCCCGCAGCGTGTGCGCCCTCAAGCCCGGCGTGCCCGGCCTGTCGGACAACATCCGGGTGCGCTCCGTGGTCGGACGCTTCCTGGAACATCACCGGATTTTCTACTTCCACGCCGACGGGGCCGAAAAGCTCTACCTGTCGAGCGCCGACTGGATGGAGCGCAATTTCTTCAAGCGCATCGAGGTGGCCTTTCCCATTCTCGATCCGAAGATCAAGCGCCGCGTCATGAAGGAAGGCCTGCGCCCCTACCTGGGGGACAACTGCCAGGCGTGGGAACTGGATGCCGATAACCACTATCGACGGAAAAATCCCCGCACAACCCGTCGTTCGGCGCAGGAAATCCTGCTCAAGGAATTTACCGGCACGTCCATCGGCTGACATAAGCCCTCCTTTACCCTTCCTTGCCTGCCACAAGCGCGCAAGGGAGGGAATCGCGGGCCTCCTGCTGTTGTAGAATCCAGCCTCGATCCGTTTATCGATGGCAAATCCCATGTACCTGCACCGCATCCGCCTGGTCCTCACCGGCCTCCTCAGCGCCGCCCTCGTTTCCGCATGCGGTGGCGGCGGGAGTTCCGCCTCGGCCCCGGCCAACGTCAGCGTCGTCGCTGGCGACACCCAGACCATCATCAGCTGGACCGCCGAACCCGGCGTCGACTACTGGCTGTGGTACAAGGCTGGCTCTAGCATTGCCCCAGGCGACAAGACCGCCAGCTTCAAGCTCAATGTTTCCCCCCCGTACATCCTGACCGGCCTGACCAACGGCACCCAATACGCCTTCTCGATCAATGGCCGGACAGACGGCGGCGCAGGCGGCCCCGGCTCCCCCTCCCAGACAGCCACACCCGGCCTCGCCGGCGCCAACTGGTACACCAACGGCACCATTGGCGGCACCTCCAACATCCGCAGCATCGCCTACGGCCTCACCACCAGCAGCGCCACCACCTATTCCTACGTTGCGGTCGGCGACGGCGGCGCCCTGTACAAGAGCGTGGCCTACACGAGCACCAGCCCGCTTTCCTGGACGCCCGTCACCACCACCGGAACGCCGCTCGAAGCGACGGCCCTCAATGGCGCCCTTTACGCACTCGGCAAATACATCGTCGTCGGCGCCGGCGGCAAAGTGGCTTACGGCACCGACATCAGTGGCTGGACCGCTGCCACCTCGGCAACCACCGCCAACCTGAATGCAATTGCCACCAACGGCTCCATCGTGGTTGCCGTCGGCGCAGGGGGCACCATCATCAGCTCCGGCGACGGCATCACCTGGACCGCCGCCGCCTCGGTGCCCGTCAGCACTGAACTCTACGGCGTCAGCTATTCCACCCAGGGCCTGTGGATTGCCGTGGGAGCCAACGGCACGCTGCTCACCAGCACCGACGGCAGCACCTGGAGCGCCGGCACCTCGGGCACGAGCGCAACCCTCAAGAGCGTCTCCGCCGTAGCCAGCACAACCAACAGCGTCACCACCTACACCATCGTGGCGGTCGGCGCGAACGGCACGCTGCTCACCAGCACC
>NZ_SDKK01000008.1:237722-238680 GCF_008107625.1 Zoogloea oleivorans
GCACGCTGCTCACCAGCACCAACGGCAGCACCTGGACCGCCCAGACCCTCGGCAGCGCCGATCTGAACGCGGTTTACGCCTCGACCCGTTTTGTGGCGGCAGGCGCCAGTGGTGCCATCTACACCAGCGACGACGCCGTCACCTGGACGCAGCGCAACAGTCCGACCGGCACAACGATGTACGGCCTGATCCAGGCGGCCAACATCTATACCGCCGTCGGCGCAGGTGGCGCCAGCATCTACGCCTACTGATCCTGAGCCCGGACCCGACTGAACGAAAACCCGTTCAGTCAGTCTGCAAAGTGGAGCGCCCAAACCCGGGTCGCTCCACTTTGCACTTTCAGCACCATCGCCGCACCGACTGTCGCAGACTCCCGTCCCATGCCGTCCACTCCCGCCAACGCAAACCTCCTGTCCCGCTCCCTGGCTGCCGTCTGGCACCCCTGTACCCAGATGAAGCACCACGAGCAGCTGCCGCTCATCCCCATTGCCCGGGGCGAAGGCGCGTGGCTCTACGACATGGACGGACGCCGCTACCTGGACGGCATCAGCTCGTGGTGGGTCAATCTCTTCGGCCACGCCAATCCGCGCATCGGCAACGCCCTCAAGGCCCAGCTCGACACCCTCGAACACGTGATGCTCGCCGGCTTTACGCACGAGCCGGTAGTCGAACTCTCCGAGCGCCTCGCCGCCCTTACCGAGCACAATCTGGGTCACGCCTTCTACGCCTCTGACGGCGCTTCGGCCACCGAGATCGCCCTCAAGATGAGCGCCCACTACTGGCGCAACCACGGCCAGCCCGACAAGAACCGCTTCCTCAGCCTGGCCGGCAGCTACCACGGCGAAACCGTTGGCGCACTGGCCGTCACCGACGTGGCGATCTTCCGTGACGCCTACGCCCCGCTCGTCCGCGCCGGTGCCTGCGTGCCCAGCCCCGACGCCCGCCAAGCGGCGCCAGA
>NZ_SDKK01000036.1 GCF_008107625.1 Zoogloea oleivorans
TGCCGTTCCCCCTGTGGGTCGGACTTCAGTCCGACAGCGCCTGGCTCAACGCGTGTTGTCGGACTGAAGTCCGACCCACGGGGGCGGGCGTGGGTTTTTGCTTCGGTAGCGCCGCTTTCGGGTTCGGTGGCGAAGCTTGGCGGGTCGGTGGCGAGGGATTTTGTGTCGCTTGCGAGCCGATGGGCTTCGGTGTCGAACCGGGGGACGTCGCTTGCGAAGCTTTTCGCGTCGGTTCCGAGCCAAACAGGTTCGGCACCGACGCTTTTTGCTTCGGTGTCGAGGCTCTTCGGGTCGCCATCGACACGCCGGGCGTCGCCATCGACACGTCGGGCGTCGCTGCCGGGCCGGCGAGTGTCGCGCGCTCAGTGTGCAGGCCTGGCGCGCATCAGGGCGGCGGGCACGATGTCTTCCAGTTCGCCGCGCAGCCAGTTGTGGGCCGGGTCGTGGCGGTGGCGCAGGTGCCAGATCATGTACATGGGCATGGGCGGGCAGGGCAGCGGGGCGGGGGCGCTGGCCAGATCGCGCAGCAGCTCGCCGGCCAGCAGGCTGGGCAGGGTGGCCAGCCGCCGGGTGCCGCGCAAAAAGGGGGCGATGCCGGCAAAGCCCGGCACCAGCGCGACGAAGCGCCGCTCGATGCCCTGGGCGAGGAGGATCTGGTCGATATCGAGGCTGCGCCGCGGTTCGTAGAGCACGCTGACGTGGTCGGCGGCGAGGTAGTCGGCCAGGCTTTCCGGGGCGCTGCGCTGGCTGGCATCGTAAAAGACCCGGTAGCTGTCGTCGAAGAGGCGCTTTTGCAGGATGTCGCTGCCTTCCGGCGGGCGTGGCGAGATGGCCAGCTGGCAGTGCTCGTCGCGCAGCATGTCGGCGGTGGGTACGTCGGAGGGGATGACGCGCAGGGTGATGCCCGGCGCCACTTCATGCAGGCGGGCCAGCAGCGGCGGCAGCAGCAGGTCGCGCTGCAGGTCGTTGGCGGCGATGGTGATGTGGCTGGCGAGCTGGCGCGGATCGAACTCGGCGCCGGTGGCAAAGCGACGCATTTCGTCGAGCAGCACACGGGCGTGCACGGCCAGCGCTTCGGCGCGGGCGGTGGGCACGATGCCGCGCCCCGACTTGACGAACAGCGGGTCGCCGACAATGCCGCGCAGCTTGTCGAGCAGGTGGCTGACCGCCGACTGGGTGACGCCCAGACGTTCGGCGGCGCGGGTGATCGAGCCTTCCTCGATGACGATGACGAGGAGCTGGAGGAGGCGGCCGTCGAGGCTCAAATGATCGAAATTACTCATGGCACGAATCGGTAAGGCGGGATTTATCCCTGTTTGGTGTAGGGGCAAACTGCATCACGTGATCACATTCGAATAAAGGAGACACGCATGACTGCAGCGAAACCGCGTCGGGAAATCCCCGGCACGCCGATGTTCGACGGGGCCGCGGCCCGCAAGGGCTACGCCCTCAACAAGATGTGCTTCACCTTCAATTCGGCCGACAACCGCGCCGAGTTTGTGAAGGACGAGGCCGCCTATTGTCGCAAGTATGGCCTGAACGCCGAGCAGGAAGCGGCGATTGCCAGGCGCAATGTGCTCGACCTGATTGCGGCGGGCGGCAATGCCTATTACCTCGCCAAGTTTGCCGGCATCCTCGGCCTCGACATGCAGGATATCGGCGCGCAGCAAACCGGGATGACCAAGGAAGCCTTCAAGGCGAAACTGCTGGAAGCGGGGAAATAAGACATGGCAAAGATTGTTGGCGGTATTGTGACTTCCCACGTTCCGGCGATCGGCCGGGCGATTGCCGGCGGCCTGCAGGAGGACGCGTACTGGAAGCCCTTCTTCGACGGCTTTCCGCCGGTACAGAAGTGGCTCGACGAAGTGAAGCCCGACGTGGCGGTGGTGATCTACAACGACCACGGCCTCAACTTCTTCCTCGACAAGATGCCGACCTTCTCGGTGGGCGCCGCACCGGCCTACCAGAACGCCGACGAGGGCTGGGGCATCCCGACCCTGCCGTCCTTTCCGGGTGATCTGGACTTGTCCTGGCACCTGATCGAAGCGTTGGTGGAGAAGGAATTCGACATCACCACCTGCCAGGAAATGCTCGTCGATCACGCCTTCACGCTGCCGATGAAGCTGCTGTGGCCGAAGGCCGGCGACAACTGGCCGGTGCGCACGGTGCCGGTGTGCATCAACACCGTGCAGCACCCGCTGCCCAGCGCCAAACGCTGCTTCAAGCTCGGCCAGGCCATCGGCGAGGCGGTGCGCTCGTGGGATGCCGACGCCCGCGTGGTGATCATCGGCACCGGCGGCCTGTCGCACCAGCTGGACGGCGAGCGGGCCGGTTTCATCAACAAGGAATTCGATCTGCAGTTCATGGACAGCCTGGTCACCGACCCGGCCTGGTCCACCCAGTACTCGATTGAGGATCTGGTCGAGAAGACCGGCACCCAGGGCATCGAGCTGCTGATGTGGATCGCCGCCCGCGCCTCGCTGGGGAGTGTTGAACAGGTGAAGATGCTGCATTCGAACTATCACATCCCGATTTCCAACACGGCCGCCGGCTTGATGGTCTTCGAGAACATCGACTGAGAGGCAGCCCCCGTGGGTCGGACTTCAGTCCGACAGCATGGGCTGAACGCGCGGCGTCGGACTGAAGTCCGACCCACAGGAGGTAGCGCTTTCCGGCGGCGCCAGGTGTCCCTTTTCGGGGTGCCTGGCGCCTTTTGCGCTTGGCATGAAGCGAGCCGGCACGCCGCTGGCGACGGCTTTCGTGTCAAAATCGGACACCGCATTACCCCGGGGCTTTGACCCGCCAAAGAGGAGAATCCATGGAGTTCGAGAACGTCACCGGCGAGCCGGAAATCGAAGGCATCGAGTTCGTCGAATATGCGACGGCGCGTCCGAAGGAGTTCGGCGTGGCGCTGCAGGCCATGGGCTTCCGGCCGGTCGCCCGGCACCGCTCGCGGGACGTGCTGCTGTATCGCCAGGGCGACGTGAACGTGATCGTCAATGCCGACCCGAAGGCGGTGGCCAGTGAGGATCTCGAGGCCGGCTCGGAAGTGATGCTGAAGGCGCTGGCGATTCGCGTGCCGGATGCGGGCGTGGCCTACACGCGGGCGCTGGCCTGTGGCGGCCAGCCGGTGCCGAGCCGGGCCGGGCCGATGGAACTCACGATTCCGGGTATCCAGGGGCCGGGCGGTGCGGTGCTGTTCCTGCTTGACCGACGCGCCGGGGTGTCTTTCTACGAGGTGGATTTTCTGCCCCTGGCGGATGCGCAGTTCGATGTGCCGGCGCTGTCCGGGCTGCATTTCTTCGGCATCGTCCAGTACATCCTGGCGGGCGAAACAGACCACTGGTGCAACTTCTACGAGCGGGTGCTGGGTTTTGCGCCGCTGCCGGAAGGCGTGCGCTTTGGCGTGCTGCCGCGCGGCGCGATCATCCGCAGTGCCTGTGGGCGCTTCTTCCTGCAGTTCATCGAGCCGCCGGCCGGCGCCGAGGACGCCCACTGGCGTGAAGGTTTCAACCGGGTCGGGCTGGGCGTGCCGGACGTCGAAAAGACGGTGGCTGAACTGGAATCCCGGGGCATTCATTTTGTCGATTCTTCCCTGCTCGGCAACCGCGAGCTGGGCGCGCTGACCCGCACGCTGGTGGGTGGCACCCAGTTCGAGCTGGTGCATCACCGGCCCTGAGCATAAAAAAACGGGCATCCCTGGAGGGACGCCCGTAACAACGCGGAGAACGAAGCGGTTTGCGGCGGTGCCAACAGCCCCTGTGGGTCGGACTTCAGTCCGACAACACGGGTGGACAGTGCGCAGTCGGACTGAAGTCCGACCCACAGGGATGGGCGCCGGCCGTTTGAATCAGAACTTGTAGACGAAGCCCAGCTGAATGCCGCGGATGCTTTCGCCATTCACGTCGGCGGCTGCGGTGAAGTTCTTGGGCAGGCCGGCAGAACCGCCCGGGCGGAAGCCGGCGTTCTTGTCGTTGTCCATCACATCCACCAGTGCGTACAGCATGGTGTCCTTGAATACGTCGTAGTAGCCACCGACCGACCAGCCATTGGCGTTCTTGCCGGTGTTGGAGGTGTCTTCGATGCGGCCGTACAGGGCGCCGAGGCGCAGCTTCGGGGTGATTTTGTAGTCAGCCGAGAGCTGGAAGATGTTGTAGTAGGTGTTGGCATCGACCAGCGTGCCGCCCACCAGGGTGCCGGTGTTGCCCAGCGGGGCGCCACCGTTGTTGAGCAGGCTGGCGGCCGGACACGGGCTGGTGCTGCTGGTGCAGGTGGTGGCGTTGTTGTTGGTCCGCACGTAGGCGGCGTAGATCTTGCCCTTGCCGTAGTCGTAGTTGGCGAACAGGTTGTTGTAGAAGACCGTCTTGTCGACCTTGGCGCCGTTCGGTGCCTTGCCGCCGATGCCGGCGAAGCCGACCAGGTACGGGCCGTTCTGGTAGTCGGCGGCGAACTGGTAGACGCCCTGGTTGGTGGTCTCGTTTTCCTTGGCGCCGGCGAAGGAGTAGTGGGCTTCGAGCAGCAGGCCGTTGATGCGCGGGGAGATCCACGCCAGGTCGCTGTCGTAGCGGGAGGCGACGCCGAAGTTGTTGATCACCGAGCCCAGGGTGCGGGCGGTGTAGTCGATGTAGCCGCCGCGCACCAGCAGAACGGAGTTCTGGCGGCCGACGCGGAATTCACCGTAGGGGGTCTGGATGCCGGCCCAGGCCTGACGGTCGAACAGGCGGGTGCTGTCAGCCTGCGCACCGTTGGAGAGGTTGAGGCCCTGTTCGAGGTGGAACTTCATGATCAGCTCGGCATCGACCGGCTTCTCGCCACGGACGCCGATGCGGCTGCGCAGGTAGCCGCCTTCTTCCAGTGCGTTCAGGCTCTTGCCCGAGCTGCTGCGCATGAAGTTCAGGTACTGGTCCACATTGCCGTACAGCTTGAAGGTGGCGCCGCCCACTTCCAGCGGGGGCAACTCGGCCTGGGCCACGCCACCGCTCAGGGAAGCCAGAGCGGCCAGCACCACACTCATTGTCTTTGCATTCATTGCCTCATCCTCTCTTTTTGTGTGTTCCGGCAGGGCTTGGCTGCGGTAGCTGCCCCGGTTTGCCCGGAATGTCTCCTGTCGCTGACCTCCACAGGTCAGCACGGAGCGGAGCTTACCGAGGTCGGGCCGGTCGACGCTCAGGGCAAAAGCAGGCAATGCGCGATTGTTGATCGCCGCTGGGCGATAAGCGCGCAGGAATCGGTGAGCGGGTGTGAGAGGGGATTTCTATGGCCAAAAGCCCCCGCAGCCAGCGCTCCGCCGACCCGGCGGGGCTGAGTGACGAGCCCCGCGTCTGAGGCGCTTTGGCCAGGCGATTCCGGAATGCAGAACCTGCGCGATTATCGGCCAGGCTTGTCCGTTTATCGCCCTTTGCCCGTGTTCTGCCCATTCTTCCGCAGGGGCCGCGTCGCTAAGCTTCGACCCATGCTGAATCGCCCGGACAGGGCAGTCGGCCAGTCAAGAGCCGATGTATCGAATTGACGGAAGCAAAGCCCCTAAGGAGGAGCAAATGAAAAAGATAGTCGATGGATATTTCCATCTGCTGAAGATGCTGATTGCCCTGTGCCTGGCCATCATGGTGGTGCTGGTCTTCGGCAATGTGGTGCTGCGGTATGCCTTCAACAGCGGCATCACCGTCTCGGACGAAATCTCGCGCTGGCTCTTCGTGTGGCTGACCTTCCTGGGGGCCCTCGTGGGCATGAAGGAGCACGGTCACCTGGGGGTGGATTCCCTGGTTTCCCGGCTGCCGCCCTTCGGCAAGAAGTTCTGCCTGCTCGCCAGTCAGGTCCTCATCCTCGGCGTCCTGTGGCTGCTGTTCTCCGGCAGCCTTGAGCAGACCAAGATCAACATCGATGTGCAGGCCCCGGCTTCCGGCATTTCCATGGCCTATTTCTACGGCGTGGGCCTGATCTTCAGCGTCACTGCAGCCCTGATCGTGCTTCACGACATGTACCGCGTGCTGGCCGGCAAGCTGCAGGATCACGAACTCGTCATGGTCACCGAATCGGAAGAACTGGCCGAAGTGGCCCACCACCACGGGCAGATTAGCGCCCCCGGCAAGAAATAAGAGGAGACCGAAAATGACGATTGCCGTCTTCCTGGGTGCCCTGCTTGGCGCCATGGCGCTGGGCATGCCCATCGCCTTTGCACTGCTCGTCTGCGGCGCTGCCCTCATGTACCACATGGACATGATGGACGCGCAGATCATCGCCCAGAACCTGATCAACGGCGCCGACAGCTTCCCGCTGATGGCCGTTCCGTTCTTCATGCTGGCTGGCGAAATCATGAACACCGGCGGCCTTTCCAAGCGCATCGTCAATGTGGCGATGGCCATGGTTGGCCATGTGCGGGGCGGTCTGGGCTACGTGGCCATTCTGGCGTCCTGCCTGCTCGCCGCGCTGTCCGGTTCGGCCGTGGCCGATGCCGCTGCGCTGTCGGCCCTGCTGGTGCCGATGATGGTCGGGGCCGGTCACGACCGTGCCCGTTCCTGTGGCCTGATCGCTGCCGGCGGCATCATCGGCCCGATCATCCCGCCAAGTATCGGTTTCATCATCTTCGGCGTCGCCGCCAACCTGTCGATCTCCAAGCTCTTCCTGGCCGGCATCTTTCCGGGCCTGCTGATCGGCTTGTCCCTGGTCTGCGCCTGGTGGTGGGCGGCCCGCAACGAAAACCTGACCCCGCCGCCGCGCAAGACGACTGCGGAAGTCCTGAAGACCCTGGCCGACGGCTTCTGGGCCCTGATGCTCCCGTTGATCATCATCTTTGGTCTGAAGTTCGGCATCTTCACGCCGACCGAAGCGGCGGTGGTGTGTGCGGTGTATTCGCTGTTCGTCGCGGTGTTCATCTACAAGGAACTCAAGCCGGCGCAGATCTACGGCGTGTTTGTCTCTGCGGCCCGAACGACCGCCATCGTGATGTTCCTGGTGGCTGCTGCGCTGGTGTCGGCCTGGCTGATTACCGTCGCCGACCTGCCGGGCCAGATCGTCGGTCTGCTCGAGCCCTTCATGGGCAACAAGATCCTGCTGATGTTCGCAATGATGGCGGTGGTGGTGATTGTCGGTACGGCCATGGACATGACCCCGACCATCCTGATCCTCACCCCGGTGCTGATGCCCATCGTGATGAAGGCCGGCATCGATCCGATCTACTTCGGCGTGCTGTTCATCATCAACAACGCCATCGGCCTGATTACCCCGCCGGTCGGCACGGTGCTCAACGTGGTGGCCGGGGTTGGCAAGATCAGCATGGACGACCTGATGAAGGGCGTGTGGCCCTTCATGGTGGCCGAACTGATCATGTTGTTGCTGATGATCCTGTTCCCCGCGCTGGTGATTGTGCCGGCCAGCTGGTTCAGCTGATCTGTCCTGTTGCAGTAAGGGCACCTCTACGGGGGTGTCCGGTTTTAAACGCGTTTCACTATAAGACTGGAGACAAACCATGACCCGTTTCACCCGTCGTACCTTCATCGTCGCCATGGCCGCGCTGTTGCCCCTCGCCACCGTCCAGGCCGCCGAAATCAGCGAGCGGACCATCAAGTTCGCCTTCCAGAACAACAAGGGCCACCCGCAGGAAATGGGTGCCCAGAAGTTTGCCGAGCTGGTGGGGGCCAAGTCCGGCGGCAAGATCAAGGTCAAGCTCTTCCCGGGCGGCCAGTTGGGCGGCGACGTGCAGACCATTTCGGCCGTGCAGGGCGGCACCATCGAGATGTCCGTGCTCAACTCCGGCATCCTGCAAAGCCTGTCCAGGGAATTCGCGGTATTCGACTTTCCCTTCCTGTTCGCCAATCCGGCCGAAGCGGATGCCGTCACCGATGGCGCTTTCGGCAAGGGCCTGCATGCCAAACTCGCCGAAAAGAACCTGATCGGCCTTGGCTTCTGGGATCTGGGTTTCCGCAACATCACCAACAGCAAGCACCCGATCACCAAGGTCGAGGACATCGCCGGCCTGAAGCTGCGCGTCATCCAGTCGCCGATCTACGTGGACATGTTCAGCGCCCTGGGTGCCAACCCGACGCCGCTGGCCTGGCCAGAGGTGTACAGCGCGCTGGAACAGAAGGCGGTGGACGGGCAGGAAAACCCCAACACCACGATTCGTAGCGCCAAGCTCAACGAAGTGCAGAAGCACCTGGCCCAGACCCGCCACGTGTACAACCCGCAATCGCTGATCTTCAGCAAGAAGCTGTGGGACAAGCTGAGCGCCGACGAGAAGAAGATCATCGCCGACGCCGCCACCGAAGCCACCGCCTACGAGCGCCAGGTTTCCCGCCAGCAGGCCAGCGAAGCCATTGAAGAACTGAAGAAGTCCGGCATGCAGGTTACCGAGATCGCCCCGGCCGAACTCCAGCGCATGCGCGACAAGGTCAAGCCGGTGATCGACAAGTACAGCGCCCAGGTCGGCCCCGATACGGTCAAGGCCCTGTACGCCGAGATCGCCAAGGTTCGCAAGTAAGCAGAGAAGGGCCAGGGAAAAACCATGCAAGAACTGTTGTTCGATCAGGCCTTCTGGATCGCACTGATCCAGATCATCGGCATCGACATCGTGCTCTCCGGAGACAACGCTGTCGTCATCGCGCTGGCCGCGCGCTCATTGCCCGACGCCCAGCGCAAGCAGGCGGTGATGTGGGGCAGCAGCGCGGCGGTGGTCATGCGTGTCGTGCTTACCATCGTGGCGGCCGAGCTGTTGCAGTTGCCGCTCCTGAAGGTGGTCGGTGCCGTACTTCTGGTGTGGATCGCAGTTCAGTTGCTGGTTCCCGAGGACGAGGCGGAAGGCGACGGAGCCCGCCTGGCAGGCGCCGGGCTGGCGGCCGCCATCAAGACCATCATGATCGCCGACCTGGTGATGAGCATGGACAACGTGGTGGCCATCGCCGGCGCCTCCAAGGGCAGTGTCGTGCTGCTCGTCATCGGCCTGGCCCTGAGCATTCCGCTGGTGGTGTTCTCGAGCACTTTCCTGATGAAGGTGATGGAACGCTTCCCGGTGGTCATCACCGGCGGGGCGGCACTGCTGGGCTTTGTGGCGGGTGAAATGGCGGTCAGCGACCTGTGGTTCGGGCCGTGGATCAACACCCATGCCGCGTGGCTGCACAGCGTGTTGCCGGTGGCCGGTGCGGTGCTTGTGGTGCTGGTTGGCAAGTTGCTGGCCGCGCGGGCCCATGCCCGCGAGGCTGGTCGTGAATCGGTCGAGCTTGATCTCGGCAAGGCCCGTTGAGGGAAGGAAAAGTCATGACCAGGATTCTGTTTCCCGTTGATGGTTCGGACCTCTCCGTGCAGGTCGCCGGGGCTTTGCCGGCCCGGCTGGCCGTGTATCAGGGGCCGGTGGAAATCCACCTGCTCAATGTCCAGCGTCCGGTGCATCGCGACGTGGGGCAGTTTCTGGCCCACGACGGTCTCCAGGCGCTGCACCGGGAGGAGGGGCTGAAGGCGCTGGCTGCCGAACAGGCCGCGCTGGAAGCCGCCGGGCTGCTGCCGCTGCTGCACGTCGTGGTCGATGACCAGCCGGCCGAGGCCATCGTCCGTTTTGCCCGCGAGCACGGTTTTGACCAGATCGTGATGGGCAGTCACGGGCGCGGTGCGCTGGCCAGCCTGCTGCTCGATTCCGTGTCGGCCGAGGTGATCCGCCTGGCGGATATCCCGGTCACGCTGATCAAATGAAGCTGTTTGCCGGGCCTTTCATCCCCTTGCCAGGAGTTCTCTCCATGCGTTCCATTTCTGCCTGTCTTCTCGCCCTGACGGCGACCCTCGCGGCGCCGGCCCTGATGGCCGCCGAGGCGAAACCCGCTCCGCTGGTGATGATCGTGCCCTTCACCCAGAACGGGCCCACCGACAACGTGGCCCGTCCGGTCGCCGAAGCCATGGGGCGCGTCCTCGGACGCAACGTGGTCATCAAGAACATTGTCGGCGGTGGCGGCACCGTGGGGGCCCGGCAGGCCGCCCGTGCCAGGGCCGACGGTGACACCCTGATGCTCACCAACCTCAGCCAGGCCGCCGCGCCGGCGCTGTATGCGCAGCCGGGCTACGACCCGGTCAAGGACTTCGAACCGATCGGTCTGGTTGCCGACGTGCCGATGGTCCTGCTCGGCAAGAGCGGCCTCAAGGCGGACAGCTTCGACGGGCTGCGCCAGTACCTCGACAAGGGTTCGCGCAAGCTGGTGCTGGGCAACGCCGGCAAGGGCTCGGCCTCCCACCTGTGCGGCCTGCTGCTGTCGCATTCCCTGATAAAGGAATTCGACCAGCGCGCCTATCCGGGCACCGAGCAGGCGGTGGCCGATCTGGTCACCGAAGGCAACATCGACCTGCTGTGCGATCAGGTGAGCAACGTGCTGGTGCCGGTAAAGGCAAAGAGCGTCAAGGTGTATGGCGTGACTGCCGCGGCCCGGCTGGATGTGCTGCCCGACGTGCCGACCCTCGCCGAGCAAGGTCTGAAAGGTTTCGAGCTGCTCGCCTGGCACGGCCTGTATGCCCCGAAGGGCACGCCCCAGGTGACGCTCGACCGGCTCGGGAATGCCCTGCGCAGCGCCCTGCAGGACCCGAAGCTGAAGAAGGACCTGCTGGCCATCGGCGCCCGTGTGGCGGAGTCCGACAAGGCCACCGCCAAAGCCCTGCGCACGCGGCTCGAGTCCGACGTGAGCCGCTGGCAGGAAGTGGTCCGCGCCGAGCGCGCCCCGCCGCGCTGATCTGACCGGCCGCTGCCGGCCCGCCCCGCAAAGAACCCTGTTTTTGCAGTCTGCCCCTCCGGCTGAGACCGGAGGCGGGCCCCTGCACGCCGTTTTTCATCGCTGACGATTGAAAAGGACACGCCATGTACAAGCACATCCTCCTCCCGACCGATGGGTCGGAACTGTCCCACAAGGCCGTTCTGCACGGCATCCAGCTGGCCAAGGTGCACCACGCAAAGGTCACCGGCCTGTCGGTGATCCTCCAGTCCCTCACCCCTCGCGGCCTCGGTGATTCGATGGTCGGCGACAAGCTGCACTCCGACAACGCCGAGATGTTCCTGGCCTTCGTCTCCGAAGAGGCGAAGAAAGCCGGCGTGGCCTTCGACTGCTTCTTCGTCAGCGGCGATTCTGTTGCCGAAGAAATCGTGCGCGCCGCCGAGTCCACCGGCTGCGATCTCGTCTGCATGTCGTCCCACGGCCGCATGGGCCTGCGCAGCCTGCTGATGGGCAGCGAAACGACCAAGGTGCTGCATTACAGCAAGGTGCCCGTGCTGGTTGTGCGCTGAAGCGCCGCCCGTGCGAACTGTTGAAAGGAATTCAAAATGATTAGCGGAAAGACCATCCTCATCGCCCACCTCGGCTACCCGACCGAGAGCTTCAAGGCGCCGATGATCTACAACCCGTGGTTCGAGTCGAAGGGCATTGATGCCGTGGTGATGCCGATGGGCGTGAAGCCGGAGGACTACCCGGCGGCCATCGAATCCCTGCGCAAGATGACCAACCTGCGCGGCGCGCTGGTGACCATGCCGCACAAGGTGAGCACCATGTCGCTGGTGGATGAAGTCACGCCGACGGCCAGCATTGCCGGCGCGGCCAACGCGATTTTGCTGCGTCCGGACGGCACCCTGCTGGCCGACCAGTTCGACGGCGCCGGCTTTGTGCGTGGCGTGCTGCGCAAGGGCCAGGCGCTGGAAGGCAAGCGCGTGCTGGTGTCCGGCAACGGCGGCGTCGGTTGCGCCATCGCCGCCTCGCTGGCCGCCGCCGGCGTGGCCGAGATGGCCCTCTTCGACAACTTCAGTGCCTCGTCGGAAGCCCTGGCCGGCCGCCTCAAGACCCATTACCCGAACCTGCTGGTGAGCACCGGCTCGAACGATCCGGCCGGGTTCGATCTGATCGTCAATGCCACGCCGCTGGGCATGAAACCCGACGATCCGCTGCCCTTCGACATGGACCGGGTCAGCCCGAGCACCTTTGTGGGCGAAGTGGTGATGAAGCAGGCCATCACGCCGCTGCTCGCCGCCGCCCAGGCCAAGGGCTGCCCGATCCAGGTCGGCACCGACATGCTCTTCGAGATGATCCCGGCCTACCTGGAATTCTTCGGCTTCGGCACCACCACGCCGGACGAGCTGCGCGCCGTTGCGCAGATCAGCTACTGAAAGGAATCGTCATGAAGAAGATCGTGATGCTCCACGGCATCAACCACAACATGTTCGGCAAGCGCGATCCGGTTCAGTACGGCACGATCACGCTCGCCGAGATCGATGGCCAGCTGCAGGCGCTGGGCGCCGAGCTGGGTGTCGAGGTCGACAGCTACCAGACCAACCACGAAGGCGACATGTGCCTGCGCATCCACCAGGCCTTCACCGATGGCGTGGATGCGGTGCTGATCAACGCCGGTGCGTGGACCCACTACAGCTACGGCATCCGCGACGCGCTGGCGATCCTGACCTGCCCGATCGTCGAACTGCACATGTCCAACATCCACGCCCGCGAACCCTTCCGCCACGTCTCGGTGTTCGGTGACATCGTGAAGGGGCAGATCTGCGGTTTTGGCGTCGACAGCTATTTGCTGGCCTTGCGCGCCGCCGTGTCGGCCCTTCGCTGAGCCTGCGCTGTCGGACTGAAGTCCGACCCACAACGACGCTGCCCGGGTTTTCTGTGGGCCGGATGCCGAGCCGCCGGATCGCCCACAACGACGCTGTCCGGGTTTTCTGTGGGCCGGATGCCGAGCTGCCGGATCGCCCACAACGACGATATCCAGGTTTTCTGTGGGTCGGACTTCAGTCCGACAGCTCCGCTTCAGCGTGCGCTGCCCGACTGAATTCCAACCCGCAAAAGCGCACGATGACGCCGCTCCGCGACCCCGAGCGGCGTTTTTTTACAGCAGGGCGAGCAGGGCGTGCTCGGCTTCCCGCATTACCGGCAGGGCGCGGGTCAGGGCCTGCTGGGTGGTCTCGTTGCCGATTGGCAGGCTTACGCTGATGGCGCCCACCACGTCGCCGGCCCGGGTGCGGATCGGCACGGCGATGCCGCGCCGGTCCTGTTCCAGCTGTTGCTCCAGGATGCAGTAGCCCGACGTGCGGGCCTTGTCGATCACCACCCGGACGTCCTCTTCCCGCGTGTAGCTGTGCGGGGTGTAGGGCACGAACTTGCGCCCGGCGAGCCAGCGGTCTACCTCTTCAGGCGGCTTGCAGGCCAGCAGGACGACTCCCGCCGAGGCCAGGTTGGCGGCGATCCGTGCGCCCAGCACGAAACCCAGGCTCTGCACCCGGCCGATGCCGTTGCGGGCCACGAACACCACCTCGTCCTCGTCGAGTACCGCAAAGAAGGCCGAGCCGCCCAGCTCAAGACTGATGCGCTGCAGGAAGGGCTGGACGGCACGCGGCACCTTGGCCGAATCGAAGTAGGACCAGCCCAGGCGCAGGATGCGCGGCGTCAGCCAGAAGTGTGTTCCGTCGCTTTCCACATAGCCGAGGTGTTGCAGCGTGAGCAGGTAGCGGCGCGCGGCGGTGCGGGTGATGCCGGTG
Organism: Zoogloea oleivorans; assembly: GCF_008107625.1. GTDB lineage: Bacteria > Pseudomonadota > Gammaproteobacteria > Burkholderiales > Rhodocyclaceae > Zoogloea > Zoogloea oleivorans. Next base: position 13,490 of record NZ_SDKK01000036.1, read on the forward strand.
CGCCGGGCGGCGGTGGACGGGGTCAGGCGCGGGTGGGCGTCGTTGAAGGCCTCGATGATGCGCAGGCCCTTTTCGAGTCCGGCGATCCAGTCGCGCCGGTCCAGTTCCTGTTCTTCAGCCATGGGGTGTCTCCTCCGCAATTTGCGCGATTATTGTTCTGGGGTGCGCGATTGTCGCGCGTAATGCGGTGCCGGGCAATGGCCCCTCCCTTTGCCGCTGCCTACCATGGAGACACTGATTCAGAACCCATAACTATTACAGGCGGAGACCCTTGATGCGCCGATCGATTGCCACTGTCTGCATCAGTGGAACCCTGGAAGAGAAGCTGGAATCCATCGCCCGTGCTCGTTTCGATGCGGTGGAAATCTTCGAGAACGACCTGATCTACAGCCGCCTGTCGCCGCGGGAAATCCGCCAGCGCTGCGCCGACCTGGGCCTGGGCATCGATCTCTACCAGCCCTTCCGGGACATGGACGGCGTCGACGAGGCCCGCTTCAAGCGCAACCTCGACCGTGCCGAACGCAAGTTCGACCTGATGGTCGAGCTGGGCGCGCCGATGCTGCTGGTGTGCTCCAACGTGCAGCCGGGCATGATCTGCGACGACGCGCTGCTGGCCGCGCAGATGCACGCCATGGCCGAAAAAGCCGCCGAGCGCGGTCTGCGCATCGCCTATGAGGCGCTGGCCTGGGGCCATCACGTCAATCGCTACGAACATGCGTGGGAGATCGTCAGGAAGGCCGACCACCCGCACCTGGGCCTGTGCCTCGACAGCTTCCATATTCTGTCGCGGGGCGACGATCCGGCCGGTATCGAGCAGATTCCGGCAGAAAAACTGTTCTTCCTGCAACTGGCCGACGCGCCGCGCATGGTGATGGATGTGCTCCAGTGGAGTCGTCACTACCGCTGCTTTCCGGGGCAGGGCACCTTCGATCTGGTCGGCTTCATGGAGCACGTATTGAAGGCCGGTTACGCCGGGCCGCTGTCGCTGGAGGTGTTCAACGACATCTTTCGCGCCGCGCCGAACCGCCGCACCACGCTGGATGCCTTCGAGTCGCTGCTGTTCCTCGAAGAGCAGATCCGCCGCCGCCTCGAAAGCCGGATCCCCACCGATCCGGCGGCCCGCCCGTTGACCGAACGCATTGAACTCTTCAACCCGCCGGCACCGCCGGAAGTGCGCGGCGTGTCCTTCATCGAGTTCGCGGTGGACGACGCTTCGGGCAAGGCCCTCGGCAAGGCCCTGCAGGCCCTGGGCTTCGACCATACCGGCACGCATCGCACCAAGAGCGTCCAGCTTTTCCAGCAGGGCGACGTGCGCCTGATGGTGAACAACGAACCCGGCTCGTTTGCCAGCGACTACTTCCAGCGTCGCGGGCCGTCTATCTGCGCCCTCGGCCTGGCCACCGACGACGGCCAGCGCGCGGTGAACCGCGGCGTGGCCTTCCATGTGCCGAGCTACGCCGGCCGCATCGGACCCAACGAAGCGCTGATTCCGGCCCTGCGGGCGGTGGACGACAGCATCATCTACTTTGTGTCGCAGGCGCTGGAGGACAAGGGTTTTCTGGCTACCGACTTCGTCATGAAGGATGCCAAACCCGCGGCCAGCCGTGCCGGCATCGAGCGGGTGGATCACATTGCCCAGGGCTATCCCTTCGAGCAGTTCGACACCGGCGTGCTGTTCAACCGGGTCGTGCTCGGGCTGAAGCCCCAGGAAAGCATGGAGCTGGCCGACCCCAACGGGCTGGTGCGCAGCTGTGCGATGGTCAATGCCGACCAGTCTCTGCGTATCGCCCTCAACGTGTCGCATAGCCGCAGCACGGTCAGCGGGCGCAGTACCGAAGCGCTGCAGGGCGGCGGCGTGCATCACATCGCGCTCTCCAGCAGCGACATCTTTGCTTCCGCCGAATACCTGGCAAAGAGCGGCGTCGGCCTGCTGGACGTGCCGGACAACTATTACGACGATCTGCCGGCCCGCTTCGACATCGACGAGGCGCTGCTCAAGCGGATGCGCCGGCTTGGCGTGCTTTATGATCGCAACGATGAGGGCGCCTTCTTCCACTTCTACACGCAAATGTTTGTCGACCGTTTCTTCTTCGAGATCGTCCAGCGCAGCGACGCCTATGCCGGTTTCGGCGCATCGAATGCGCCGGTGCGCATGTCTGCCCAGGCGGTGAGGGCGGCTGGATGATGCTTGCTCAGGGCCTTGATGGTGAGTGACTGGCGGGTACCGGAATACCTCCGCTCCCTGCGCGGGCGCAACTTCCGGCTGTACTTCTTCGGCCAGTCGGTGTCGCTGCTCGGTTCGTGGATCCAGCAGGTGGCGCTGGTGTGGCTGGTCTATCGGCTGACCGGATCGGCGGCGCTGCTCGGCGTGACGACCTTCGTGTCGCTCGCCCCGCAGCTCTTCCTCGGCCCGCTGGCCGGGGCGTGGATTGACCGCCAGGACAAGCGCCGCTGGCTGATCGGGGTGCAGGCGCTGCTGGCCGTTCAGGCTCTGGTGCTGGCCGTGCTGACCGCCACCGGGCTGATCGGCCCGGTGATGATCATCGCCATGTCCTTCCTGCTCGGGGTGCTCGGCAGTTTTGACGCACCGCTGCGCCACACGCTGATCAGCGCCTATGTGGAAGACCGGGCCGATTTGCCCAACGCGCTGGCCCTCAATTCGATGCTGGTGAATGGCGGGCGCTTCTTCGGCCCGCCGATTGCCGGCCTGCTCCTCGGCCTGACTTCCGAGGCGGCCTGTTTTGCGCTCAACGCCCTGTCCTTTACCGCGCTGGTGTTTGCCGTGCTGCGCGCCGAAGGGAAGATGCCGGAACCGGCCCGCGGTTCGGTCGGCCATGTCTTCAAGGAAGGCGCCCGCTATGTGTGGGACACCTGGTTCGTGCGCATCCTGATTGGCGTGGTGGCGGCGGTGAATATCACCGCGTCGAGTTACGCGACCCTGTTGCCGATCCTTGCCAAGGACATCTTCCTTGGCGATGCGCAAACTCTCGGCTGGCTGTGGGGGGCGGCGGGGGCGGGGGCTTTTCTGGGTACCGTCGTGCTCGTCGGCACCCGTTCGCTGCCGCGCCTGAGCCAGGGCGTGGTGGGGGCCGTGGCCCTGAGCGCGCTGGCGCTCGGCGTGGTGGCTTCATCGACGTCGCTGGCCCCGGCCTTTGCCGGGCTGGCCGTGTTGGGCTTCGGCATCACGGTGTGCAATGCCGGCATCAACATGCTGCTGCAGTCGTGCACGCCGGAAACCCTGCGTGGCCGCGTGGTGGCCTTTTTCATGGCGACGCGCTTTGGTTTCGACGCCATTGGCGGCCTCATCGGTGGCTTGCTGGCGGCCTTGCTGGGCGTCCAGGCAACGTTGTGGATCGAGGGCGCGGTGCTGTCGGTTTGCCTGGTGTTCCTGTTTCTCCACCGGCAGCGCCTGGGGGCGGCCATCGAACATTGACGTCCTTGCGGACACCTTTTTTCCCACCCGGCGGGGCACCTCTCCTCCCGAAAACTCCCGCCGGTTTTTGCATCCTGTCGCGCCCGATGGCCCGACAGGATTTTTTTTGTGGGTCGGACTTCAGTCCGACAGCGCCGGTTCAGCCTTGGGAGTCGGACTGAAGTCCGACCCACGGGGGGTTAATCGATGAGTCCTTCCGTCGGCGAGCTGGCGCTGGCCTGATAGGGCTTCCTTGCCATGCGTCCGGCGAGGAAGGCGTTGCGCCCGGCGCTCACCGCCTGGCCCATCGCGGCGGCCATGCGCACCGGGTCGCCGGCCATGGCGATGGCGGTGTTCATCAGCACCCCGTCGCAGCCCAGCTCCATCGCAATCGCCGCGTCCGAGGCGGTGCCGACGCCGGCATCGACGATCACCGGCACCTGGGCCTCGTCGATGATGATGCGCAGGTTCCACGGGTTGAGGATGCCCATGCCCGAGCCGATCAGGCTGGCCAGCGGCATGATCGCCACGCAGCCGATGTCCTCCAGCATGCGTGCCTGCACCGGGTCGTCCGAGCAATACACCATCACCCGGAAACCGTCGGCCACCAGCTGCTTGGCGGCCATCAGGGTTTCGGGCATGTTGGGGAAGAGGGTGGCCTGGCTGCCCAGCACTTCGAGCTTGACCAGGTTGTGGCCGTCGAGCAGCTCGCGGGCCAGGCGCAGGGTGCGCACCGCCTCGAAGGCGCTGTAGCAGCCGGCGGTGTTGGGCAGGATGGTGTAGCGCTGCGGGTCGAGCACGTCGAGCAGGCTGGGCTGGTCCGGGTCCTGGCCGATGTTGGTGCGGCGGATTGCCACGGTGACGATCTGCGCGCCGCTGGCCTCGATGGCATCGCGGGTCTGGGCAAAATCCCGGTACTTGCCGGTGCCCACCAGCAGGCGCGAGCGGAAGGTTTCGCCACCCATCGTGAAGGGGGTGTCCAGCGGTGCGGCGACGTGTGCTTCGATCTTTCCCATTTTTATTAGCCTCCTCCAACTGCAATCACAACTTCCACCCGGTCATCCACCGCGAGGCAGGTGCTCCCGTAGCGGCTCTTGGGGACGATTTCTCCGTTCACTTCGACGGCCACCCGCTTGCCGGTAAAGCCCAGGTCGGCCACCAGGTCGGCGATGTGCCAGGGGGCGGGCAGCTCCCGCGGCTGGCCGTTGAGGCTGATCGGCACTTTCATGCGGCCTCTCCCGGCAGCAGGCCACTGCCGGCGGCCAGCTGGTCGGCCCGGTAGGACGAGCGCACCAGCGGCCCGGCGGCCACTTCGACAAAGCCCAGGCCGAGCGCCGTTTCGCGCCAGCGCGCGAACTCTTCGGGCGGCACGTAGCGCTCCACCGGCAGGTGCGAGGGCGAGGGGCGCAGGTACTGGCCGAGGGTCAGGATGTCGCAGTGGTGGGCGCGCAGGTCGCGCATGGCTTCGAGCAAGTCTTCGTCGGTTTCGCCCAGGCCGAGCATCAGACCGGACTTGGTGGGCACCGTCGGGTTGCGCGCCTTGAAGTCGGCGATCAGGCGCAGGGAGGCGGCGTAATTGCCGCCCGGCCGTACGGCCCGGTACAGGCGCGAGACGGTTTCGAGGTTGTGGTTGAAGACATCCGGCAGCGCGCCGCCGAGGATTTCCAGCGCGAGTTGTTCGCGGCCGCGAAAGTCGGGGGTCAGGACTTCGATCTGTACGGTCGGCGTTGCGCTGCGGATCGCCGCGATGCAGGCGGCGAAGTGGCCGGCGCCGCCGTCGCGCAGATCGTCCCGGTCCACCGAGGTGACGACCACGTAACGCAGCTTCATGGCCTTGACGGTGCGGGCCAGGCGCGCCGGTTCGTCGGCGTCGAGTGCGGCGGGGCGGCCGTGGGCCACGTCGCAGTAGGGGCAGCGGCGCGTACAGATGCTGCCCATGATCATGAAAGTGGCGGTGCCGCGGGCGAAGCACTCGCCGATGTTGGGGCAGTCGGCCTCTTCGCAGACGGTGTGCAGTTCCTGCTCGCGCAGCATCTGCTGCAGGGCCAGCACGGAGGCGGTGCCGGGGTCGCGGGCGCGCAGCCAGGATGGCTTGGGCGGCGAGGCCCGGCTGCTGTCCACTTTTACCGGAATGCGCGCCAGCTTGGACGCACCGCGCAGGCTGACGGGAGCGGCTTGGGACATGGGAGTCTCCTTGGGGTTGGGGGCCTTTGTGGGTCGGACTTCAGTCCGACTGCACGCATTCAGCCAGGGGATGTCGGACTGAAGTCCGACCCACAGGGGGGCGCCGTATTCCTGTAGGTCGGACTTCAGTCCGACAATCCGGGGAGGCAGGCCTTAGCCGATAAATCGCGCGATGGCCCGGTTCACGTCGTTGGCGGCTTCCATCTGCACCATGTGCCCGCGATTGCCGAACACTTCCACCTGCACCTTGCCGGACACAGCGTGGGCGTGGGCGACCGGGATGATCCGGTCTTCCTCGCCCCAGATCACCAGCACCGGCTTGCCGAGCTTGTTCAGCGACTCGGCCATCACGCTGTTCTGGCGGCCGTTGGCAAAGAGCTTGGACGACAGGGTGCCCAGCGCGGCGCCGACGCCTTCGAGGCGCTTGTACTTGAGCAGATCGTCCACCAGCTGGCGGGTGACCAGGCTGCTGTCGGCGAACAGGTCGGCCAGGAAGGGCTTGAGGGCATTGCGGCTGGCCGACGACACGAAGCCGTCGATGTAACCGGTGTTGATTTCCTCGCCCAGCCCGGCGCTACCGATCAGGCTCAGGGAGCGGACCTTGGCCGGGTGGCGGGTGGCCACCGTCAGCGAAACCGCGCCGCCCATCGAGTGGCCGACGAGGTGGGCGGATTCAACGCCGACCGCGTCCATGAAAGCCGCGACGGTGTCGGCCAGGGCGTCGAGCGTGCCTTCGCCCACATCCTTGGTCGATTCGCCGTGGCCGGGCAGGTCGAGGGCATACACCTCGCGGTCGGCGGCCAGGGCTTCGTGGTTGAACAGCCAGTTGTTCAGATCGCCACCAAAGCCGTGGATCAGCAGCATGGCTTCGCCGCCTTCGCCGCGCTTGAGATAGCGCAGCTTGTGGCCATTCACCTCGATCTTCTGGGTGGTGGGGCCCTGGTCTTCGGCGTCGCCCTCGACGGGCTTGAAGTTGGCGAGGAAGTCGGCCACGAAGGCGTCGATGTCGGCGTCGGTCACGCTGGCGTCGGCAATGATGCCGAGCAGGCCGCCCACCGGCAGCACGTCCTCTTCGCTGGCGGCCTGGCGGCGCAGCACGCCGGAGACGGCCGCCTCGACGGCCCCGGCGATCTTCTCGCTTTCCACCTCGACGATTTCCTGGCCCTTCTCGATGGCGTCACCCACCTGCTTGAGCCAGCCGTTGACCTTCCCCTCCTGCATGGAAAGGCCCCACTTGGGCATGGTGATCGCGTGAATTTCAGACATTACTTGTACTCCTTGGTGCTCTGCACGGCGGCGATGATCTTTGCTGCGCTGGGGATGTAGAGCTCTTCCAGCGTGTCGCTGAAAGGCACGGGGGAATGGAAGCCGGTGACCTGGCGAATCGGCGCCTTGAGGCTGCCGAAGACCCGCTCGGCGGCCAGGCCGGCGATGTCGGAGGCCATGCTGCAGCGCGGGTGCGATTCATCGACGACGACCAGCCGGCCGGTCTTCTCGACGCTCTCCAGAATGGTGTCGGTGTCCAGCGGCGAGGTGGTGCGCGGGTCGATGATCTCGCAGTGGATGCCTTGCTTCTGCAGCTCGGCGGCGGCTTCCTGGGCCTTTTGCACCATGCGGCCGATGGCCACGATGGTCACGTCGTGGCCTTCGCGCACTACCGCGGCTTCGCCGAAGGGAATGGCGTAGCTCTCTTCGGGCACATCGCCTTCCATGGTGTACAGCGCCTTGTGCTCAAGGAAGATCACCGGGTCGTTGTCGCGGATCGACTGGATCAGCAGGCCCTTGGCGTCGTAGGGGTTGGACGGCACCACCACCTTGAGGCCCGGGATGTGGGTGAAGATGTTGTACAGGCACTGGGAGTGCTGGGCCGCGGCGCGGAAGCCGGCGCCGTACATGGCGCGGATCACCACCGGGGTTTCCGATTTGCCGCCGAACATGTAGCGGAACTTGGCGGCCTGGTTGAAGATCTGGTCGAAGCACACGCCCAGGAAATCCACGAACATCAGCTCGGCCACCGGGCGCATGCCGACGCAGGCCGCGCCGATGGCGGCGCCGACGTAGCCGGATTCGGAGATCGGGGTGTCGATGACCCGCCCCGGGTGCTTGTGATAGAGGCCGCGGGTCACCCCGAGCACGCCGCCCCAGGCGTCCTGCTCGCCGGGCGAGCCTTCGCCGCCGGCCACGTCTTCACCCATCACGATCACGTTCTGATCGCGGCTCATTTCCTGGTCCAGGGCTTCGTTGATAGCCTGCTGGTAAGTGATCTTTCTTGCCATGTCGGTCTCCTCTTTTTTCTTGGGTGCGTGTTTAGTAGCTGACGTACACGTCGGTCAGCAGATCGGCTTCGGTGGGTTTCGGATCGGACTTGGCCTTGACGACCGAACCGTCGATGAGGGCCTTCACGTCGGCGTCGATGGCGTCCAGTTCGGCCTGGGTGATTTCGCCGCTGCTGGTGACGCGGCGGGCGAACTGCAGCAGGCAGTCCTTGGTGTCGCGGATGGCCTGCACTTCACCGGGGGCGCGGTAGGTTTGCTGGTCGCCCTCGAAGTGGCCGTAGTAGCGCGACAGCTTCACTTCCACCAGGGACGGGCCGCCGCCTTTGCGGGCCCGGTCGATGGCGGCGCCGGCGGCTTCATACACCGCGAAGAAGTCGAAGCCATCGACGGTGATGCCCGGCATGCCGAAGGCCGAGGCGCGGTCGGCGATGTTGTCGCAGGCCACCGAGAACTTGGACGAGGTGGCTTCGGCGTAGCCGTTGTTCTCGGCCAGGAAGATCACCGGCAGGTTCCACACCGAGGCCAGGTTCATGGCTTCGAAGATGGTGCCCTGGTTGGAGGCGCCGTCGCCGAAGAAGCACACGCTGACAAAGGGCTGGTTGCGCAGCTTGGCCGCCAGCGCGGTGCCGCACACCAGCGGGCCGCCGCCACCGACGATGCCGTTGGCGCCGAGCATGCCCACCGACAGGTCGGCAATGTGCATGGAGCCGCCCTTGCCCTTGCAGGTGCCGGTCTTCTTGCCCCAGATCTCGGCCATCATCCCCACCGGGTCGACGCCCTTGGCGATGCAGTGGCCGTGGCCCCGGTGGGTACTGGCAATGTGGTCGTCGGCGGTGAGGTTCATGCACACGCCGGTGGCCGAGGCTTCCTCACCGGCATAGAGGTGCACGAAGCCGGGGATTTCGCCGGTGGCGAAATCGGTGTGCAGGCGCTCTTCGAATTCGCGGATGGTGCGCATGGTGCGATAGGCCTTCAGCAGGTCCTCGCGAGTCAGGGTCTTGGTCACGGTTGTCTCCAGGTTGTTGGCTTTATGTGTTGCATCCGGGGAAGGCGGGCGCGCCTGCTCCAGGATTCGGTGCGGGGTGCGCGCTCATGGCGCGGCACTCCGGATCAGGTCGCGGACCATGGCCCCCCGGCGCACGGCGGCGGCGAGGGTGGCCGGCACGTCGAGGCTCAGGGGGCCGTCCAGTTCGAGGGTCACGCTGTAGGTCTGGTGGCCGTTCAGTTCGATTTCGCGCTCGCCGTCGAGGGCGATGCAGCCTTGTTCCGTGCGGATCTGCATCGACTGTCCGGGCGCCAGCAGGCCGTGTTCGTCAATGCCCACCGGCGTTACCAGGCCCGGCGCGATGGGGGCGAGGACGCCGAGGCCACTGGTGGCGCAGCGCACCCAGCTGCCGCGCGGCACGTCGCGGCCCACCGGTTCCAGCATGGCGGCGATGCTCGACAGACCGATGGCGTCGGGCTCGGCAAAGGTCACGAAGAGTTCGGCGATGGTGCTCGGGTCCCACACGGCGCGGGCCCCCAGGTGCATCTGGCGGGTGACGCAGACATCCACCAGGGCGATCTCGTCCACCTTGCTGCCGCGTACGCGGAGCAGCTTGTTGCGCCGGGCCGCTTCACTCACCGGCACTGCGCCGGTGGCCACCAGGCCGGCGGCAAGGCCGGTGAGGGTGGGTTCGCGCAAATCCGGAAAAGCGTTGTTGGTGCCCGACGACAGGGTGGCCAGCGGGATGTCGCCGCACTCGCCGGCAACGATGCGGTGGGTGCCGTCGCCGCCCAGTACGACGATCACCGCCACACCGGCGGCGCGCATCTGGCGTACGGCTTCCTGGGTGTCGCGGGGGCTGTCGGTCAGCGGCATGGGCACAAAGTCCACCACCGGCCAGGGCTGCAGGCCCTGCGCCCGATGGCCGTCGATGGCGCGGATCAGGCCGGCGGCAATGCCGACCATGTCCGGCATCATCAGCACGTGTTCCACCCCCACGGCCCCGAAGGCGCCGAGCAGGCGCTCGATCATGTTGATCTTTTCCACTGTCGGAAAGACCAGCGCCTTGCTGGTCAGCCGGCGAATGTCCCGCCCGGAGGCCGGATTGGCGACGATGCCGATGGAGGGGGTGGTGGCAATGTGTTTCACAATTGGACGCTAATCGGTTTGTGTAATTGACTCCCCATTCAGCACGTGGCGTGCCAAATTCAGATTGAATTCCGTTTTGCTGCGCTGCGGAAGCTCGCCGGGCCTTTTGTATAAAGGGTTTTTGCGGCGTTTTTATTTTTTCATGGTGTGGAGCGGTATTTCTTTCCGGTCGATCCGTATCAATTGGCCTGAGTCATGAAATCGAGAAAATGAGACACCTGTCTCAATTCTCAGAGACAAACGTCAGCATTGATTTAATTGCCGTAGCGGAATAGGCTTCGCCCCACCAAAGGATGGTTTTCCTTAAAACACTCCCGTATATAAGGGGGAATTAAAATGATTCGGAGACAAGGCGAAATCGCCCGCCACGTGGAACGCGTGGTCGAGGTGGTGGAGCGTGGTGTTTGCCTGCAGAGAAACCCGGGGCAGGATCGACTGACCCGGTCGTGGCAACGCTCATTGAGCAAATACCAGGTGGACCCTTCCCTGGCCACCACACCCCAGGTGGTGACCGCCATGGAATTGCGCGAGCACCGGGACCGGATGGACGCCTTCATGCGCATTGCCCGCGAAGGCCTGGACCGCCTGCACCAGCAACTGCGTCCCTCCAGCTATTGCGTGCTGCTGACCGACGCCACTGGTGTAACGGTGGATTTCCGCACCGTGCCCGAGCAGGATAAGGAGTTTCGCGCCCAGGGTTTTCGCAACGGCACCCGCTGGTCGGAGATGGAAGAGGGCACCTGCGGTGTCGGCACCAGCCTGGTGGACGGCCAGCCCATCCTGGTGCACCGGGGCGAGCATTTCCGCTCCCACAACATCGGCTTCACCTGTAGCTCGGCTCCCATCCTCGGCATCGACGATCAGCCGCTGGCGGTGCTCGACGCATCGGCGCTGTATTCCCCGGAAGGGCGCGACAGCCAGATGCTGGTGTTCCAGATGGTCATCGAGAAGGCGCGCCTGATCGAGGACGCCTTCGCCTTCCACAGCCTGCGCCAGCACTGGATCCTGCAGCTCGGCTGCACGCCGGAACTGCTCAATGTACAAACCGACTACCTGCTGGCTTTCGACGACGCCGGCCTGTTTGTCGGCGGCAACCGCAAGGCCCGCAAGGAATTGATGCAGCGCCCGGGGCGCACTGCCCAGTGCGTCTCCGATCTGTTCGAGTGCTCGGCCACCGACCTGCTGGCCGCCGCCCACGCCCGTCCGGGGCAGGCGATCCCGCTGCGTCTGCTCGACAGCGGCGAGCGCATCTTTGCGCTGCTGCGCGTCCCCGACGCCCGCCGCCAGACGCCCACCACCCAGTCCAGCGGCGTGTCGGACACCAACGGCTGCAACGAGGCGCGCGGCTTCGGCCACCTGGCCACCGAAGACGCGCGGGTACGTACCAATGTCGACCGCGCCCTCAAGGTGGCCAACCGCGACATCCCGATCATGCTGATGGGCGAAACCGGCACTGGCAAGGAAGCCTTCGCCAAGGCCATCCACGATTGCAGCAGCCGCTACAAGCAGCCCTTCGTGGCCCTCAACTGTGCGGCGATTCCCGAAAGCCTGATCGAGAGCGAACTGTTCGGCTACCGGGATGGCGCCTTCACCGGCGCCCGCAGCAAGGGCGCCCGCGGCAAGATCATCCAGTCGGACGGCGGCACGCTCTTCCTCGATGAAATCGGCGATATGCCGCTGGTGCTGCAAAGCCGGCTGCTGCGCGTGCTGGCCGAAGGCGAGGTGCTGCCCCTCGGCGCCGAGGAGCCGATTCCGGTGAAGCTGCACATCGTCTGTGCCACCCACCAGAACCTGCCGACCCTCGTCGAAGAAGGGCGCTTCCGCGAAGACCTGTATTACCGCCTCAACGGCGCCGTGTTCATCCTGCCACCCCTGCGCGAGCGGGACGACATCGGCGTGGTGATCGACCGGGTGCTGGTGGAAGAAGCCCGCGCCATGGGCCGCGAGGCGATCCGCCTGGCGCCGGAAACCCGCGACGCGCTGCTGCGCCACGGCTGGCCGGGCAACATCCGCCAGCTCCGCTATGCCATGCGCTACGCCTGTGCGATCTGCGAAAGCAATCTGCTGCACACGGCGCACTTTCCGCCGGATCTGTTCATCGGGCCACGCATTGCCGCGCCGCGCGCCCTGCGCGAAGAGGTGAGCCGGGCGGCCCCGGTGCTGGCGGCGCCGGAGCCCGATCTGCCGCCGCTCAAGGAGAAAGACCTGGTGCTGCGCCGGCGCATGCTGGAGGTGCTGTCTCGCAACCAGTGGCAGGTGACGGTGTCGGCGAAGGAACTCGGGCTGTCGCGGGCCACCTTTTACCGCAAGCTGTCACGGCTCAACATCGTGGCGCCGAATCGGCGGGAGGGATAAAGGGTAGGGGCGACCTGTAGGGGCATGCCGAGGCTGAAATGCACAAATGCAAGCCTCTCCGATACTTTTAAGTGCCTGGAAGTCCCTGAGGAAGGGGGCGACAAGTAGCCGTGCCCGGACGGGATGGTTGGAGAGGAAATCCTGCTATTTAGTTCTTTATGGTTTCGGCGAGACGCAACATTGCCGTTTCAATTTCATGTTCCGTCAAGGATGCGTAGCCCAGTACCCAACCGAACTGCTTTTCCGGCCCCAGATACAGCCGACTCAGTCCAGGCAACTGCACGCCTGCACCCGCTGCTTGCCGAATGGTCTTCGCCTCGGACCATCCTTGCTTCAAGACGCACGGTATCTGCATTCCCCCCTCCGGTCGCAGGGGCGTGACTATCCTTCCAAGATATTTGTCGATAGCTTCGAGCATTGCCTGCCTGCGACCAGCGTATAGCTTGCGCATGGCTCGAACATGGGAATTGTAGTGTCCCTCTTCCATGAAGCGCGCCAAGGTCAATTGAAGAATCTGCGGCGTGTGTCCATCCAGGATGCTTCGTGCGTTGGTAAATGCACCAACGAGTTGATGGGGCAGCGCCATGTACCCCATTCGCAGACCTGGATAGAGGGTCTTGCCGAAGGTGCCGACATAAAGCGTTCTTTGGTATTTGTCCAAGCCTTGAACGCACGTTGTTGGCAGGCCGTCGTAATGAAACTCGCTGTCGTAGTCGTCTTCGATAATCCATTTGCCGGTTTCGGCAGCCCAGTTAATCAAGTCGAGTCTGCGCTCCAGTGACAAGGTGGCTCCCGTGGGGTACTGGTGAGAAGGCGTCACGTAGACGCAACTGGCGCCGCTGCGGTCCGCCCGCAGGAGGTCCGTGCGTATGCCTTGTGTATCAACGTCGACAGGGACAACCCTGGCCTCGGCGGATTCGAAGGCCTTCTTTGCACCAAAGTAGCCGGGGTTCTCCATCAGGATCGGCTTGCCGGCATCGACCAGTAATTGTGCGCACAGGAACAGTGCTTGCCTGGTGCTGCTGAGCACCAATATCTGTTCGGGGGAAACCTTGGCGCCACGCTGGAGATTCAGGTAGGTGGCAATCTCCTCGCGCAGCGGCTCTGCGCCTTGAGGGTCGCCGTGCAGTAGGACCTGAGCGCGATAGTCCTTTGATACCTGGCGCTGGAGGCGCTCCCACACATCCGTGGGAAATGTGCGGGTTTCAGGCAAACCTGTGGCAAAGGCTTTGATGGCTTGCTGATCGGAAATTCCGCCACTGTCGAGGATCATCCGGCCACGCCTGCTCAGGCCTGCGCCGGGTGCGGTCTCATTGCACTTCGGGGTTTCAGGCCTCTGGTGCCGACGTTCGGCACCTCGCAGTTCGGTGCCCATCGTCTCTGGTACATAACTGCCAGAACCCTTTCGTCGGATGACGAAGCCATCGCGCTGAAGCTGCACGTAGGCGTTTTCAACGGTGTCACGGGCAACCCCCAGTGACCTGGCCAGCGCGCGCGTGGCAGGCAGCTTCACGCCAGGCCCCAGTGCGCCGTCGAGTATCAGGGCACGCAGGGCACGCTGGATGCGTTGATGTAGATCCAGGCGTTGAAGGTCCGCGTCATTCAACCGCATCTTCAGCGTTTCAAGCTCAAGTGTGCTTTTCATGTGGTCTGCTCATCTGTCGAGGTTCTGGTCGAGTTGATCAAAAGTGGTCTGCAAGTAATCGATAAAGTGTCATGTCGTGGCAGTCCATTGTGGCGGTATAAAACCACTTTCGACACCAGGCGTCTCACACTTCAGAGGGAATCATCAAGTCATGCCCACTTCAAGCTCTCCACCATCTGTTCAATTTCGCGACCTCGTTCACCCGATTGTGGCTGGCCTCATCTCGGTCATCGTCAACTACGGCGGCACCTTCATCCTGGTCTTTCAGGCCGCCAAGGTGGCAGGTCTCAACCCGGAACTGACGGCGTCATGGGTATGGTCGATTTCGATTGGCGTAGGGGTGACGGGACTTGTCCTCAGCTGGATAACACGTGAACCGATCATCACGGCTTGGTCCACGCCGGCGGCGGCGTTCCTGGCTACCGCACTGGCCACGACGCCCTATGCCGAGGCGGTGGGCGCATACCTGATCTCGGCCGCTGCTTTCGTGGCGCTGGGTCTATCGGGCTACTTCGAGAGGCTCATCCGCCTCATTCCGCCCGGTGTGGCCGCCGGGCTGTTGGCGGGCATTCTGTTGCAGTTCGGTATCGGAGCCTTCGGCGGGGTGAGCATCGACCCGCTGCTGGCGGGCTTGCTGATCGTGGCCTATGTCGTGCTCAAGCGGTTCAGCGCACGCTATGCCGTGATCGGCATTCTGATTCTGGGGCTGGCGTTTCTGCTCACCCAGGGGCGTGTTGATCTGTCGGGTCTGCAATTGCAGTTCGCCGCGCCGGTCTTCACCATGCCGGTGTTTACACTCAATGCCTTGCTCAGTGTGGCGTTGCCGCTGTTCCTGATTACCCTGACCGGACAATACATGCCCGGCATGCTGGTGCTGCGCAACGATGGTTTCAAGACCAGCGCCAATCCCATCGTGACCCTTACCGGGCTGGGCTCGCTGCTGATGGCGCCGTTTGGCTCCCATGCGTTCAACATCGCCGCGATAACGGCGGCTATCTGTACCGGCAAGGAAGCGCACGAAGATCCCTCCAAACGCTGGGTCGCGGGCATGGCGGCCGGCATCTTCTATATTCTCGTCGGGGTGTTTGGCGTGACGCTCGCAGCGGTCTTCATGGCCTTTCCGGCGGCCTTTATCACCACGCTGGCTGGCCTTGCGCTGTTGGGCACGATCGGCAGCAGTCTCGCCAGCGCCATGGCTGACCCGAAGTCCCGCGAAGCCGCCCTGATCACCTTCCTGGCCGCCGCGGCCAATATCAAACTGTTTGGTATTGGCGGGGCATTCTGGGGACTGGTGATCGGCCTCGTGGCTTACGCGGTGCTTCTTGGCCGTTTGCCGCGCCACGAACCGGCACACAAGGCGGGCCTCACTGCCATCTCCGGCCCGGTGACCGGCAAAGGGGCGATCGCTTGATGTGTTCCTGCAAGTCAACACCTCTGGCGAAACCAGCAAGTACGGTCTGCCTCCCGCTGACGTACCGGCCTTTCTCCAGGCTTTGCCGGCATTTCCGGTGCTACGCACACTGCGTGACCGGCTTCGCCAAGGCGCACCTGCCTGAACGAACTGTCCATGGGCATGTCTGGCCCACCAAACCCGATACCGAGGAGCCCCGTTCATGAAAGTCACCGTTGCCATCCGGCCGCGCCCGCCACGGGTGTGTGATGAGGCACAGAGCGACGACATCGTCGCGCGTGGCTCGTCCTTTTTTTCCGGCTCATCCAGATCACAGGACCACAGCATCATGCACGCCCCATCGGTAACCCTTGCCGAATTCGACGCCGAGCTTTCCGAGGCTATCCGTAACGAAGAGCGCCGTCAGGAAGACCACATCGAACTGATCGCATCCGAGAACTACGCCAGCCCGCTGGTGATGGCAATCCAGAACTCGGTCTTTACCAACAAGTATGCCGAGGGCTATCCGGGCAAACGCTACTACAGTGGCTGCGAGTATGTTGACGTTGCCGAACGCCTCGCCATCGAGCGCGCCAAGGCGCTTTTCGACTGCGACTACGTCAATGTCCAACCGCACGCCGGTGCCCAGGCCAACGCCGCGGTCTTTCTGGCGCTGGTCAAACCCGGCGACACCGTGATGGGGATGAACCTGGCCCACGGGGGGCACCTCACCCACGGCAATCCGTCCAACTTTTCCGGCCGGCATTACAGGATTGTTCCCTACGGCCTTGATCCGGAGACTGGACTGATCGATTTCGACGAGATGGAGCGCATTGCCCTGGAGGCCCGGCCCGGGATGCTCATCGGTGGCTTCTCCGCTTATTCCCGGCATAAGGACTGGGCGCGCATGCGTGCCATCGCCGACAAGGTGGGGGCCATCTTGTGGGTGGACATGGCCCACGTGGCCGGTCTGGTGGCGGCCGGCGAGTATCCGGATCCGTTGCCTCATGCCCACGTGGTAACCAGCACCACCCACAAAACCCTGCGGGGGCCACGTGGCGGCATCATCCTGTCCAAGGGCCAGGGCGAAGACTTCTACAAGAAGCTCGACTCTGCGGTATTCCCTGGCGTCCAGGGCGGCCCGCTGATGCACATCATTGCCGCCAAGGCGCTTGCGTTCAAGGAGGCTCTGTCGCCCGAGTTCAAGACCTACCAGCGGCAGGTAGTGACCAATGCCCGTGCCATCGCCGCCGTGCTCCAGCAACGCGGCTACAAGATCGTCTCCGGGGGGACTGACAACCACATGATGCTGATCGACCTCTCCGACAAGCCCTACACCGGCAAGGATGCGGATGCAGCCCTGAGCGATGCCTGCATTACGGCGAACAAGAACTCGGTACCGAATGATCCGCGCTCGCCCTTTGTGACGTCAGGGCTGCGTATCGGCACTCCGGCCGTCACGACCCGTGGCTTCGGTGTGGCGGAATGCGAGCAGTTGGCAGGCTGGTTGTGTGACGTGCTGGACGCGCTGGAGTCGGGCTCCAGTCACCAGGTGGCGTGCCATGTTCGGGAGCAGGTGGCGGCCTTGTGCCGTCGTTATCCTGTGTATCGATAAGCCGTTGGAGCGTGTGAAGCCCGGTCTGCACTGGCCGGGCCGGTATGGCCAGTGTTGCGGGGATACCTGCAGTTTGCTTTTGCCACGGAATTCAAGTGTGGGCGAATAACAAGCAACAAGATTCCCTAATCCGGTTATTGCTGATTATGCAGTCGGTGAAAAAACACGCAGACGATGAGCATCCGGCTCAAGAGCCACAAACGTGTAGCCGAAGTCCATCCGGCCGGAAATATCAAAATCCATCGAATTTTCGATCTCTGGCGTTGATCTTTCGATCCCGGCGGTCGATTAATCGGATCCAGAGATCGATTAATCGATGGGTTTCGTTATTTTTCGGACGGAATCGTCCGAATTTTCAATCCGAAAGATTGAATTTTCGATGCCGGAGGTGAATTAATCGATCCGGGGGGTGAGTTTTCGGTCGTGGAGGTCGATTAATCGGGCTCGGGGGGAGAAATTTCAGCGAATGACCTGGAAAATCCTCTCGTGGCCGGCGATGTTTTGCTCAGGAGCGGTGTTTCGGTGGGTCGGACTTCAGTCCGACGATGGCAAAACACCCCAAATTCGCCTCGAACACAAGATATCTGAGGCTCCCGTGAAAAAGCGCACTGTTTGAATGGCGGCTTAGCCGCTGACGGGATGTCGCCGCGTGGGCGGCTGTTATGATCAAAGCGGTAACGAATTTTACGGTTTTTGAAAAATTAAAACTTCTTGATGGGATGGCTTGCATGAAAAAAAGACCGGGCTTGATTCGCCGCACACTCACCACAATGCTTATTGCAACGGCGGGTATTGCCGGCAGCGCGCAAGCATCGATCGTCAATCTTGAAGGTGTGACGTCTTGCTACGATTTGGACTGCAATAATGTCCAAGGCTTCGATTTTTCATTTTTTGCTGCGGGCTGGGGCGTCAGCGACGACGGCAACAATTACTTCAACCGTAATGGCCGCAGCGCCAGTGAAG
This sequence comes from Zoogloea oleivorans, assembly GCF_008107625.1. Classification (GTDB taxonomy): domain Bacteria; phylum Pseudomonadota; class Gammaproteobacteria; order Burkholderiales; family Rhodocyclaceae; genus Zoogloea; species Zoogloea oleivorans. The sequence goes on from NZ_SDKK01000036.1 coordinate 31,464, forward strand.
GGTTGGTTGGGGCCCGTGGCGCCCGCGATGCGACATCTACGCTCTATGTTTCGATGACGCAGTCTGGTGGCGGCGCATTTGATCTTGGCCAACTTGATATGGCGACTGGGTACTCGGGCTTCGCCGGCAATGCGATGATTGAGGTTATCGGTAGCTTGTCAGGGGGCGGGCAGATTTCGGAGCTGATCGAAGTGTCTTCGGCATGGAATACTTTTTTTCTGACGGGCTTCACGGGAGTGACCGAAGTCACGTTCCTCACGCGTAATGCGGTGGCCGGTGTCAGCATCGACAATCTGAATAGCGAAGGTCGCGGGACCGTGCCTGAGCCTGGTTCTCTGGCCCTCATTGGCTTGGGACTTGCCGGCCTGATCGAGCGACGTCGCCGCAAATCGGCCTGATGACGCATGGCAAAGAACAGGGCCCCTTCGGGGGGCAGGTCCGCAGTCTGAAGGTGGCGCATTAGAGGCCGTGGGTCGGACTTCAGTCCGACAACGCCGGTTCAGCTGGCGGTGCGGGTTCCGCCGACTGAGTCGGACTGAAGTCCGACCCACGGGGGCGATCCCGGTCAGCGGCACATCGTCTGCACCGCCCGCCGGGATGGATGGCTTTTACGCTTTCGTGGACGGGTCCGCGTCGTCCTTTTTGGCCGTTTTCTGATCCGGCTCGCGGGCGCCGAAGGCCTGGAACATGGAAAAGAACGAATGCGTGAAGGCGTCGTGCATTTTTTCCATGTCGGTGACCATGTGTTCCCACGCGTCCACGCCGGAGGCCTTCATTTCATCCAGCTTTACGGTGGCAACTTTGGATTGCTCACGCAGCTTGACCATCTCGTCCTTGTATTTCTGACGGGCTTCTTCCTTGGCTTCCTTGGCCGTGGCCTCCAGGTCGTGCATTTTCTTGTTCAGCTTGTCGAGTTGAACTTCCATCTTGTCGATGTATTCGGCGCGTTTTGACATTGTGATAAGCCCTTGCTGTTGAAAGTGATGGTCGGGAAACAAGGGCAGAATGTTCATAAAGCGGGGGAGGGTCTGTACGGTCTCGCACAAAAGGGGCCGTGGGTCGGACTTCACTCCGACAGCGCAGGTTCAGCCGACAGCCCCGGTTCAGCTGGCGGTGCGGGTTTAGCTGGTTGAGTCGGACTGAAGTCCGACCCACAGAGGATGCTTGTCTTCAGGGTTGCTGTTTGCCGAGGTATTGCAGGTAGGCGACCAGTTCCCAGATCTGTTCTTCGGTAAAGGCGGCGCCCCACGGCGGCATCACGTCGGCGCCCTGGCGGCCTTTGTAGATGGTTTCGTAGGCCATTTCGGCGGGCAGATCGGTGCGGCCCTTGAAGTCGGGGGCGCGGCCGCCGATGCCTTCGAAGCCGTGGCAGTAGCCGGCACAGGTCTTGGCGAAGCGGCGTTTGCCGGCGTTGATGCGGGTTTCGTCGTTGAGATCGAAAGGCGCCAGCGGGCCGGTGCTCTGGCCGCCGGGGGTGGCGGCGAGGCGCTTCACGTAGGCCACCAGTTGTTCGATCTCGGTGCTTTCGAGCACGGTGCCCCACGGCGGCATGGCCTTGTCGCCGTGCTTGCCGTGGATGATGCGGTCGCGGATCTTGTCTTCGGCGAGGTCGCTGCGCGCGGTGAGTTTCGGCCCGTAGCTGGCGCCGCTGCCGCTGCCGGCCACGCCGGCGCCGTGCTCGCCGTGGCAGCTCACGCACAGCTGGTCGAAACGGGCCCGGCCGGCGGCGATGCGGGCCTTGCCTTCATCGGCGGGAGGCGCCACGGCGCCAAGGTCGGCGATCAGGGCGAGGAGCAGGGCGGCGGGGGCGAGGCGTTGCAGGATTACGCGGATGGGGTTCATTTTTTTCTCTCTGTCCGTATAAGGAAAAAGGGGTGCGGCGTCCGGAGGCAGGCGCCACACCCTATAAACAGCACGACTGGCCGCGTCCGGCCCGGGTCGTGCCGCGGAGCAAAAACGGTGCTTACTCGAGGGTGAAGCCGATCAGGGCAGCGCCGCCCGGCAGGTCCTTGATCTGCGGGAAGGCGCCGGCCAGGAAGCCCGGGGCGTGGGAGCCGAGGCCGGTCGGGATGACGATGTATTGCTTGCCCTTGACCGCGTAGCTCACCGGGCCGCCGCGGGCGCCGGAGCCGGCGTTGAAGCGCCACAGCTCCTTGCCGTTGTCGGCGTCGTAGGCGTACAGGCGGCCTTCCATGTCGCCGGTGAAGACCAGCCCGCCGGCGGTGGTCAGCACGCTGGACAGGGGCGGCAGCTCGTAGCGGATGCTCCACTTGAGCTTGCCGGTCAGCGGGTCGCGGGCATCCAGGCGGCCGTCAGGCTTCTTGCCGTTGGGCGGCGGCACCAGCTTGATCTCGTCGATGCCCAGCGACAGCGAGGAGATGGCGGTCAGATTGGACGGGTCGTCCTTGCCGGAGACCACTTCGTTGCACACCTCCATGGCGTGGGAGTACCACAGGCCGGTGCCCGGGTTGTAGGCGCCATGGTTCCAGCTGCGCGCGCCGAGCAGGTTGGGGCACAGCAGTTCGCGCTTGCCCGGCTGGGGACGGCGCGGTTCGATGAGGGCGCCGGTCTTGGGGTCGATGCCCTTGGCCCAGTTCATGTTCTCGGCAAACTGCCAGACGTTTTCGAGGGAGCCGTCGGTCTTGTCCATGACGAACACGAAGCCGCTCTTGTTGAGGTGGACGATCACGTCCTTGCCGTCTTTCTTGACCAGCAGGGCCTCGTAGGCGGAGTCGAAGTCCCAGGTGTCGTGGGGGATTTCCTGGCGGTGCCACTTGAGCTTGCCGGTCTTGGGGTCGATGGCGAGCAGGGTGGCGGTGTACTTGTTGTCGCCCTCGCGGCCGGGGGTGTAGTAGTCGGGGGCGGCATTGGAGGTGCCGATGTAGATGGTGTCGGTGCTCTCGTCGTAGGTGCCGGGCATCCACGCCGAGCCGCCGCCCACCTTGCCGCTGTCGCCGGGCCAGCTGGCCGGGTCGTTCTTGATGACTTCAAAGTTCCACACCGGCTTGCCGGTGTCGGCATTTACCGCGTAGATCTTGCCGGCGATGGGCTGATCGCCCCCGGTGGTGCCACCGAAGAGCACGTCACCGGCCAGCTGCGGCGGGGCCGAGAACAGCGCGCCGTACTGGCTCTTGGGGTCGGTCAGCTGGGTGCTCCACACTTCCTTGCCGGTCTTCTGGTCGAGGGCGATGAAGCGCCCGTCGAGGCTGCCGATGAAGACCTTGCCGCGGCCCACCGTCACGCCGCGGCTGGCCGAGGCGTAGAAGGCCTGCTTGGCGATCGGGTTGAGCTTGGCGGTGTAGTGCCACAGGGTCTTGCCGGTGGCGGCATCCACCGCCCAGGCGTTGTTGTCGGCCGAGATGTAGTACAGCACCCCGTCGAGCACGATGGGGGTGGCCTGCAGGCCGTGGGTGATGTTGCCTGGCTGGTGGATCCACGCCACCTTGAGCTTCTTGACGTTGTTCTTGTTGATCTGGGTGAGCGGGCTGTAGCGCCACGCGTTGTAGCTGCGGTGGTATTGCGGCCAGTTGTCCGGGTCGGCATAGCCGGGGCGGGTTTCGGCGGCACAGGCGGCGCCAGCGATCAGCAGCGCGCCGGCACAGGCGGCCAGGCGGAATTGGGGTTTTTTCATGGTCATATTCCTTTTTATTCCGCAGGGCTCAGAACGTGAAGTTGATACCGGCATTCACCAGCGTGGCGGTATTGCCGACACTCGGCACTCCGGCGGCAACGATGCTGGTCTTGATCGTCGCCGCGCTGTCTGCATCCACGATGGCCATCTGCACATAAATCGTGGTGTCGGCGCGCAGGGCAAAGTCGTTGCTCAGCACGATGTTGCGGGTGTGGTCCTTGCTGTTGCGCTTGTCCTTGTTGTCGTAATAGGCAAGGGTCGCGGTGTTTTGCGGATGCCATTTCCAGTCCACGCCGACGCCCATCGCATTGACGTTGGAGACATTGGCGCCGGTACTCAACTGGTTCTTGGCGTTGAGGTAATTGGCCTTGAAGGTGAAATCGCCAAAGGGCACCGCGATGCCGAGCCCGCCGTGCTTGACGTTGTCGTTGGCGGTGGCTTCGTCCTTGATGACCTGATAGGAGGCTGACAGGATGACCGGGCCGGTATAGGAGGCGCCGGCCGCCAGCACGGTGTTCTTGTCCATGCTGCCGGCCTTGCCGCCGGGCGACCACAGCACGCCGAAATTGACCGGGCCAATCGTGTTGCGATACTGGATCGCATTGCTGAAGAAAATACCGACGTCGTTATTGGTATTGCGCTCGGTGCCCGGGGCGCCGGCGGTGGCCGCGTACTGGTTGTAGGCCCAGGCGTAAAGATTGGAGAATTGCTCCTTGAAGGCACGCGGTTCGGTGGCGATATGGGCCAGCAGGGCGGGGCCATATTGGCGGCCAAACGTCACACTGCCCCAGTCGCCCCGCAGGCCCAGGTTGGCCTGACGACGGAAGAAGGGGGTGCCAGTGCCGTCTGCATCACCCGTGCCGTGAAACTTGCCGTTATTGGTATCGAAATGGGCTTCCAGATTGAAGAAGCCTTCCAGACCCTTGCCGAGATCCCGGTCGCCCTTGAAACCCAGTACGGTCTGGCGCAAGCCGCTGGTTTCCATGGAGGTCTTGCTCTGGCCGGTCGGGTCGGCCTTGCTCTGATACAGCAAGCCGGCATCGATGATGCCGTATATCGAGACGTTGTTTTCCGCCATTACCGGTACCGATGCAGTCAATAGCAGCAGCGCGGCGGAGATGTTCTTCCTTTTCAGGCGGCGCGAAACGGGTGTGTGCTGAAGCATGAATGTCTCCTCTTGTTTTTTTCGTCCCGGAATACCAGTCCGGAACGCTGGAACTCCACCGGCCTGAAATAGCCGACGGGCAAGAGGGGAATTGCAACTTCCTTGCCAGAAATGAAATTCCGCTTTCAATCAGGAAAAAGACCCGGGTCGCAGGGAAATAAAGAGACAGGTGTCTCAATTGGGCTTGCGACGCGAGAGACAAACGTCTCTTTGTCGCGCACAGCTATTCCCGTGGGGCGGTCACAGTCCGGCAAAGCCGCCCCGGGGGGCATGGCCTGATATTTGCTGAATTAACCGGCCTGTCAAAACCACAATAGTCCGGACACCCCAAGGAGCCTTCATGAACGCCACCGACAAATTCCTCGCCTCGTCCGCCCACGTGGATGAAGCGGCCATCGCGCCGCTGCCCAACTCCCGCAAGATCTACGTCGCAGGCTCGCGCCCGGATGTCCTTGTGCCGATGCGCGAAATCTCGCAAGCCGACACCCCCACCGGCATGGGCGGCGAGAAAAATCCGCCGATCTTCGTCTACGACTGCTCCGGCCCGTATTCCGACCCTGCCGCCAAGATCGACATCCGCTCCGGCCTGCCGGCCGTGCGCCAGGGCTGGATCGAAGAACGCGGCGACACCGAAGTGCTGCCCGATCTGTCCAGCGAATTCGGCCGCCTCCGCGCCGCCGACCCCAAGCTCGATGAACTGCGCTTCCCCGGCCTGCATCGCAAGCCGCGCCGCGCCCTGCCGGGCAAGAACGTCTCCCAGATGCACTACGCCCGCCAGGGGATCATCACCCCCGAAATGGAATACGTGGCCATCCGCGAGAACATGAACCGCGCCGCCTACCTCGAGAGCCTGAGGAACACCGGCCCGATGGGCGAACGCATGGTCAAGCTGCTCGGCCGCCAGCACAAGGGCCAGGACTTCGGCGCCAGCATCCCCGCCGAGATCACCCCCGAGTTCGTACGCTCCGAAGTGGCCCGTGGCCGCGCCATCATCCCCAACAACATCAACCACCCGGAATCCGAGCCGATGATCATCGGCCGCAACTTCCTCGTGAAGATCAACGCCAACATCGGCAACTCGGCGCTCGGCTCCTCGATCAACGAGGAAGTGGACAAGATGACCTGGTCCACCCGCTGGGGCGGCGACACCGTCATGGATCTGTCCACCGGCAAGAACATCCACGAAACCCGCGAGTGGATCATCCGCAATTCGCCCGTCCCGATCGGCACCGTGCCCAT
>NZ_SDKK01000017.1 GCF_008107625.1 Zoogloea oleivorans
AGTCCGACCCACGGGGGGCTGGGCTGTGGGGGTCAGCGTTGGCTGAGGGCGCGGCGGATGGTGGGGAGGGCGAGTTCGACGGCGGCTTCGCCTTCGGCGATGGCTTCGGGGCCGCGGTGGTAATCCATCAGGCCGAGTTGGGCCAGGCGCGGGGAGATCAGTACGTCGGCAGGTTCGCCGGCCAGGCGACTGCGGGCGATGCGCACCGACATGATGGAGATGCTGCTCTGCATGACGGTGAGCATGGAGGGCAGGCTTTCGGGGGCGTCGTTGTCGTCGGCCAGCGGGGTGCCGTTGCGGCCAAAGCGGGCCAGCAGCTTGCGCGACCAGCCGGGTGCCTCGGCGGGCACCGACGGCCCTGCCCTGCCACGCCAGGCGGCGCCGACCAGGTCGGAATTGAGATCGACGGCGATGACCACGTCTGCCCCCATGGCCCGGGCCAGGGACACCGGCACGGGATTGACGAGCCCACCATCGACGAGCAGGCGCCCGTCTTGCCAGGAGGGCGTCATCAGACCGGGCAGCGCAATGGACGCACGCACGGCCGCCGACACGCTGCCCTCACGCAACCACACTTCGTGCCCGTTTTGCAGGTCGGTGGCGACGCAGCCGAACAGATGCGGCAGCGCGGTGAAGTCGCGATCGACAAAGTTGCGCTCGAAAAAGGCGATCAGCTTGTCGCCCTTGATGAGCCCGCCGCGCAGGCCCATATCCATCAGGCCAACCACGTCCTGCCAGCCGAGGGCTTCAACCCACAGCCCCAGCTTTTCGAGGTCGCCAGATGCGGCAACGGCGCCCACGAAGGCGCCGATGGAACAGCCGCTGATGATCTGCGGCTCGATGCCCTCGCGGGCCAGTGCCCGCAGCACGCCAATATGCGCCCATCCACGGGCGGAGCCGCTGCCGAGGGCGATGCCGATACGAGGGGGGCGTTTCATGGAAGCAGGATGATTTTCCCGGTGGGTCGGACTTTAGTCCGATTCGGAGGTTGAGCCTGGGTTGTCGGACTGAAGTCCGACCCACAAGAACATCGGACGCCGACGCTGTGGGTCGGACTTTAGTCCGACTCGGAGGTTGAGCCCGTGTTGTCGGACTGAAGTCCGACCCACAAAGACATCGGACGCCGACGCTGTGGGTCGGACTTTAGTCCGACTCGGAGGTTGAGCCTGGGTTGTCGGACTGAAGTCCGACCCACAAGAACATCGGACGCCGACGCTGTGGGTCGGACTTTAGTCCGACTCGGAGGCTAAGCCTGGGTTGTCGGACTGAAGTCCGACCCACAAAAACATCGCACGCCGACGCTGTGGGTCGGACTTTAGTCCGACTCGGAGGTTGAGCCTGGGTTGTCGGACTGAAGTCCGACCCACAAAGACATCGCACGCTGACGCTGTGGGTCGGACTTTAGTCCGACTCGGAGGTTGAGCCTGGGTTGTCGGACTGAAGTCCGACCCACAAGAACATCGCACGCTGACGCTGTGGGTCGGACTTTAGTCCGACTCGGAGGCTGAGCCCGTGTTGTCGGACTGAAGTCCGACCCACAAGAACATCGCACGCCGACGCTGTGGGTCGGACTTTAGTCCGACTCGGAGGTTGAGCCTGGGTTGTCGGACTGAAGTCCGACCCACAAGAACATCGCACGCCGACCCACAAAGACATCGGACGCTGACCCACGGGGGAGGTTTAGATGGGTTCGGCGTAGAGGTCGTGCACGTCGCAGTCGGTGATGCGCACGCGGGCGAACTGGCCGGGCTCGAGGTTTTCGCCGTTCGGGATGACGACCAGGCCGTCGATCTCGGGGGCGTCGCCGGGCGAACGGGCCAAGGCGCCCTCCTCGTCGATTTCATCGACCAGCACGGTCATTTCGCGGCCGATGAAGCGTTCGAGGCGTTCGGTGGAGATGTCTTCCTGGAACTCCATGAGCTGGATGCGGCGCTCTTCGCGGACTTCTTCGGGCACCGGATTGGCGAGTTCGTTGGCGGCGGCGCCTTCAACCGGCGAGTAGGCGAAGGCGCCCACGCGGTCGAGCTTGGCTTCGTCGAGGAACTGCAGGAGTTCTTCGAATTCGGCGTCGGTTTCGCCGGGGAAGCCGGTGATGAAGGTCGAGCGGATGGTGAGATCGGGGCAGATCTCGCGCCAGCGGCGGATGCGCTCGAGGTTGTTTTCGGCGCTGGCCGGACGCTTCATGGCCTTGAGGATGCGCGGGTTGGCGTGCTGGAAGGGCACGTCGAGGTAGGGCAGGATCTTGCCTTCGGCCATCAGCGGGATGATGTCATCGACGCTGGGATAGGGATAAACGTAGTGCAGGCGCACCCACACGCCCAGGTCGCCGAGGGCGTTGCACAGGTCGTAGAGCTTGGTGCGCAGCGGGCGACCGCCCCAGAAGCCGGTGCGGTACTTGGTGTCGACGCCGTAGGCGGAGGTGTCCTGCGAGACGACGAGGAGTTCCTTGACGCCGGCATTGACGAGGTTTTCGGCTTCGCGCATGACTTCGCCGATGGGCCGGCTGACCAGGTCGCCACGCATCGACGGGATGATGCAGAAGGTGCAGCGGTGATTGCAGCCTTCGGAAATCTTGAGGTAGGCGTAGTGATCCGGCGTGAGCTTGATGCCTTGCGGCGGGGTCAGGTCGATGAACGGATCGTGGCGCTTTGGCAGGTGCTTGTGCACCTCGCTCATGACTTGCTCGGTGGCATGCGGCCCGGTGACGGCGAGCACTTGCGGGTGCGCGGCCATGACCACGTCGGCCTTGGCGCCCAGACAGCCGGTCACGATGACCTTGCCGTTTTCACTGAGGGCTTCGCCGATGGCGTCGAGGGATTCTTCAACCGCAGCATCGATGAAGCCACAGGTGTTGATCACGACGAGGTCGGCACCTTCGTAGGAAGGAGAAATCTCGTAACCCTCGCCGCGCAAACGGGTGAGGATGTGCTCGGAGTCCACCAATGCCTTGGGGCATCCGAGACTGACGAAGCCGACTTTGGGGGCGGCCGCTTGCTTGGCTTGGGTCATGCGTAAAAACCTGAAGAGGGGAAGTGCAAGGGCCGCGACGATTGCGCGGCCCCGTGTGTTATTTCTTGGGCGTGCCCTGCGGCTCGTCAGTGGCCGCTTGAGGGTCTTTTTTGTCCGGTGTGAAACCGGCCACAAAAGTCGGGAACTGGAAGCCCGAGAAGATGTTGCGCGTCTGGCTGTCGAGCTGCTCCTGCATCTGCGCGTACATCTTTTTGCTCTGTTCCATGTAGGCGCCCATCATGCTTTGCATGGCCGGCCCCTGGAGGTTCAGAAACTGGGCCCACAGATCCTGGCTGACTGTGGCATTTTCGCCATATACCGACCGGACCTGATCCTGAAGCTTGGCCTGCATGTCGGTGAAGGACCGGATGTTGCTCTCCAGATACTTGCCCATCATCCCCTGCATGGCATTGCCATAGAAGCGGATCATTTGGGAGAGCAGGTCACTGGTGAACATCGGTGCCCCGCCGGCTTCCTCTTCGAGGATGATCTGCAGGAGGATGTTGCGGGTGAGTTCTTCGCCACTTTTGGCGTCGACTACCTGGAAAACAGCATTTTCAAGAACAAGTTCCTTCACGTCTGCGAGCGTGATGTAGGAGCTGGTTTGCGTATCGTAAAGGCGGCGGTTCGGGTACTTTTTTATCAGGCGAATTTGATCGGCCATCTGTGTCTTCTCCAAGGCGGCGATAGAGTCGCCATCGAAGATTATACTGCGCTGCGCAAAAAAAAACCCCGCCGTGCGGCGGGGTTGGTGTGAAGCGTGGCGCAGCGGATTACTGGTAGTACAGACCGCCGTTCACGTTCAGGGTGGCGCCAGTGACGTAGCCAGCCAGATCGGAGGACAGGTACACCACGGCAGCGCCGATTTCTTCCGGCTTGCCCAGACGCTTGACCGGCACGGTGTCGATGATGGCGTTGCGGACTTCTTCCTTGATCGCCATGACCATGTCGGTGCCGATGTAGCCCGGGGCGATGGCGTTACACGTCACGCCCTTGGTGGCCAGCTCGGCCGCCAGTGCCTTGGTGAAACCAATCACGCCAGCCTTGGCGGCGGAGTAGTTGGTCTGACCGGCCTGACCCTTGACGCCGTTCACCGAGGAGATGTTGATGATGCGGCCAAAACCACGTTCCGCCATCTTCGGGGAAATGGTGTGGGTCACATTGAACAGGCTGGTGAGGTTGGTCGCGATGACCGCATCCCACTGACCCTTTTCCATCTTCGGGAAGAACTTGTCGCGGGTGATGCCGGCGTTGTTCACCAGGATGTCGATCGGGCCGACTTCGGCGGCGATCGACTCAACGGCTGCCTTGCACTGCTCGTAGTCGGAAACGTCGAACCCGTACAGCGGGATGTCGAGGCCTTCGGCCTTGCGGGCTTCAACCCAGGCATCCTTGGCGGGATCGCCGGGGAAGAAATTGCCAACCACACGAACACCGGCGGCAGCGAGAGATTTGCAGATTGCAGTGCCGAGACCGCCGACTGCGCCAGTAACAAGAGCGATGCGTTGAGTCATTTCACTTTCCTTTTGTTGCGGTGCCATAAAGAACGGCGATTAGAACATATGCTGACCGCCGTTGATAGAGATGTTGGCGCCGGTCACGAACGCTGCCTCGTCGGAAGACAGGTAAGCAATCAGGCCGGCGATTTCTTCCGGTTTGCCAAGACGGCTCATCGGAATTTGCGGCAGGATCTTGGTTTCAAGGACTTCCTGCGGAATGGCAAGGACCATCTTGGTGCCGATGTAGCCCGGCGAGATGGTGTTGACGGTGACGCCGGACTTGGCGACTTCGAGGGCCAGGGACTTGGTGAAACCATGCATGCCGGCCTTTGCGGCAGCGTAGTTGGTCTGCCCGAAAGCACCCTTGATACCGTTCAGCGAGGACACGTTGATGACCCGGCCCCACTTGCGCTCAACCATGCCGTCCATGACCTGCTTGGTCATGTTGAACACGCTGTCGAGGTTGGTGTGGATGACGGAATCCCAGTCGGCCTTGGTCATGCGCTTGAAGGTCATGTCGCGGGTGATGCCGGCGTTGTTCACCAGCACATCAACCGGTCCGATGTCCTTTGTGACTTGTTCGACGCAAGCCTTGGCGGAATCGAAATCGGCCACGTCGCACGGGTAGGCCTTGAAGCCGTAACCCATGTTGTTCATTGTTTGCAGCCATTCGGCGGCGGTGGTGTTTCCCGGTGAGTGGGTCGTTACGACCTTGTAGCCGAGCGCTGCCAGCTTGATGCAGACAGATTCGCCAAGACCGCCCATACCACCGGTAACCAATGCTACACGAGCCATGTTTTCTCCCTCCTTATTGGATTATGCGGGGGTCCTCACTCACGCCGGCAGCGCCCCCGTCTTCCCCGCCGCCGACGCATTTTTTTTAATTCTCCGGCGCCAGGTTTCCCGGTCGCCGTGCAAAACGGTTCAGGCCTTTTCCTTTACGTAACGTCCGGGAGCGGGCTCGATGACCTTGTACTTGGCATTGCCGGGCTTGCTGCGCGCCGCAACCATGTCGCCACTGCGCGGCTTGAGCCATTCGATCCAGTGCAGCCACCAGCTGCCCTTTTGCTCCGCGGCGGTCTCGAGCCATTCTTCGGGTACCGAGGCGGTGGAGTCGCTGACCCAGTAGCTGCGCTTGTTCTTCGAGGCCGGGTTGATGGCGCCGGCGATGTGGCCGCTGGCGCCGAGCACGAAGGTGGTTTCGCCGCCGAGGATCTGGCGCACCAGGTAGGCGCTGGTCCAGGGCACGATGTGGTCTTCGCGGGTGGCCAGCAGGTAGGCCGGCAGATCGACCTTGCCGAGGTCAACCTTGGTGCCGAGCATTTCGAGCTTGCCGGGCACGCGCAGGTTGTTTTCGAGGTACATGTTGCGCAGGTACCAGGCCAGGAAGGGGCCAGCCAGATTGGTGCTGTCGGAGTTCCAGTAGAGCAGGTCGAAGGCTTCCGGCTGCTTGCCCTTGAGGTAGTTGCCGACCACGTATTGCCAGATCAGGTCGTTAGCCCGCAGGCTGGAGAAGACTTGCGCCAGTTCGCGCCCCTGCAGCAGACCGCCCTTGCCGATGGCGGCTTCGCGGGCCGCGACGGAGGCTTCGTCCACCAGGCAGCCGATTTCGCCGGCATCGGCAAAATCAAGCAGCGTGGTCATGAGGGTCAGGCTTTCGGCCGGATCTTCACCCTTGGCACGCAGCACGCCGAGGGCCGACGACAGGATGGTGCCGCCGACGCAGAAGCCGAGCACGTTGGGCTTGTCGACCTTGGTCACTTCACGCACGACCTGCAAGGCGGTGATCGGACCCTTGTCGAGATAGTCGTCCCAGCCGAAGTGGGCTTCGCTTGCGGTGGCGTTCTTCCAGGACACCAGGAAGACGGTGAAACCCTGTTCGACGATGAAGCGCACCAGCGAGTTGGCCGGCTGCAGATCCATGATGTAGAACTTGTTGATGCAGGGCGGGACGATCAGCAGCGGCGTTTTGTGAACCTTGTCGGTCAGCGGCGCGTACTGGATGAGCTGGATCAGCTCGTTTTCGTAGATGACGGAACCCGGCGTGGTGGCCAGGTTGGTGCCGATCTCGAAGGCCGCATCGTCGGTCATCGAGATGCGCCCCTTCTCCATGTCGCCGATGAGGTTCTTGATGCCCTGGGTGATGCTTTCACCCTTGGTGGCGAGCGCCGTCTGGATGAACTCGGGGTTGGTCGCCGCAAAATTGGACGGCGCCATGGCGTCGATGTACTGACGGGTCATGAACTGCATGCGCGCCTTGGCCCGGCCGTCGGCCACCGGCAGCGCGTCGGAAACCTTGTTCAGGTAGTCCGCGTTGAGCAGGTAGGCCTGGCGGATGTAGTTGAAAACGGGGCTGGCCGACCATTCCGGCGCATTGAAGCGACGGTCGCCCGGCTGGGGCTTGATCAGCGGCTCGGCGGACTCGCCCGGCTTGAGCTGGGCCATGGAGGCCCACAAGCGGGCGTGCGCTTCGGCGAGTTCCTGCTGGAGTTTTGCAAGCTCCTGGGATTCCGGCATGGGAATTTGCGGAATCGGGGTCGGTGCTGCCTGCGGAAAGGCGACACCTTGCTTGCCGAGGAAATCAAAGAACCCTTCGGCCATCGACTGACCGAACTTGAACATGCCCTGTAGTGCCTCTGCTGACTGCTCCGGGGTAACAGACATCCACCTCTCCTTTATGTGCCCACCAGGACGACGCAGCCTGAAGCAAACCGGTATTGGGGACACAACCCCCAGCCAGCGCTACGGCCTTGTAGAATCCGGGTATGTATATTGTTGCTATCGCTTGGCTTTATGTCGCGCTGCTGGCCACCGCAGCGGAAACCACCGTCATCGGCGGGGTACTGACTTTTTTATTCTATGGCGTTGCGCCGCTCTCCCTGTTTCTCTGGCTGTTTGGCACGCCGACCCGTCGCCGCCGCTCAGCCCAGCGCTCGCTCCGCGAGGGGGTGGGCAAAGACGACGGAAGCGATGCCGGCAGCGATCAATAATACCTGCTGCGCGGTGGCACGCAATTCAGTTCGCTTGTGCAAACCCGGAATGAGATCTGCAACCGCGACGTAGATCATACTCGCGGCCGCCAGCGCGAGAAACACCGGAACCAGCGACTGGACATGGGATAGCGCAAAATAGGCCAGCAGGCCGCCGGCCAGCGTCGCCAGGCTCGACAGCATGTTGAAGAGCAGCGCCTTGCGGCGGCTGTAGCCCGAGTGCAGCAGAATCAGGAAGTCGCCCGCTTCCTGCGGGATTTCATGGGCAATGATGGCCATGCCGGTGACGATCCCGAGCGGCGTGCTCTCGACGAAGGCGGCGGCAATCAGCACGCCGTCCACGAAGTTGTGAAAGGTGTCGCCGACGAGGATCAGCAGGCCGCTGCGCCCGTGATCGTGCCCGTTGTGCTCGTGGCCATGACAGCCCTCGTCGTGGCAGTGCCGCCACAGCACCAGTTTTTCCAGCACGAAAAACAGCAGGATGCCTGCCAGCACGTTGATGGCGGCCTGCTGCGGGCTTTCGGCCGCTTCGATGGCGTGCGGCAGCACCTCAAGGAAGGCGGCGCCGAGCAGTGCGCCGATGGCGTAGCTGATCAGGACCGGCACCCAGTTCGGCCGGGCGGCATAGGCAAATCCGGAAGCCACCAGCACGCTGAGCAGCCCGCCGGCAAAACTCATAAAGACAATCCAGACGAGGGGTGTCATGGGCATTCGGCAATAAATGGGCCGCGCAGTATAGCGTTTGTCACGAAAAGAACCGGCAAGCCTAGTCGAGCCAGACCAGGGAGGCCATCCGCCCGGTCACGCCGTCACGGCGGTAGGAGAAGAAGCGCTGCCGGTCGGTGACGGTGCACAGGTCTCCGCCAAAAACACCGCTCACGCCAAGAGACTGCAGGCGCAGACGAGCCAGCAAGTAAATGTCGGCCAGCCACTTGCCGGACTGGACGCCGGGCCGGAAGGCTGCCGCGGCGCCGGGTTCGGCGTCGACAAACGCGGCACGCACCTCGTCACCGACTTCAAAGGCTGTCGGGCCGATGGCCGGGCCCAGCCAGGCGATGATGTCCGACGGCGGCACTTGCATCGCCGCCACCGTCGCCTCGATCACCCCGCCCTGCAGACCGCGCCACCCCGCATGGGCAGCGCCGACTACCGAGCCGGCCCGGTCACACAGCAGCACCGGGAGGCAATCGGCCGTCATTACGACGCAAACGGCGCCGGGACGACGGCTCACCGAGGCATCTGCGTCGGGCACCCCGTCAGGGCAGGCAGCATCGACAACCCGGGTGCCGTGCACCTGGTTCAACCAGTACGGCTCGCCCGGCAGCACACCGCGCAGGATCGCCCGGTTGGCCGCCACGCTGGCTGGCAGGTCACCCACGTGCGTGCCCAGGTTCAGGCTGTCGTAGGGCTGCCCGCCAACGCCGCCGCAACGGGTCGTGGACAAGGCCCGCACCCGCGCTGGCGCTGGCCAGTCGGGCCGAATCCAGTCGGCGGTCACGGCGTGGGGCTCTCGCGCAGGACTTCCAGCAAGCCTTCGATATCGGCGGCCAGATCGATATTCCAGCGGCAGGGTTCGCCACTGAGTGGATGAATGAAGCCAAGCTGCCAGGCATGCAGGGCCTGTCGCGGAAAAGCGTCGAGACGGGGGTCCGAGCTGCGGGGCTTGCCATAGGTGGCGTCGCCCACCAGCGGATGGCCGATATGGGCCATGTGAACACGGATCTGGTGGGTTCGTCCGGTGGCCAGTTCGCATTCGACGAGGGTGGCTCGCGCAAAGCGCTCGATGACCCGGTAACGGGTCAGGGCTTCGCGCCCGCCGGGCACAACCGCCATCTTGGTGCGATTCACCGGATGACGACCGACCGGCGCGTTCACCTCGCCACTCGATGCCGGCGAACCATGCACGAGGGCGTAATAGTGGCGCTTGACCGTGCGCGCCTGCAGCTGGCGGACCAGTTCGGTCTGCGCCTCGAGGCTTTTCGCGACAACCAGCAGGCCGCTGGTGTCCTTGTCGAGGCGATGCACGATGCCGGCGCGCGGCACCTCACGGAAAACACTGCCGTGATGCAGCAGCGCATTGAGCAAGGTGCCAGACCAGTTGCCGCTACCCGGATGGACGACCAGCCCGATGGGCTTGTTGATGACGACCACCGTGTCGTCTTCAAAAACCACGTCGAGCGGAATGTCCTCGGCCTTCTCGGCAAGCATGGACTCGGACGGTTCCGGGCTGACGAGAATGGTTTCGCCCCCCCAGACCTTGGTCTTGGAATCGGGCGAAGCGCCGTTCACAAGAATCCGCCCGGACTTCAGCCAGGATTGCAGGCGACTGCGGGAATGTTCAGGAAACAAGCGAGCGAGAGCCTGGTCTACCCGCAGACCAGCACAATCATCGGGAATCGACTCGCGTTGCGGCGAAGGGGAAGACATGGCTGGGCTATAATCGGCCCAGTCTTCTTCCAAAGAGTTTTCAATGGCGCATTTCACCCTGCGTAGTTTAACGCTTACCGCCTTCCTCCTGCTTGCCGGCTGTAGCGGCATGCCGGATCAGGTCGACGAAACCGTCAGCTGGAGCGCCCAGAAGCTCTATACGGAAGCCAAGGAATCCATGTCCGACGGGGCCTGGGACCGCGCCATCAAGATGTTCGAGAAGCTGGAAGCGCGCTACCCCTACGGTCGCTACGCCCAGCAGGCCCAGCTTGAAGTGGCCTACGCCTACTACAAGTCGAGCGAGCCGGCCTCGGCCATCGCCGCCTGCGAGCGCTTCATCAAGCTCCACCCGAATCATCCGAACGTCGACTACGCCTACTACCTGAAGGGCCTGGCCAACTTCAACGAAGACCTCGGCCTGCTCGGCAGCCTGGCCAGGCAGGATCTTTCCGAGCGTGACCCCAAGGCCACCCGGATCTCCTTTGAAACTTTCAAGGAACTCGTCCAGCGCTTCCCGGACAGTAAATACACGCCCGACGCCAAGCTGCGCATGCGTTATCTGCTCAACGCACTGGCCTCCTACGACGTGCATGTGGCCCGTTACTACTACCGTCGCGGCGCCTATGTGGCGGCGGCCAACCGGGCCCAGACAACGATCAAGGATTTCCCCCAGTCGCCGGCCACCGAAGAAGCGCTGTTCCTGATGGTCAAGAGCTACGACGCCCTGAACATGCCGGAACTGCGC
Organism: Zoogloea oleivorans; assembly: GCF_008107625.1. GTDB lineage: Bacteria > Pseudomonadota > Gammaproteobacteria > Burkholderiales > Rhodocyclaceae > Zoogloea > Zoogloea oleivorans. The sequence goes on from NZ_SDKK01000017.1 coordinate 10,671, forward strand.
GACGATGCCGAACGCGTCATGCGCAAGAACTTCCCGAACAGCACTTACTACACCGCCGCCCCAAACGGGAATGCGACCACCTCATGGTGGAAGATGTGGTGATACGCAGCGCCCGCCGCCATGGATGAAGCCGTTCGCCTCGCCCTGACCAAATGGCCCGATGTCCCGTCCTGCACGGGCTGGCTCAGGCTGTCGCGGCGGGGCGAATGGTGGGTACCCGAAGGGCCGATCCGTCACGCGGGGCTGCGCGCCTTCATCGGGCGCAACTATCTGGCCACACCCGACGGCCGCTGGTACTTTCAGAACGGCCCGCAGCAGGTTTTTGTAAGCCTCGACTACACACCAAGCATCCTGCGTCTCGTTGCACCGGGGCAACTGGAAACCCATACCGGCCTGCCGGTCATGTCGATTTCGGAAGCCTGGCTGGACGAAGAAGGCAGCCTTGTCCTGCGCAGCGAACACGGCGCCGCCCTGCTGGACGACCGTGACCTGCCGGCGCTGTGCGAACTGATGGACGGCAACCTTGAAGCACCTGACGGGCCGATTACCCTGAACTGGGCCGGCCAACAGTTGCCTGTCGGCCGGATTCAGCGGGCAGAAGTGCCTGCCCGCTTTTCCTTCAACCCGAATCCGGCCTGAGCCGGACTCAGCCCCGGCCGTAGGTGTCTTCGAAACGGACGATGTCGTCCTCGCCGAGGTAGCTCCCCGACTGGACTTCGATGATCTCGAGGGGCACCTTGCCCGGGTTGGCAAGTCGGTGCACGTGCCCTAGCGGAATGTAGGTGGACTCGTTTTCACCGAGCAGGAAGGTCTTGTCGCCATTGGTGACTTCAGCAGTACCCTTCACCACAATCCAGTGCTCGGCGCGGTGGTGGTGCATCTGCAAGCTGAGACGCGCCCCCGGATTGACGACGATGCGCTTGACCTGGAAGCGCTCGCCGTTGTCGATGGAGTCATACCAGCCCCACGGACGGTGAATCTTGCGGTGGGCCGAAGCCTGGCTGCGCTTGGCCAGCTTGAGGGCGGCAACGATCTGTTTGACGTTCTGGGTCTTGTCCTTGCGGGCCACCAGCACGGCATCGGGCGTTTCGACAATCACCGCATCGTCCAGACCGACACAGGCCACCATGCGGTCCTGGGCATAGACGAGGGTGTTGCGGCTGTCTTCAAACAGCACATCACCCCGCGCCACATTGCCACTGGCGTCCTTGTCAGCGATTTCCCACAAGGCGTCCCACGCCCCGACATCCGACCAGCCGGCTGACATGGGCACCACGCAGCCGGCGATCCCCAGTTCGCTGGCACCGGCCAGCTTTTCCATGATGGCGTAGTCGATGGAGTCCGACGGGCAGGCAAGAAAGGCTTCCTTGTCCACGCGCAGGAAATCCGCATCGCGGGACCCCGCCGCCCAGGCTGCCGCGCAAGCCTTGGCCATGGCCGGCTGAAGATGGTCCATGGCTTTCAGCCAGGTGCTCGCCTTCATCATGAAAAGGCCGCTGTTCCAGAGATATTCGCCGCTATCCAGGTAACGCTGTGCCGTGACGGCATCGGGCTTTTCGACGAAGGACGCAATCGATTTGCTGCCATCCGCGCGCTCGGCGCCAAAGCGAATGTAGCCGTAACCGGTTTCCGCATGATCGGGAACGATGCCGAAGGTCACGATGGCCCCGTCAAGGGCCGCCGGAATGCCGGCGTCGATGGCCTGCTGAAAGCCGGCCAGATCACGCATGACGTGATCGGCAGGCATCACCAGCAGGACCGGATCGGCCTCACCGGCAGCCAGCACCGCCAGAGTCAGGGCCGGCGCGGTGTTGCGACCAACCGGCTCAAGGACGATGCTGCGACTGGCACGCCCCGTCGAGCGCAGTTGCTCGGCCGTGACGAAGCGGTACTCCTCATTGCAGACCACGATGGGTGCCGATGCCACCGGCAGACGCCCGGAAAACCCGGCCAGCCGGCCTGCAGTGGCCTGCAGCATGGTTTCATCGCCCACCAGCGCCAGCAGCTGCTTGGGATACTGTTCGCGGGAGAGAGGCCACAGACGGGTGCCGGAGCCCCCGGAAAGAATGACGGATTGAAGTTCCATGACAGGTTTGGCGTGTTTGAAGTCAGAAAAGTGGGCACTGCACAATGAAGCGCCTTTTTACCACAAACCCTGCTGCGTCAAACGCATGTCATGCAAATGTCAGGCAGCCGGAACTTCTTCTTCCGGAGTCGCCAGCCATGATCCGACAACCTGCTCGGCCTCTTCGATCCCGGTCTTCTTGAGACTCGAGAACAACTGCACGGTCACCTGCGCACCCAGCGGGGCCAGTTCCTTGCGCACGGCGGCCAGGGTCGTCGCCTGCACGGTACGGGTCAGCTTGTCGCTCTTGGTGAGCAGCACGTGGATCGGACGGCCACTGGGCGCAAACCAGCCCAGCATGACGCGGTCCCGATCCTTCAGCGGATGACGGGAATCCATGATCAGGACCAGCCCGACCAGGTTCGGCCGCGTGGTGAGGTAATCCTCAAGCAGGCCCTGCCACTGCAGGCGAACGGCTTCCGGCACCTCGGCATAACCGTAGCCCGGCAAGTCCACCAGCACGGCGCCGTTACGCAGGCGGAAAAAGTTGATCAGCTGGGTACGTCCCGGCGTCTTCGACACGAAGGCGAGACGGACGTGATCGCAAAGGGTGTTGATGGCGCTCGACTTGCCGGCGTTGGAGCGGCCCGCAAAGGCGACTTCCGGACCGTTGGGCGGGGGCAGACCGTTCGGCTTGGCGACGGAAATTTCAAACTGGGCGTTACGGAACAGGGACATGAGATGCTTTGGCAGGCGCGACGCATGTTATTGCATCGCGCAAATGACTGGAATTACTATAGAATAGCAGGTTTGAGACATCCACATTCTTGGCTTCCGAGGACATCATGATCAAGCGTTCACTTCTGCTTTCGCTGTTTCTGACCGCCAGCGCGGTTCAGGCTCAAGACAAGGCCGCCGGCCAGCCCGACCTGGCCAAGGCGAAACAGACTGCAGAACAGGTTTGCGGCGCCTGCCACGGCGCTGATGGCAACAGCCAGATCCCCGCGAACCCGAAGCTCGCGGGCCAGCATGCGGAATACCTCTACAAGCAGCTGAAGAACTTCAAGAGCGAAGGCGGTCAACCCGCAGAGCGCGCCAACCCGATCATGGCCGGCATGGCTGCGATGCTCTCCGACGACGACGCCAAGGGCGTGGCCGCCTACTTCGCAGGCCAGACCCTCAAGCCCGAAAGCGCCAAGAACAAGGCCTCCATCGAGCTCGGCCAGAAACTCTGGCGTGCTGGTGACTTGAAGCGCGGCATTCCCGCCTGTGCGGCCTGTCACGGCCCCGCCGGTGCCGGCCTGCCGGCCCAGTTCCCGCGTCTGTCGGGCCAGTTCGCCGATTACACCGAAGCCCAGCTGAAGGCCTTCCGTGCTGGCGAACGCGCCAACGATCCGGCCAAGATGATGCGCACCATCGCCCTCAAAATGACCGATCCGGAAATCAAGGCCGTCTCCGACTTCGCCGCCGGCCTGCGCTGAGCCTGGGCGCCTTCGGGCGTGCTGATGCAGTGAAAAAAAGGGGTGGTTCCGACCACCCCTTTTTCTATTCTTGCAGCCTACGATTCACGCTGAACAAGACGCGGCCGCCCCGCCTCCAGCCGGGTGATTTCGTCGGCACTGAAGCCCGCCATCCGGCGGGCTTCCACATTCAGGGGCCTGGGCGGCCAGGGCGCTTCGAACTCGTTCATCAAGGCCAGATAGGTTGCCTCGGGCTCCAGGTCGCGTTCGGCGCAAAAATAGCGAAACCACTGGTCGCCCAGCGCCACATGGCCAATCTCGTCACGCAATATGATGTCCAGCACCGCAATGCTTGCGGCATCGCCGATGTGTTTCAGCCTGGCCACGATGGGCGGCGTGGCATCCAGCCCGCGGGCCTCCAGAACCCGCGGCACCAGGGCCATCCGCGTCAGGGGATCGTCCGCGGTCTTGACAGCCATGTCCCACAAGCCGCGGTGGGCGGGAAAATCGCCGTAAGCAAAGCCCACATCGCGCAGCCGATCAGCCACGAGACCGAAGTGATAAGCCTCTTCAAACGCCACCGTCAGCCAGCCCGCATAGAAATCGACCGGTAGCCCGCGAAAGCGATAGACGCAATCAAGAGCCAGATTGATCGCGTTGAACTCGATATGCGCAATGGCATGCAGCAAGGCCGCCAGCCCTTCGGGAGAGCCGGGCCGGCGGCGCGGAACCGACGTATGGGCAAGCAACTCCGGCCTCTGCGGCCGCCCCGCGTCGTCAACCGGCAAGGCCGGGGCAACACTGCCATCGGGCAAAGGCACCAGGCCAGCGGCCCAGTCCTGGCAAAGCGCCCGCACCAGCGCCACCTTGTCGGATGGCTCGCAACTCATCAATGCCCGATAGGCACGGGCATGCACATTTTCATGATCTTCCAGCATGGGGGCGATGCTACCAGTTTGCGCACATGCAAAAAGGCCGCCCTTTTCAGGGGCGGCCTTTTTGGCACTTTTTACTGCGTCAGGTCAGACGGCCTTGCGCTTCGCCGGGGCGCGAGTCTTGACCGGGGCCTTGGGGGCCACTTCGGGCAGCAGGCCGTTGGAGGCCGCGATTTCAGTGATCTGCTCGCCAGCCTTGGTGATGCTCTCCATCGCCGCAAGTTGCGCATTCAGGCCGGTGCGAATCGCATTGAACAGGGGCTCGAAGCCTTCGGGGGCACCGACGACCAGACGGTCGATGTTTTCCTGCACCTGGCGGCTCGCCTCGGTGGCCGACTGCTTCAGCGCGTCAGCAAGGATGCTGCGGGTTTCGACCAGCACGCCATATTGCTGGCGGGCGCTGTCGGATGCACGCTCGAGATTCGGTTGCAGGTAGGCAGCTTGCCACTGGGCCAGCCCCTCGGCATCCTTCACCTCAAAAAAAGCCTGGGTCGCGGCCATTGCTTCACGGGCAGACTCCAGACCGGCGTCGAACTGCAAACGGGTCATTTTCTGCGCCTGCTCCATCAGGCTCTGACCAAGCTCGATCAGACTTTCCATCCCAGCAATCTGGAGCGGAGCGAATTGCGTGAAACCGGCAGCCGACATGTAATCCCTTTCCCTTGCATTGACATGAATAACAGGACCGCATCGTGGGCGTCTCCTCCACCTCTGCGTATTTTTTTCAACGCGAACCCTGTGACAACAGTGCGCCAGAAAACGCACAACTGCAAAACTGTCGCCATTGTCCTGAATTTATCACTTTAGCCGAATCCGGCATTTCCCCGTCACACATCAGGGTAAACCCTTGCGTTCTGACAAAATCACGATCCGTACGAGTTCGGCGAGCGATTCAACCTGCAACTTCTCCATGACCTTTGCCCGGTGTTGCTCGACCGTCTTCATGCTGATGCCCAGGCCATCCGCAATCTGCTTGTTGAGCCGGCCCGCAACCATGCCCTCCATCACCTCCCGCTCCCTCGCAGTGAGGCCATCAAGGCGCCGCTGGATTTCGGTCAGGCGCTCAGCCTCCTCCCGACGCCGGGCGGCGAGCAGCACCGCATCGTGAACCCGGTCGAGGAGAACCTGCTCGTTGAAAGGTTTCTGCAGAAAATCGAAAGCACCGTCGCGCATGGCCCGCGCCACCATCGGCACATCGCCATGGGCTGACACGAAGATGATCGGCACGCTGTACCCAAGCCGAATCAGGCGCTCCTGCAAGCCTACGCCGCTGAGGCCCGGCATGCGCACGTCAAGAACCAGGCAATGTGCATTCTGCAAGGCCTCTCCGTCAGCCATCAAATCCAGCGCGCCACTGAAACAACGAACCGGCAACCCCAGGGTTTCGACGAGCAGGCCTATGGACAGCCTGACTGCATCATCATCGTCGACCACGCAAACAAGCGGCCCTTTCATGTCAGCCTCCTGGTGGGAAAAGCATTTTTTATTTTATGTATGTGCAATACCGGCCGGCACTTACCCGGCCAGGGACGGAATGCATAAACAGAAGGTCGTCCCCCGAACCGTACTGTTTTCGACCCACAAGCGCCCGCCATGGTTCTCGATAATTGTACGGCATATGGCGAGTCCCAGACCGACGCCATCCGGCTTGGTCGTCACGAATGGGGCAAACGGGTCGCTGCGGACAGCCTCGGCGAGCCCTTCCCCACGGTCGGTAACCGCAACCTCCACCATGCCGTCCAGCCCCGGACGGGTGAGAATCTGCAGGATGCGCTCGCCCGGGACGGCGCGCATCGCATCGATACCGTTCTTGACCAGGTTGCTGAGCACCTGCTCCAGTTGCCCTTGGTCGGCCTGCACGGCCGGCAAGGGCTCCGCCAGATCGAGCACGAACTGCACGGCATGGGCACGCGCCTCGAATTCGGTGAAGCGAACGATATCCCTGACCACCTCGTTGAGCGCTACCGGCGCCGTCACCAGCCCGCCCTTGCGGGCCAGGCCGCGCACCCGATGGACGATTTCACCCGCCCTCAGGGACTGTTCGGCAATCATTTTCAGGGGCTCGCGGATGCGCTCGCCGGCAGCCCCAAGCTCCTCCAGTCGGCGCAGGGCAACAGCACTGAAGTTACGCAATGCGGTCAGCGGCTGGTTAAGTTCATGGGCCAGGGCGGACGCCATCTCGCCCACGTGAATCAGCCGCCCGGCACGCTCGAGCTCCTGCTGCTGACGCTTTTCCCGCTCCTCGATGAGGTAGTGCTCATGCACGTCACGCACGGTACCGATCATGCGCAGCGGCCGGCCGCCGGCATCCCGCTGCATGACCTTGCCACGCAAGGCCACCCAGCGGTAGCTGCCATCTTCCAGACGCAGGCGGAACTCCACTTCGGTAATCGGCCGGGCATCGGCAAGATGCGCGGAAAACGCGGCGATGGCCATGCGCAGATCGTCCCGATGAACCCGCTCGGGCCAGATCTCGTTGCCTTGCAGGGGCCGCTCGTCGGGCCAGCCAATGATGGCCCGGAACGAGCCGCTGACCTTGATTTCGCCGCTATCCAGGGCCCAGTCCCACAGGGCATCGCCAGCCCCTTCCAGGGCAAAACGCCAGCGCTCCTCGGCCTCCTCGAGACGGATCACGGCTTCGCGAGCCGCGGTCACATCCCGAACGAGCAAAATCGCCAAAGAGCCGCCCCGCTGCTGAATGTAGGAGACGCTGACTTCGGCAAAAAAACGGGTGCCATCCTGACGCAGATGAATACCCGCCGGGAGTTGCCCCCGGCGGTTTTCAAACAAGCCTTCAAGCACGGACGGATCGACGAACAGACTACCGACGATCTGGCCACGCATGGCCTCGCGAGGGCGGTGATAGAGGTGCGCTGCCGCCGGATTGGCATCGACGATCCAGCCCTGCCCATCGACGAGCAGGACCGGCTCGGGCACCGCTTCGAAAACCGCCCGATAACAGACTTCGCAGTCGAGCCGGAGCGCGTCACAAGCGATGCTGTCGTCGCAATCCTCCATCAGCGCGCGGCAGCGTCAGCGCAAGCTGCCGCCACCACCCGGCATCATTCCCTTCATGGCACGCATCATCTTCTGCATGCCGCCCTTGGAGAACTGCTTCATCATCTTCTGGGTCTGTTCGAACTGGCTGAGCAGGCGATTCACCTCCTGCACCGTGACGCCGGCACCGGCCGCGATACGGCGCTTGCGCGAAGCCTTGAGGATTTCCGGCTTGGCGCGTTCGTTGGCGGTCATCGAGTTGATGATGCCCTCGATGCGCTTGACGGCTTTCTCTTCGACACCGCCCTGCAGTTGACCGGCGGCCTGCGAAAACTGGGCCGGCAACTTGTCCATCAGACTGCTGAGGCCGCCCATCTTCTTCATCTGGCCGAGCTGATCCTTGAAGTCGTTGAGGTCGAAGCCCTTGCCGCTCTTGAGCTTCTGGGCGAACTCCTTGGCCTTGTCTTCATCGACACCGCGACGGGCGTCTTCCACCAGCGACAGGATGTCGCCCATGCCGAGAATCCGGCTGGCCATCCGCTCCGGGTGGAACTCCTCCAGCCCGCCGAGCTTCTCGCCGACACCGGCGAACTTGAGCGGCTTGCCGGTGACATGGCGCACCGACAGGGCCGCACCGCCGCGGGCATCGCCGTCGAGCTTGGTGAGCACCACGCCGGTGAGCGGCAGTGCCTCGTTGAAGGCGCGAGCCGTATTGACCGCATCCTGACCGAGCATCGCATCGACGACGAACAGGGTTTCGATGGGATTGACCGCGGCGTGCAGCGCCTGGATTTCCTCCATCATTGCCTGGTCGATGGCCAGCCGGCCGGCCGTATCCACCAGCAGCACATCGATATAGTGCCGACGCGCGTAATCAACGGCGGCGAGGGCGATATCCACCGGTTTCTGGTCGGCCGTGGACGGGAAGAATTCAATCCCCGCCTGCTGGGCGACCATCTGCAGCTGGGCGATGGCGGCCGGACGATAGACGTCGGTGGACACCGCCATGACCTTCTTCTTCATCCGCTCGCTCAGCATCTTGCCGAGCTTGCCGGTGGTGGTGGTCTTGCCGGCCCCCTGCAGACCGGCCATCAGGATGATCGCCGGCGGCTGGGTGGCCAGGTTGAGACCGATGTGGGCGCCGCCCATCAGATCGGTCAATTCCCGGTGAACGACGCCCACCAGGGCCTGGCCGGGGGTCAGGGAGCTCAGCACTTCGGTGCCGACCGCCTTTTCCTTCACCCGGGCGATGAAATCCTTGACCACCGGCAGGGCCACGTCGGCCTCGAGGAGGGCCATGCGCACTTCGCGCAGGGCGTCCTGGATGTTGTCTTCGGTAAGGCGCGCCTGACCCCGCAGGGTCTTGACGACTTTAGCCAGTCGGGTTGTGAGGTTATCCAGCATGATGGTTCGTGACCGAGGCCTTGGAGTAAACTTAAAGAATGTCCGCGATTCTACTTCATCTCCTCCCCGCTTCCCTGTACGCGCTCCTGGGCCTTCATTTCTGGCACACCCGCTGGCGTGCGCCGACCGTCGCCCAGCGCCAGGGTCTGCTGCCGTGGGAGCGGCTGGTGATGCTCGCCGCACTGGTCGCCCACGGCTTTTCATTGCACAGCGTGTTCTTCTCGCCGGAGGGCATCCATTTCGGTTTCAGCATGGCCTTGTCGCTGATGTTATGGCTGGCCATGCTGTTCTACTGGATCGAAAGTCTCTACGCCCGCCTCGAAGGACTCCAGACCCTGGCCATGCCGGCCGCGGCCGTGTGCGCACTGCTGCCGGCCTTCTTCCCGGATCAGCACCTGCTTGAAAACGCCAGCTCACCGCTGTTTCGCGCCCACTTCGTGGTTGCCATGCTGGCCTACAGCCTGTTCACGCTGGCAGCCCTGCACGCCATGCTGATGGCGGTTGCCGAGCGGCGCCTGCACGGAGCACGACTGAGCCGGGCCATGGCCTCCCTGCCCCCGCTGCTGACCATGGAAACCCTGCTGTTCCGGCTGATCGGCATTGCCTTCGTGCTCCTCACCCTCACCGTCGGCTCGGGCGTGCTGTTCTCCGAAGCCTTGTTCGGCAAGGCCTTCCGTCTGGACCACAAAACGGTCTTTGCGATCATCTCGTGGATTCTCTTCGGCAGCCTGCTGGTGGGGCGGCATGCCTGGGGCTGGCGCGGCAAAAAAGCCCTGTACTGGACCCTCGCCGGCTTCATCGCCCTGATGCTCGCCTACGTGGGCAGCCGCTTCGTTTCGGACGTTCTCCTTGGCCGCCCGGCTTGACAAGGCCTGACCCGGCCTGAATACTCGGCCGGAAATCATCTCCCGACACACCCCGCTTGGACAGTATTCCCCTCTCCGCCCAATCAGCCATCCTGGTTACGCTACTGGCGTTATCCGGTTTCTTCTCGATGGCTGAAACGGCCATGATGGCGGCCAACCGCTATCGTTTGCGCTCGGCCGCCAACCTCGGCTCGCGGGGCGCACGCCTCGCGCTGGAACTGCTCGGCCAGACCGACAAGCTGCTCGGCATCATCCTGCTCTTCAACAACCTCGTGAATGCCGCCGCGGCAACGCTGGTCAGCGTCATCACGATCCAGTTGTTCGGCAGCGAGGAATGGGTACTCGGCCTGAGCACCCTGGCGGTCACTTTCCTGATCCTGGTCTTTTCCGAGATCACCCCGAAAGTCATCGGCGCCAACCACGCCAACCGGCTGGCCTGCTTTGTCAGCTACCCCCTGTCGGCGCTCCTCAAGGGCCTCTATTTCATCGTCTGGTTCGTCAATCTGTTCGTGGCCGGCCTGCTCCGCCTGCTGCGCCTGCGCGCCAGCACCGATCCGGAAGCCCACACACTCTCCACCGAAGAGCTGCGCACGATGGTGCTGGAGTCGGGCTCCTTCATTCCGCCCAAGCACCGCAGCATCCTGCTCAACCTGTTCGAACTGGAAGACATCACGGTCGAAGACGTGATGACGTCCCGCAACCAGATCGAGGCGGTCAATATCGCCGATTCGATCAACGTCATCCAGGGCCATCTGGCCACCTGTTACCACACGCGCCTGCCGGTTTTCGACGGTGAAATGAATGCGGTCGTCGGCATCCTCCATGTCCGCCGGGTGCTCGGCCAGACCCTCGATCACAGCCTGTCCGTTTCCGACATCAGCGAAATGCTGGCCAAGCCCTACTTCATTCCGGCCAGTACGCCGATCTACTCGCAGCTCCAGTTTTTCCAGGAGAACCGCGAGCGGCTGGGGCTGGTGGTCGACGAATACGGCGAACTCCTCGGGCTGGTCACGCTGGAGGACATCATCGAAGAGTTGATCGGCAAATTCACCACCAGCGCCCCCGATGCCACCGAGAAACTCAGCTGGGGCGCCGACGGCAGCGTACTGGCCGATGGCAGCCAGCACCTGCGCGCCCTCAACCGCAAACTCGGCCTGAGCCTGCCCCTCGATGGCCCGAAAACCCTCAATGGCCTGATCCTCGAACACCTGCAGGACATTCCCGAATCGGGCGTATCGGTGAAAATCGCCGGCGTTCCCATCGAAGTCGTGCAAGCCGAGGACCGTCGCATCAAGAACGTGCGAATATTCCGCCCGCAACCGCCCAAATAGCCACAACGTGCTTCCCGGCTTTACAAGCCCCGCGGCGAACGGCATGATCCAAGCACATTTCAGGCCGCTCACCCCTATCGACGCTCCGGCATGTCCGCCACTCCTCACGCCGCCCTGAGCGGTCTCGCCCGCGCCCTCGTACAGCATGGTCGGCTCCTTGAAGCCGAAGCCGTGGCCTGCTCGTCGCCTTCGGCAAACCCCAACGACTTTGTCATCGAACTCATCAACCGTGGTCTGATGAGCGCTGCCGACGTGGCCCGCTTTGCCGCCGAGACCTTCGGCTCGCCGGTCATGGACCTGGCCGCCTTCGACGAAGCCCACCTTGCCGTGGACGCCATCGACCGCAAGCTGATGAACAAGCACCAGGTTGCAGCCCTTGGCCGACGCGGCAACCGGCTGACGCTGGCCCTGGCAGATCCGTCGAACCTGCGCATCCTCGACGAGATCCGCTTCCAGACCGGGCTCGCCGTCGACCCCGTGGTTGTCGAGGCCCCCAAGCTCATTGCGCTGGTGGAACGCCTGTCCGAATCGGCCACGACAACGCTGAAGGACATGACCGGGGAAGAGTTCGACATGGACCTCCTCGGCCAGGAAAGCGTGACCGACGCCCAGGCTACCGAGGAGAACTCATCGGAGGTGGATGATGCGCCAGTGGTGCGCTTCATCCAGAAACTGCTGATCGACGCGATCAACGAAGGGGCCTCGGACGTCCACTTCGAGCCCTACGAAAAGTATTACCGGATCCGCTTCCGCACCGACGGCATCCTGCGCGAGATCGCCCAGCCGCCCCTCGTGCTGAAAGAAAAGATCGCCGCGCGCATCAAGGTCATTTCGCGCCTCGACATTTCCGAGAAGCGGGTTCCGCAAGACGGCCGGATGAAACTCGTCCTGTCCAAGAACAAGGCCATCGACTTCCGGGTGTCCACACTGCCGACCCTGCACGGCGAGAAGATCGTCATGCGGATTCTCGACCCCAGCTCGGCCATGCTCGGCATCGAGGCCCTGGGTTATGAGCCGGAACAAAAAGCCGTACTGATGGAGGCCATCGGGCGCCCGTACGGCATGATCCTGGTCACCGGCCCGACCGGTAGCGGTAAAACCGTGTCGCTGTACACCTGCCTTAACATCCTGAACAAGGCCGGCGTCAACATCAGCACGGCCGAAGACCCGGCTGAAATCAACCTCCCCGGCGTCAATCAGGTCAACGTCAATGAAAAGGCCGGCCTCACCTTCGCCACTGCCTTGCGCGCCTTCCTCCGGCAGGATCCGGACGTCATCATGGTTGGCGAAATCCGCGACCTGGAAACCGCCGAAATCTCCGTCAAGGCCGCCCAGACGGGTCACCTGGTGTTGTCGACGCTGCACACCAACGACGCGCCCTCCACGCTCGAACGCCTCAAGAACATGGGCGTGGCGCCGTTTAACATCGCATCGTCGGTGATCATGATCACCGCCCAGCGCCTGGCCCGCCGCCTGTGCACCTGCAAACAGCCGGTGGACATCCCGATCGAGGCCCTGATCTCGGCGGGCTTTACCGATGAAGATCTCGACGGCAGCTGGCAGCCCTACGGCCCGAAAGGCTGCGAACGCTGCAAGGGCAGCGGGTACAAGGGGCGCCTGGGCATTTACCAGGTCATGCCGATCTCCGAAGATATCGCACGTATAATCATGACGAACGGCAACTCGATGGACATCTCCGCCCAGGCCCAGGCCGAAGGCGTCAAAGATCTGCGCCAGTCCGGCCTCCTGAAGGTGAAGCAAGGGGTCACCTCATTGACCGAAGTCCTCGCCTGCACAAACGAGTGATTGCTTCACGCGGAAAACACTGATGGCCACAGCATCCAACAAAAAGCCCCCCGCCCGTAACGCGAACCTTGCCCGGGAGCACCTGTTCGTCTGGGAAGGCAAGGACAAGACCGGCAAGATCATCCGCGGCGAAATGCGTGCGGTGACGGAAACCGTCGTCCAGACCATACTGCGCCGGCAAGGCATCCTGGCCCACAAGATCCGCAAGCAGGCCTTTGCCCGTGGCCGGAAAATCACCGACAAGGACATCGCGCTGTTCACCCGCCAGCTGTCCACGATGATGCGTTCGGGCGTGCCACTGCTGCAATCCTTCGAGATCGCGATCAAGGGCTGCGGCAACCCGTCCCTGGCCCGCCTGCTCAACGACGTGCGCGCCAACGTGGAAACCGGCAGCAGCCTGTCCCAGGCCTTCCGGCGCCACCCGGTGCATTTCGATGCCCTGTTCTGCAACCTCGTCGCCGCGGGCGAACAGGCCGGTATCCTCGACTCCCTGCTCGACCGGCTGGCGAACTACAAGGAAAAGATTCTTGCCATCAAGGGCAAGATCAAGGCCGCCATGTTCTACCCGATCTCCGTGGTCGTGGTTGCAGCGCTGGTGGTCTCGGTGATGATGCTGTTCGTCGTGCCCGAATTCAAAAAGGTCTTCGCCAGCTTTGGCGCCGACCTCCCGGCGCCGACGATGTTCGTCATCACCATCTCAGACTTCTTCATCGCGTACTGGTATCTGGCCTTCAGCATCATCATCGGCACGGTGATGGGCGTTGCCTATACCTACAAACGCTCGGTGCCAATGCAGGTTGCCGTCGATCGCGCCGTACTGCAGCTTCCGGTGATCGGCGATGTGGTCCGCAAGGCCACCATCGCCCGCTGGACACGCACCCTGGCCACCATGTTCGCCGCTGGCGTGCCCCTCGTCGAGGCCCTCGACTCGGTCGGCGGCGCCTCCGGTAACGTGGTCTACAAAAATGCCACCAAGCAGATCCAGTCGGATGTAAGCACCGGCACCAGCCTGACGGTGGCAATGCAGAACTCCCTCGTCTTCCCGACCATGGTCGTGCAGATGGTCTCCATCGGCGAAGAATCCGGCCAGCTCGACTCGATGCTCAGCAAGGTTGCGGACTTCTTCGAGCAGGAAGTGGATGACGCGGTAGCCGGCCTCAGCCAGTTGCTGGAGCCGATCATCATGGTGTTTCTCGGCGTCGTCATCGGCGGTCTCGTCGTCGCCATGTACCTGCCGATCTTCAAGCTTGGCGCGGTTGTCAGCTAAGCAGCCCAATATTCACCCATGGACGTTTTCAAGGACCCCATCGTCTTCGTGACGATCTGCACGCTGGTCGGGCTGTTCGTCGGCAGCTTTCTGAATGTCGTCATCCACCGCCTGCCGGTGATGATGGAACGGGAATGGCACCTCGAGGCGGCCTCGCTCCGGGGCGACACACCGGAAGAAGCCGCGCCGCGCTTCAATCTGGCCGTCCCGCGCTCGCGCTGCCCCCACTGCGGCCACCTGATCGGTGCCCTCGAGAACATTCCGGTAGTCAGCTACATCCTGCTGCGCGGACGCTGCCGGCACTGCAGCGGCCCGATCGGCGTTCGCTACCCGCTGATCGAGATCCTGTGCGCAGGCCTGTCCGGCTTCACCGCCCTGCATTTCGGCTTCGGTGCGGCCGGCTGCGGGGCTCTGGTCTTCGTGTGGGCCATGATCGCCCTGTGCTTCATCGACCTGGACACCCAGCTCCTGCCCGACAGCATCACCCTGCCGCTGCTGTGGCTGGGGCTGCTGTTGAATCTCAACGCCACCTACACAAACCTCGCCGACGCCGTCGTCGGCGCTGCCGCCGGCTACCTCACCCTGTGGTCGGTGTTCTGGCTGTTCAAGCTCGCCACCGGCAAGGAAGGCATGGGCTATGGCGACTTCAAGCTGCTGGCGGCCATCGGCGCCTGGCTCGGCTGGCAGATTCTGCCCCTGACGATCCTGCTGTCCTCCCTGGTCGGTGCCATTGTCGGCATCAGCCTGATCCTCCTGCGCAAGCACGGCCGCGAAATCCCCATCCCTTTCGGCCCTTATCTGGCCGCTGCCGGGCTGCTTGCACTGTACTGGGGCACCCCACTGACCCAGGCCTACCTCGGGACACTCTGAGGCTGCCACCTTGAAACGCCGCCTTTCGCCCCCAAGTGGGCGAGAGCGGGTCTGTTTCGCCCGATGTTGCGATGCGCTAAACTTCGCCAATTGACTTTCCGGAGCTCGTCATGCCTATCTACGAGTATCGCTGCACCGCCTGCGGCCATCAAAAAGACCATCTTCAAAAAATGAGCGATGCCCCGCTCACCACCTGCCCCGCCTGCGGCGCCGAAACCTATGCAAAGCAGATTTCCGCTGCCGGTTTCCAGCTGAAGGGCAGCGGCTGGTACGCCACCGACTTCAAGGGTGGCGGTAGCAGCAGCACCGGCAGTGCCAGCCCCAAAACCGAAGCAGCCAAGGCCGACACGCCCGCCTCCACCCCCTGTGGCGGCAGTTGCGCGTGCCACTGAGCGCCGCCGCCCGCAAACACCACTGAATGAAAAAATACTTCGTTACCGGACTGCTGATCTGGATTCCGCTGGTCATCACCTTCGTCGTGCTGGCCTGGATCGTCAATACCCTTGACCAGATCCTCCTGCTCGTCCCGGCCACAGTCCGGCCGGAAGCCTTTCTGGGCTTCCACATGCCGGGCATCGGCGTCGTCGTCTCCCTGCTGCTGATTCTCGTCACCGGCCTCGCTGCCGCCAACTTCGTCGGCCAGCGCATGGTGGGCTTCTGGGAAAGCGCCCTGTCGCGCATCCCGGTGGTCAAGTCGATCTACTACAGCGTCAAGCAGGTTTCCGACACGCTGCTGTCCAGCAACGGCCAGGCCTTCCGCAAGGCGCTGCTGATCCAGTATCCCCGCGAGGGCATGTGGACCATCGGCTTCCAGACCGGCGCGCCTGGCGGTGACGCTGCGCATCACCTGGGGCCCGACTTCGTCAGCGTTTACGTGCCGACCACGCCCAACCCGACCTCCGGCTTCTTCCTGATGCTGCCCCGCAAGGACGCCATCGAGCTGGACATGAGCGTCGATGAAGCCCTCAAGTACATCATCTCGATGGGCGTCGTGGCACCTCCACCCCACCGTACCCGGACGCCGCAACCCGCGTCGGCCCTACTGAATCAATAAGCGCGGCTGTCGCCCAGCCGCGTTCCGTTATTTCCAGGAATAAAGATCACACCATGCGAACTCAATACTGCGGCCTCGTTTCCGCCGCCTACCTCGACCAGATCGTCACCCTTTGCGGCTGGGTTCATCGCCGGCGCGACCACGGCGGCGTGATCTTCATCGACCTGCGCGACCGCGAAGGTCTCGTCCAGGTGGTCTGCGATCCGGACCGGGCCGACATGTTCCAGGTGGCCGAGTCCATCCGCGGCGAGTTCGTCCTGAAGATCACCGGCAAGGTGCGTCGGCGCCCGGCCGGCACCGAGAACGCCAACCTGGTGTCCGGCGAGATCGAAGTGCTGTGCCACGACATCGAAGTGCTCAACACCTCGGCCACGCCCCCGTTCCAGCTCGACGAGGAAAACCTCTCCGAAACCACCCGCCTCACGCACCGCGTCATCGACCTGCGTCGTCCGCAGATGCAGAAGAACATGATGCTGCGCTACAAGACGGCCATGGCCTTCCGCCGCTTCCTCGATGCCCAGGGCTTCATCGACATCGAAACCCCGATGCTCACCAAGAGCACCCCGGAAGGCGCCCGCGACTACCTGGTGCCGTCCCGCGTTCACGACGGCCAGTTCTTCGCCCTGCCCCAGTCGCCGCAGCTCTTCAAGCAGCTGCTGATGGTGGCCGGCTACGACCGCTACTACCAGATCGTCAAGTGCTTCCGCGACGAAGACCTGCGCGCCGACCGCCAGCCCGAATTCACCCAGATCGACCTGGAAACCTCCTTCCTGGGCGAAGACGAGATCACCGCGCTGACCGAGGAGATGATCCGCACGGTCTTCAAGGAAGTGCTGTCCGTCGATCTGCCCCAGCCCTTCCCGCGCATCACCTACGCGGAAGCCATGGACCGTTTCGGCTCCGACAAGCCCGACCTGCGCGTCACCCTTGAGCTCACCGACGTCACCGACGCGGTCAAGGACGTGGCCTTCAAGGTGTTCAGCGGCCCGGCCACCTCCGGCGGCCGTGTGGCGGCCATGCGCGTGCCCGGCGGCGCCACCCTGACCCGTGGCGAAATCGACGAGTACACCAAGTTCGTCAGCATCTACGGTGCCCGCGGCCTGGCCTACATCAAGGTCAACGACGTGACCCAGCCGAACGAAACCGGCCTGCAGTCGCCCATCGTCAAGAACCTCAACGAAGCGGCCCTGCGTACCATCCTCGAGCGCACCGGCGCCCAGTCCGGCGACCTGATCTTCTTCGGCGCCGACAAGACCAAGGTGGTGAACGACGCCCTCGGCGCGCTGCGCACCAAGCTCGGTCACGAGAAGGGTTTCGTCAACGGCAAGGCCTGGGAACCTCTGTGGGTCGTGGACTTCCCGATGTTCGAGTACGACGAGGAAAACAAGCGCTGGACCGCCTGCCACCACCCCTTCACCAGCCCCAAGGACGAACACCTGGCGCTGCTCACCACCGACCCGGGCAAGTGCCTGGCCAAGGCCTACGACCTCGCCCTCAACGGCTGGGAAATCGGCGGCGGCTCGGTGCGTATCCACCAGGCCGAAGTGCAGGAAACCGTCTTCTCCGCCCTCAACATCGGTCCGGAAGAGCAACAGGCCAAGTTCGGCTTCCTGCTCGACGCCCTCAAGTACGGTGCGCCCCCGCACGGTGGCCTGGCCTTCGGCCTCGACCGCATCGTCACGATGATGACCGGTGCCGAGTCGATCCGCGACGTGATCGCCTTCCCGAAGACCCAGCGCGCCCAGTGCCTGCTCACCAACGCGCCGTCGCCGGTGGATGAAAAGCAACTGCGCGAACTGCACATTCGCCTGCGTCAGAAGGCCACGGATACGCCCGCAGCCTGAACCTGAAAAGCAATATGTCGTAAAAAGGGGCGAACGGCCTGGCCGCTCGCCCCTTTTTCGTGCGTTTCCCGCTCAAGAATCACCGCTGCGGGCCGTTTGAAGAGGGACCAAAGCTTCACGCCCCCGCTACCCGTGATCGATCTCGCCACAATCTCCGCCCTCGTTGTCGAAGCGAATCCGACCATGCGGACACAGCTTCGCACGATGCTCAACATGAGCGGCATCAGCAAGGTCCAGTTTGCCGTTACGGCCGGTGTGGCTGTACGCAAGCTGCGCGACACCCGCTACGACCTGATTCTTTGCGAATATCACCTCGGCGACGGCCAGGACGGCCAGCACCTGCTCGAAGACCTGCGCCACCACAGCATCATCCCGCTGACCACGCTCTTTGTGATGGTCACCGGCGAGCGCCAGTATGAACGCGTGGTCAGCGCGGCAGAGCTGGCGCCCAACGATTACATCCTCAAGCCCTTCGCCGCCGACACCCTCCACGACCGTATTCAAAAATCCCTGGAGAAGCGTGAAGCCTTCATGCCGGCTTACCGGCTGATCGAGCTGGGCAACGCCCCGGATGCCATCGCTGCCTGCGCCACCGGGGAAGAGAACTACCCCCAGTGGACCGTCGATTTCATGCGCCTGCGGGCCGAGCTGTACCTTGCCAGCGGCAATGCCGACGAAGCCCAGCGGCTGTACACCGAAATCCTGCTGACACGCAGCATTCCGTGGGCCAAGCTGGGCCTCGCCAAGACGCTTTACATGCAGAAGCGCTACGCCGAGTCGGAAGACATCCTCCAGGGCCTGGTCGCCGAGAACGATCTTTTCCTCGATGCCTACGACTGGTTGTCGCGCACCCGCGAAGCCGCCGGCGAACTGGAAGGCGCCCGCACGGTTCTCACCACGGCCACCAACCTGTCGCCCCACCGGATCGGCCGCCTGCGCCGGCTCGGCGAACTGGCCATCGAAACCGGCGATCACGAAGCCGCCGAAAAGGTGCTCACCGAAGTCGTTCGCAAGGGCAAATACTCCGACTTCCGCGATCCGGAAGACCATGTACGCCTGATCCAGGCCCAGCTCGGGCGCGGCGATACCGTCCAGGCCGAAGCCACCATCCGCGATCTCGAACGCTCCATGCTGGGCCTCGACAAGACCAGTTCCTGCTCGTCCCTGTCCAGCGCCATGGTGCATATCAAGAAAGGGGATCACGCCAAGGCCGGGGACGCCATCCGCAACCTCACCAGCGATGGCGCCAACACCAGTGGCCTGTCCCTCGGCCTCAAGAAAGAACTGGCTCGCGCCTGCTTTGCCAGCAACATGACCGAGCACGGCACTGAAGTAATCCTGGACATCATGCGCAACGCCGCCGACGAGCGGACCATGGAGAGCACCAAGACCATCCTGCGGGACGCCGGCAAACCCGAACTGTGCGAGCAGCTCTCTACCCAGATGCAGGGCGAGGTCAAGGATCTGGTCGCCGAAGGCGCCCGCAAGGCGCAAAGCGGTGATTTCGACGGTGCCGTGCAGTTCATGCTCAGCGCCGTGCGCAAGATGCCGGGCAATATCCACGTTCTCTTCAACGCCACGCTGGCGCTGCTCAAGCATGTGGAAAACTGTGGCTGGAACGAGCGCTTTGCCGAGCAGGCCCGCACCCTGATGGAACGGGCCCGCCTGCTTGACCCCGGCAACGCGCGCCTGCCGGCCCTGACTACGTATTACTACAATCTGCTCAAGAAGTACGGCATCCAGCCCTGAGTCGCAGGCTGCTAAACTGCGGGCACCTTATCGCCCATCCCGCCAGTCATGCTCACCCGCCATTTCCGAATTTTTGCGCTGCTGCTGCTCCTGCTCGGCGCGTCCGGCGCCGAGGCGCGCGGCTTTTTTGACTGGGGCAGGTCCGAGGACAGCGCAACGATCGCTGCCGCCAGCCTGCCGGCAGAAGCCCGGGAAGCCCTGGGCCTGATCCGCCAGGGCGGCCCCTTCCCCTACCGGCGCGACGGCATCACCTTCCAGAACAGGGAAAAGCGTCTGCCCGAAGCCGCCTCCGGCTACTACCGGGAATACACGGTGACCACCCCCGGCTCCCGCGATCGCGGCGCCCGGCGCATCATCAGTGGCGGACGGCCCCCGGCCGTCTTCTATTATTCAGACGACCATTACCGCACTTTCCGGCGCATCCAGGACTGATCATGAGCGCACTCCCGTTCCACACTTTGCTCTCCCGCGCCGAACGGGCCGGGATCTATCACATGCCCTTTGCTGCCGACCTCGCCCTCGAAGAAGCCACTGAAAGCCTCGAATACCCCATGTACCGGGTGGACCTGGCCAAAGTCACCGACAAGGAAGGCTTCCTCGAGGCCATCAGCAAGGCCATGGATTTTCCCGACTGGTTCGGACACAACTGGGACGCCCTGGCCGACTGCCTCACCGACCTGTCGTGGATGGGCGCCGATGGCTATGTGATCATCCTCGACCATGCCGACGGCTTCGCCCAGGCCAGCCCCACCGACTTTGCCACCGCCCTGTCCGTTCTCCAGGATGCCTCCGACACCTGGCGCGAAGATGGCGTTCCCCTATGGACCCTGGTCGGCACCGCCTCCGACGGCCTGGACTGGCTACAGGACATCGAATGAGCGAGGGCCACAAGCAGCCTGTGTCAGTGCTGGTGGTCATCCACACGCCGGCACTCGACGTGCTGGTGCTGGAACGTGCGGCAAGCGGCGGCCTGTGGCAATCGGTTACCGGCAGCCGGGAGGACAGCGAAGCCCTTGCGGCCACCGCCCTGCGCGAAGTCGCGGAAGAAACCGGCATTGCGGCCCAGCCGGCCGATCTCGTCGACTGGCATCTGAGCAATCGTTTTGAAATCCTGCACCGCTGGCGCGCCCGCTACGCGCCAGGCGTCAGCCACAATACCGAGCACGTTTTCAGCCTGAGCGTGCCCGCACCGCTGTCGGTACGCCTCGCGCCCGACGAGCACGTCGCCGCCCTGTGGCTGCCCTGGCAGGACGCCGCCGACAAGGTCTTCTCATGGACCAACCGCGACGCAATCCGTCTGGTCGCCCGCAGCCTCAGCGCCGAGCGGCTTCCCCGATCTTCTTTGTGAGGCATTCGGGGCAATAGCACTGGCCGGCGTGCGCCTCCGGCACGCTTAATACCGGGGGCAGGCTGGCGCACCAGCACTCAGCCATACCGGCATTCATTCCACAGGTAAAACGCGCACCACAGGCCGGACAGACATTCGTCGGGGCCACATTCTTCACGTCTTCCACCGGGTTTCTCCTTGGATTTTCAAGCTGCGAGTCTAGCTGCTCAAAGGGGCTTGAAGCACGCGCCGGGCACCCCTATATACACATCAGGGAGGGCACACTGCCCTTGGCCCCGCAGACTTTTCAAGGAGAAAACGCATGAGCAACCTTACTCGCCGTGACCCTCTGGACGACTTCCTCCGCGGCTTCCTGGTGCGGCCCGTCGAATACGGCAACACGACCACCGAGGCCCCGCAGATGAAGGTCGACGTGAAGGAGGCGAACGATGCCTACCTGGTTCACGCCGAGCTGCCCGGCATCAAGAAAGAGGACATTCATGTGCACATCGATGGCCCGGTGGTGTCGATCAGCGCAGAGCGCAAGCAAAGCAGCGAAGTGAAGGAGGGCGAACGCATTCTGCGCACCGAACGCTACTTCGGCCAGGTCTCGCGCAGTTTCCAGCTCGGCCAGGACCTGGATGAAAGCCGGGCCAGCGCCAGGTTCAACGAGGGTGTGCTCGAACTGAGTCTGCCGAAGAAGATTGCAGTCCAGGCCAAGCGTCTCGTCATCGAATGATTGCCACACTGAAAGCCGATAAATAAGCAGAAAGCGGGAAGAAGCCTCTTCCCGCTTTTTGTTTGGAAGCCCGCTCATTACAATCTCGTCTGTCTGCAAACAACCCGGCGCCGCACCAGAAAATGACCGCACACATCGACACCTCCGACCTTACCCCGGCCCAGAAAGCGGCCATCATCGCCGAAGCCCTGCCTTACATCCGGCGCTTCCAGGACAAGACGATCGTCATCAAGTACGGCGGCAACGCGATGACCGACCCGCACCTGAAAGAGTGCTTTGCCCACGACGTAGTCCTGCTCAAACTGGTCGGCTTCAATCCGGTGGTGGTGCACGGCGGCGGACCGCAAATCGAAACGATGCTCTCCCGGGTCGGCAAAAAGGGCGAGTTCGTACAGGGCATGCGCGTCACCGATGCAGAAACCATGGAGCTGGTCGAAATGGTTCTCGGCGGCCAGGTCAACAAGGAAATCGTCAACCTCATCAACCAGGCCGGCGGCAAGGCCGTGGGCCTGACCGGCAAGGACTCCAACTTCATCCGCGCCAAAAAGCTGATGATCGAGAGCAAGGATGTTCCCGGCGATCTGATCGATATCGGCCAGGTGGGCGACATCACCCAGATCGACCCGAGCCTGATCTCCTTCCTCGACCAAGGCGACTTCATCCCGGTGATCGCGCCCATCGGCGTTGGGGAAGAAGGTGAAAGTTACAACATCAACGCCGACGTGGTGGCCGGCAAGCTGGCCGAGATTCTCAAGGCCGAAAAACTGGTGCTGCTGACCAACACCCCGGGCGTGCTCGACAAAGCCGGCACACTGCTCACCGGCCTGACCCCGCGGCAGATCGACGAGCTGGTCGAAGACGGCACCCTCTCGGGCGGCATGCTGCCCAAGATCAGTTCGGCCCTCGACGCCGCCCGCAACGGCGTGAAGAGCGTGCATATCATTGACGGCCGCGTCGAACACTGCCTGCTGCTGGAAATTCTCACCGACCACGGCGTCGGCACGATGATCAAGAGCAAGTAATCCGCCTCTGTGCGGAACTCCGGGGCAAGATGCCGCTCTTCCTACAACCTATTGCCCCGGATTCCGTCCCTCGCCCCATGTTGCTCCGCCTCCCCTTCCGCTCCCTCGCCATCGCCCTGTTCGTCGTCTGCAGCAGCCTTCTGGCCGTCGGACTCTACCTCCAGCACGTCAAGGGCATCGAGCCCTGCCCGATGTGCATCATGCAGCGCTACGCCATGCTGGTCTGCGGGCTGATTGGCCTTGTCGCCGGCCTGCACAACCCCGGACACAAGGGCTTTCTCGCCTATGCCTCACTGCTCGGCGTTGCGGCCCTCGCCGGCGGCGGCGTGGCGGCCCGGCAATCGTGGCTGCAGTGGTTCCCCCCCGCCGTGTCCGAATGCGGTCCGGGCCTCGAGTACATGCTGGAGAGCTTCCCCCTGGCCTCTGCCCTGCCGATGATCTTCCGCGGTGCCGGCGATTGCTCGGTGATCGACTGGACCTTCCTGGGTCTGTCCATCGCCAACTGGTCCTTCCTGGTCTTCGCCACCATCCTCGCAGCACTGATCCTTCATCTGCTGCAGCGCGGCAAACAGCGAACCTGAAAGACGCCCCACCACGGGGCCAGGCGCACCAGTGCAGTGCGCCACTTTTCCATTTTTCCCGCTTTTTCCAGCGATGAAGGCCGGCAATCTGGCCTTCAAGCACTGGCACGCGCATTGCTTATAGCCATCCATCGAATGTGCGCAGACGGCAATAAAGACATTGCTGCACTGCCCGCAACCTGAATCCAGGTGCTTGCGCACCGCATCCCCATTGATGCGGTGACGCGGTCGGGCCAACGGCGGCCCGAACCGCGATCAACGACGATCTCCCTGCAAAAGGCTTAATGCCCGCACCGGATGCCCCGCGCGACCGGCTCGGGGAGAACCAATCGTTGGAGGAATCATGCGCAAACTGAAACTGGTCATGGTCGGAAACGGGATGGCGGGTGTCCGCACGCTGGAAGAGCTGCGCAAGATCGCGCCGGACATGTACGACATCACCGTGTTCGGCGCCGAGCCGCACCCCAACTACAACCGCATCCTGCTCTCCCCGGTGCTCGCCGGCGAGATGACCATTCAGGACATCATCCTCAACGACCTGCAGTGGTACGCCGACAACGGCATCACCCTGCACCTGGGCAGCAAGGTCACCGAGATCGACCGCAAGAACCGCTCGGTGATTGCCACCGACAAGAATGGCGAACTGATCACCGTCGATTACGACCGCCTGCTGATCGCCACCGGTTCCAGCCCCTTCATCCTGCCGGTGCCGGGCAAGGAACTGCCGGGCGTGATCTCCTACCGGGACATCAAGGACACCGACGAGATGATCGACGCCGCGGCGAAGTACCAGCACGCGGTGGTCATCGGCGCCGGCCTGCTGGGCCTCGAAGCCGCCAACGGCCTGGCCCTGCGCGGCATGGACGTGACCGTGGTGCACAACTCCGAGTGGATCATGGAGCGCCAGCTCGACCGCACCGCCGGCAAGATGCTGCAGTCCGCCCTTGAAGCCAAGGGCATGAAGTTCCGCATGAGCGCCCAGACCGCCGAATTGCTGGCGGGTGACGCCGGTCGCGTCGCAGCCATCAAGTTCAAGGACGGCGAGAGCATCCCCGCCGACCTGGTGTGCATGGCTGCCGGCATCCGCCCCAACGTGGAACTGGCCGAAAAAGCCGGCATCCACTGCAACCGCGGCATCGTGGTGAATGACACCCTGCAGACCTACGACCCGCGCATCTACGCCGTCGGTGAATGCGCCAACCACCGGGGCACTGCCTACGGTTTGGTCGCGCCGCTGTTTGAACAGGCCAAGGTCTGCGCCAACCACCTGGCCATGTACGGCATCGGCCGCTACCAGGGCTCGGTGACCAGCACCAAGCTCAAGGTCACCGGTATCGACGTGTTCTCCGCCGGCGACTTCTCCGGCGCGGAAGGCACCGAGGACATCGTCCTCCACGACCCCGGCATGGGCATCTACAAGCGCCTCGTGCTGAAGGGCGACAAGCTGATCGGCGCAGTGCTCTACGGCGACACCAAGGACGGCGCCTGGTACTTCCAGCTGCTCAAGGATGAACAGGACATCCACGACATCCGCGATCACCTGGTGTTCGGCAATTCCCACCTCGGCGATGTCGGCCACAAGGGCAACAGCATGGCCGCCAGCATGCCGGACAGCGCCGAAGTGTGCGGCTGCAACGGCGTGTGCAAGGGCACCATCGTCAAGGCCATCCAGGAGCACGGCCTGTTCTCGCTGGAAGACGTGCGCAAGCACACCAAGGCGTCGAGCTCGTGCGGCTCCTGTACCGGCCTGGTCGAACAGATCCTCGCCTCCACCGTCGGCGGCGCCTACACCCCGGCGGACTCCAACAACAAGGCGGTGTGCGGCTGTACCGACCACTCCCACGGCGAAGTGCGCAAGGCGATCAAGGACAACAAGCTGCTGTCGGTGGTCGAGGCCCAGAAATTCCTCGCCTGGAAGACCCCCAACGGCTGCGCCAGCTGCCGCCCGGCGCTCAACTACTACTGCATCTCCACCTGGCCCCACGAGGCCATCGACGATCCGCAGAGCCGCTTCATCAACGAGCGCGCTCACGCCAACATCCAGAAGGACGGCACCTATTCGGTCGTCCCGCGCATGTGGGGCGGCCTGACCACGCCGGGCGAGCTGCGCGCCATCGCCGACGCGGCCGAGAAGTACAAGGTGCCCACCGTCAAGGTCACCGGCGGCCAGCGCATCGACCTGCTCGGCGTGAAGAAGGAAGACCTGCCCGGCATGTGGTCCGATTTCGCCAAGGCCGGCATGGTCTCCGGCCACGCCTACGGCAAGAGCCTGCGCACCGTGAAGACCTGTGTTGGCGCCGAGCACTGCCGCTTCGGCACCCAGCGCTCCATGACCCTCGGCGTGAAGCTCGAGAAAATGCTTTTCGGCATGTGGAGCCCCCACAAATTCAAGCTGGCCGTCTCGGGCTGTCCGCGCAACTGTGCCGAGTCCGGCATCAAGGACATCGGCGTGATCGGCGTGGATTCGGGCTACGAGCTCTACGTGGGCGGCAACGGCGGCATCAAAACCGAAATCGCCCAGTTCTTCTGCAAGGTGAAGGACGACGACGAAGTCATGGAATACGGCGGCGCCTTCATCCAGCTCTATCGCGAAGAAGGCTTCTACCTGGAGCGCACCTGCCACTACCTCGAGCGGGTCGGCCTGGAACACGTCAAGAAGGCGGTGCTCGAAGACGCCGAGCAGCGCAAGGCGCTGTACGAAAGGCTCCTCTTTGCCCTGCAGAACTACAAGGACCCGTGGGCCGAGATCTTCGAGGACAAGCCCGGCGGCACCTTGAAGCGCGAATTCGAAATCATCAAGGTATAAGGGGCGAGCACATGACTGAATGGAAAAAGATCTGCGCCGTCAGCGACGTGCCGGTCCTCGGCTCCCGGGTGGTGGAAAGCGAAGCGCACGGCCGCATCGCGATCTTCCGCAACTCGACCGATGAAGTCTTCGCGGTGCGCGACAAGTGCCCGCACAAGGCCGGCCCCTTGTCCCAAGGCATCGTCCACGGCAAGACCGTCACCTGCCCGCTGCACAGCTGGAAGATCCAGCTCGACGACGGTCAGGTGGTGCCGCCCGATGTGGGCTGCGTCAAGCACTTCCCGGTCAAGGTGGATATGGGCGAGGTTTACCTCGAACTCTAAGAACTCACGAAACGGGGGCTGCGTCCTGCCCCGGCAGTCTCCCCCCGCCGCCCCCGCTGCGTGAGCCCCACCTGAATCACCCGAATTTGGCATTACCCCGGCAGCGCCCCACTGGCGCCAGCCAGGGACAACTCATCCCCAGGAGTCTGAAATGGATCGTAAATCCTTCCTCAAGGCCGGCCACACGCCCACGCTGATCGCCGCCTTTCTCTACTTCGACCTCGCCTTCATGGTGTGGGTACTGCTCGGTCCGCTGGGCGTACAGATCGCCGCCGACCTCGGCCTGACCCATTCCCAGAAGGGCCTGATGGTGGCCACCCCGGTACTCGCCGGCGCGCTGCTGCGCCTCGTCATGGGTGTACTGGTCGACCACCTCAAGCCCAAGATGGCCGGCGCCATCGGTCAGGTCATCGTGCTTTGTGCGCTGGCTTTCGCCTGGCAGTACGGCATCCACAGCTATGAAGAAACCCTGATCCTCGGCCTCTTCCTGGGCGTGGCCGGCGCGTCCTTCGCCGTCGCCCTGCCCCTGGCCTCCCGCTGGTATCCGCCGGAGCACCAGGGCACCGCGCTGGGCATTGCCGGCGCCGGTAACTCGGGCACCGCCATGGCAGCACTGTTCGGCCCCGGCCTGGCGGCCGCCTTCGGCTGGGTAAACGTTTTTGGCCTGGCGCTGATCCCGCTGTCCATCGTCTTCGTGCTCTACCTGGTCATGGCCAAGGATGCCCCCGAGTGCCCGCCGGCCAAGTCCCTCTCCGAATACCTGAAGGTGCT
Organism: Zoogloea oleivorans; assembly: GCF_008107625.1. Classification (GTDB taxonomy): domain Bacteria; phylum Pseudomonadota; class Gammaproteobacteria; order Burkholderiales; family Rhodocyclaceae; genus Zoogloea; species Zoogloea oleivorans. The sequence goes on from NZ_SDKK01000017.1 coordinate 37,888, forward strand.
GCAGGACAAGGACTCCTGGTGGTTCATGTTCTTCTACTCGGTCACCTTCGGCGGCTTCGTCGGCCTGGCTTCATCGCTGACCATCTACTTCAACACCCAGTACGGGCTGGATGCCAAGATGGCCGGCTACTTCACCGCTGCCTGCGTGTTTGCCGGCAGCCTGGTGCGCCCCATCGGCGGTAACGTGGCTGACCGCATCGGCGGCATCAAGAGCCTCACCGTCATGTACATCCTGGCGGCCATCTTCCTGGCCATCGTCAGCATCGGCCTGCCCGAAGCCTGGCAAGCCCTGGCCATCTTCGTGTGCGCCATGCTGTCGCTGGGCATGGGCAACGGTGCCGTCTTCCAGCTGGTGCCCCAGCGTTTCCGCAAGGAAATCGGCGTGATGACCGGCCTGGTCGGCATGGCCGGCGGTGTGGGCGGCTTTTACCTGGCCTCCAGCCTGGGCTACAGCAAGCAGGTCACCGGCAGTTACCAGGCTGGCTTCCTGATTTTCGCCGCGCTGGCGATCGCCGCACTGATCGGCCTCACCGCGGTGAAGAAGCGCTGGCGCACCACCTGGGGCGCCCCGCACCTCACCGCCGCCAAGATCTGATTCTGTGGGTCGGACTTCAGTCCGACAAACCCCCGCTGAAGCAGCGCTGTCGGGCTAAAGTCCGACCTACAGGAACTTGACGATCGCCCCATGACCACCGCCACACTCCAGGCCTCCCTCGGCTACTCTTCCCTCACCGGCCCGCGGCCGCGCAATGAAGACTTCTGCGGTGCCGTCACGCCCGAGGGGCCAGAACTGGACAGCAAGGGCATCCTGGCGGTGGTGGCGGATGGCGTCGGTGGCCATGCCAACGGGCGCGAGGCGTCCGAGTACACCGTGCGCGGCCTGCTCTCCGACTACTACGCCACCCCCGACACGTGGGCGGTGAACAAGGCCCTCGACACAGTCATCTCGGCCCTCAACCGCTGGCTGGTGTCCCACGCTGCACGCACCCGCGAAACCGCCGGCATGGCCACCACGCTGACAGCCATCGTGCTGCGCGGCAGGCGCTACTACCTGGCTCACGTGGGCGACTCGCGCATCTACCGCCTGCGCGCCGGCAAGCTGGAACAGCTCAGCACCGACCACGTGTGGGAACACCCCGAGCTGAAGAACGTGCTGTCCCGCGCGGTCGGACTCGATGCCCACCTGTCGGTCGATTACGCCGACGGCGAACTCGAGGCCGGCGACGTCTTCGCACTGATGAGCGACGGCGTGTGGGGCCAGCTTGGCGACCGCAAGATCGCCGACATCCTGTGCGCCGAATCGGACCCCCAGGACGCCGCCGCCCGCCTCGCCATGAGCGCCGAAGACAGCGGCAGCCAGGACAACTGCACCGCGCTGGTCATGCGCATCGACGCCCTGCCGGCCGACAAGCTGCGCGACAACATTGCCCGCCTGCACCGCCTGCCGCTGCCGCCCAAGCTCAAGCTCGGGCAAACGCTGGACGGGCTCACCGTCGAAGCCGTGCTCCATGAATCCATTGCCACCCTGCTCTACCGGGTGCGTGACAGCCACGGCCACGCCCGCGTCCTCAAGACCCTGCGCCCCGAGCACGACGACGCCGAATCCGCAGCGGCCCTGGCCCACGAGGAATGGCTGGCCCGGCGGGTCAACGACGCCTACTTCCCGCAGGTCATCGCCCACCCGGAACGCAGCCACCTTTACTACCTGATGAGCTGGCACGATGGCGCAACGCTCAAGGCCCGCCTCGACAACGGCCACCGCTTCGGCAGCGGCGAGATCGCCGACCTGGGCGAGCGCATTCTCAAGGGTGTCGCCGGCCTGCACCGCCTGTCCATCGTCCATCGCGACATCAAGCCCGACAACCTGCACCTGGACGCCGAAGGCCGCCTGCGCATTCTCGATCTGGGTGTCGCCGCCTCCGATGCGCAGGTCGAAGGCCAGAAGTTCGGCGAGATCAACAACCCTGGCACTCCCACCTACATGGCGCCCGAGCTGTATGGCCCGAAGACCATCGCCGCCAACGAACAGACCGACCTCTACGCGGTGGGCGTAACCCTCTACGAACTGCTCACCCGCAAATACCCCTACGGCGAGATCGAGCCCTTCCAGAACCCCAAGTTCGGCGATCCGGTGCCGCCCACCCGCTACCGGCCGGACACCCCCGAGTGGCTGGAAGCAGTACTACTGAAGGCCGTCGCCCGCGATCCGAAAGCCCGCTTCGAGACCGCTGAGGAATTCCTGCTGGCCCTCGAACGCGGCGCCCGCCGGCCCCTCGCTGTACCGCGCCGGTCACCGCTGATGGAGCGTGATCCGCAGATGGGACTGAAGCTGCTCGCGCTGGGATCGGTCGTCATCAACATCTTGCTTGTTTATCTGCTCATGGTCCGCTGAACATCACCCCGCCGGCACCGCGCAACAGGAACCCAGCGGCAGCGTGTATGCTGCTTGCCCCCTGGGCGCGATCCTGACGGACAGAATGAAACGTTTCCCCGCTGACGCAAGGCAGACCGGCAAACCACTGTTTGATAGCGGCACCAGCCGAAAACTGCTCCGTTTCATGAGCATCACCCTGCTATGCATCGGCGGCGTCAGCGCCATGACCACGCTGCTTGGGTCCCTCCCCACCACCATCCGCTGGCTGGTGCATGGGGGCATCATTGCGCTTCCACTGCTGAGCCTCGCCCTGCTGGAACAGCAGCGCATCCGCGCCGCCGGCCATGTGCTGCTGTGGGGGTGCTGGATCCTCGCCCTCCTCAGCGCACCGTCCACCAGTGGCAACCGCAGCATCGGAGTGACGATCATTCCGGTGCTGATCGTGCTGATGGGCTGGCTGGTCGCCCCCCGGCAGGCCATCATCATGGCCGGGACGAGCATCATCGCGCTCCTCGGCATTTCCCTGTCGGAGCACTACGCCTGGATCGCGCTGGAAGGTCCGATCCCGCCCCTGTCCCGCTGGACCATCCTGACCGGAATGATCCTCGTGACGACCCTGCTCACGGCGCTCTCCTACCGCCTCTACGCCACCCGCTTTGCCGAGCAGCAACATCTCGCCGCGACCCTCGAACTGGTCACCGAGCGCAGTCCGATCATGCTCGCCTCCGTCGATGAAAAAGACCGCTACCGCTACGTAAACCGCAACTACGCGGCCTTCCACGGCAAGATGCCCACCGACCTGATCGGGACACCCGTGTCACTGCATCTCGGACCAGGCGGCGCCCAGGCGCCCATCCTCGCCATCGAAAAAGGCAATGGTTCGGCCCGCTACCGCCAGCTCCGCCAAAACGTGCAAACGGGGACCGAATGCTGGCTGGAAATCGACGCCCAACGGGCGACCCGGGAAGACGGTATCTACGATGGCTATTACGCCATCCTGCGCGACATCACCGACGAAGTCCGGAGTGCCGAGCAGATCCAGTTCATGGCCTACCACGACTCGCTCACCAGCCTCCCCAACCGCACCCTGCTCGCCGACAGACTGCGCCAGGCCATCGTCCGCGGCGAACGGGAAGACAGCCTGATCGCCGTCTGCTACCTGGATCTGGACGGATTCAAGCTTCTCAACGACACCTGGGGGCATTCCACCGGCGACATGGTGCTGATTCAGCTGGCCGCCCGGCTGCAGGAATGCGTGCGCGGCACCGACACCGTGGCCCGCCTGGGGGGCGACGAGTTCGTGGTGCTGATCGGAGGCATCCAGAACCGGCAGGAGATTCCCGTCGCCGTGGGACGCCTCATCACCGCCATCAGTCGTCCGATATCCATACATGCCGGCACCGAAGTCGGCGTTTCCGCCAGTATCGGGGTCGCCGTCAGCCCCCACGACGGAGAAGATCCAGACGTCCTCCTGCGCCATGCCGACCAGGCCATGCTGATGGCCAAGCAATCCGGACGCAATCGCTTCGCCCTCTTCGATACCGAACTGGAGCAACGCATGCGAACTCTTCACCAGATCGCCGCCAGTGTCGAAAAAGGCCTGGCCGACGGTGAGTTCCGCCTGTTCTACCAGCCCAAGGTCAACATGCGGCTCGGTACCGTCATCGGCGCCGAAGCTCTGATCCGCTGGCAGCATCCGGAGGAGGGTCTGCTCCTGCCGGCCAGCTTCCTCCCCTACATCGAAGGCAATCCGATGGCGAGCCGGCTCGGACAATGGGTGCTCGGCGAAGCCCTCTCCCAGATCCGCCAATGGGCAACGCAAGGCCTGCAGCTGTCGGTCAGCGTCAATATTTCCAGCCACCATCTGCAGGATGCGGACTTCACCGAACAGCTCGCCAACCTGCTCGACGCCCATCCGGACGTGCCCGCCGAACGGCTGGAAATCGAAATTCTCGAAACCTCTGCCATGGAAGATGTGGAGAAGACGGCCCGGATCATCCGCGCCAGCTCGGTTCTCGGCGTCAGCTTCGCGCTGGACGACTTCGGCACCGGCAACGCCTCCCTCACCGACTTCCGGCGCCTCCCGGCCCAGACACTGAAGATCGACAAATCCTTCGTCCGCGACATCCTGGAAGACCCGGAGGACCTGGCCATCGTCAAAAGCATCGTCGCCCTCGCCAACAGCTTCGAACGCCAGGTCATCGCCGAAGGGCTCGAGAGCATCGCACACGGCGCACCTCTGCTTGGCCTTGGCTGCGATTGCGCCCAGGGCTACGGCATCGCCCACCCCATGCCGGCAGACGCCATCCCGCCCTGGATTGCCAACTGGACGGCCCCTGCCGAATGGCTTCAGGCAAGTCGCTGATCGTCCCCGATACGGATGAAATTTCCGTGAAATCCGCCTTGGTGGCGACCAGAGGGCTAATATTTACGGCCTTTAATCAGGAGACACCTTTCATGCGCTACGGCGAATTCGACAGCAACTCGTTGATGAGCATCACTAACCGTCCCGAGCTCACCTTCGTGTGGGGCGAAGGCTCCTGGCTGTTCGACGACAAGGGCAAGGCCTATCTCGACTTCGTCCAGGGCTGGGCGGTGAACTGCCTCGGCCATTGCCCACCCGAAATCCGCGATGCGCTGACGGCCCAGGCCGGACAACTGATCAATCCCAGCCCAGCCTTCTACAATGGCCCGGCCATCGAACTGGCCAGCCTCCTCACCACCCACTCGGCCTTCGACCGGGTATTCTTCGCCAATACCGGCGCCGAAGCCAACGAAGGTGCCATCAAGCTGGCCCGCAAGTGGGGCAAGGTTCACAAGGGCGGCGCGTTCGAGATTATCACCTTCGAGCACAGCTTCCACGGCCGCACCCTGGCCACCATGTCGGCCTCCGGCAAGCCCGGCTGGGACACCCTCTTTGCCCCCCAGGTGCCCGGCTTCCCGAAAGCCCGTCTCAACGACATCGACTCGGTAAAGGCCCTCATCGGCCCGAAAACCGTCGCCATCATGCTCGAGCCGGTACAGGGCGAAGGCGGCGTGATTCCTGCAGAACCGGACTTTCTGCAGGCCCTGCGCGCCCTCACCCACGAGCAAGGACTGCTGCTGATCGTCGACGAAGTGCAAACCGGCATGGGCCGCACCGGCCGCCTGTTCGCCTATCAGCACGCCGGCATTGACCCGGACATCATGACCCTCGGCAAGGGCATCGGTGGTGGCGTCCCCCTTGCAGCACTCCTCACCCGTGAGGAAGTGTGCTGCTTCGAGCCCGGCGACCAGGGCGGCACCTACAACGGCAATCCGCTGATGACAGCTGTTGGCGTCGCCGTTCTGCGCCGCCTGTTGTCGCCCGGCTTCCTCGACGGTGTCGAAGAGAACGGTCGCTACCTGGCCGTCGCCCTCGAGCGCCTGGTCATTCAGCACAAGCTCGTCGGCGAACGCGGCACCGGTCTTTTGCGCGCCCTGATCCTCGACAGCGACCGTGGCCCAGCCCTCGTCAAGGCCGCCCTGGAGCACACACCCACGGGCCTTCTGCTCAACGCACCACGCCCCAACCTGCTGCGCTTCATGCCGTCGCTGACCGTCAGCAAGGCCGAAATCGACCAGATGGTCAGCCTCCTCGACACCCTGCTGCACGCCACCCGCGGCACCTGAAACCGCGTCGGCCTTTGGATGAACGGGAACCCGCTTTACAATAGCGGGTTTTCCGGCTCGTCTGGCCGGAAGCCCTGCACATCAAAGGAATTCCATGGCTCTCCAATGCGGCATCGTCGGCCTGCCCAACGTCGGCAAATCGACCCTCTTCAATGCCCTCACCAAGGCCGGCATCGCTGCCGAGAACTATCCGTTCTGCACCATCGAGCCCAACGTCGGCATCGTCGAAGTGCCCGACCCGCGCCTTGACGCCCTGTGCGAGATCGTCAAACCCCAGAAAACCCAGCCGGCCATTGTCGAATTCGTGGACATCGCCGGCCTGGTTGCCGGTGCCTCCAAGGGCGAAGGTCTGGGCAACCAGTTCCTCGCCAACATCCGCGAGACCGACGCCATCGTTAACGTAGTGCGCTGCTTCGACGACGAAAACGTCATCCACGTGAATGGCAAGGTCGACCCCCTCGCCGACATCGAAACCATCGTCACCGAACTGGCCCTGGCCGACATGTCCGCCGTCGAGAAGGCCATCCACCGCGAAAGCAAGAAGGGCCGCTCCGGCGACAAGGATGCACAGAAGCTCGTCGCCATTCTCGAAAAGCTGCTGCCCCACCTCAACGAAGGCCAGCCAGCGCGCACCATGGCGCTCAGCGACGACGAAAAGCTGATCCTCAAGCCCTTGTGCCTGATGACCCTCAAGCCCGCCATGTACGTCGGCAACGTGATGGAAGACGGCTTCGAAAACAACCCTTACCTCGACCGCCTGCGCGAGCACGCCGCCAAGGAAGGCGCGCCGGTCGTCGCCCTGTGCGCCAAGATCGAAGCCGAACTGGCCGACCTGGACGACGAAGACAAGATGGCCTTCCTGGCCGACCTGGGCCTCGAAGAGCCGGGCCTCAACCGCCTGATCCGCGCCGGCTACCAACTCCTCGGCCTGCAGACCTACTTCACCGCCGGCGTCAAGGAAGTGCGCGCCTGGACCATCCACGTGGGCGATACCGCCCCGCAGGCAGCCGGCGTGATCCACACCGACTTCGAGCGCGGCTTCATCCGCGCCCAGACCATCTCCTTCGACGACTTCATCAAGTTCAAGGGCGAAGCCGGCGCCAAGGAAGCCGGCAAGATGCGCTCGGAAGGCAAGGAATACGTGGTCAAGGACGGCGACGTACTGAACTTCCTGTTCAACGTGTAAGCACCACCAGGGCCCGGTGCTTTCCGGGCCCCAAAAGAAAAACCCCGCGAATCGTGCTGATCGCGGGGTTTTTATCGGACATGCAACCCGAAGAACTACTCGGCGACCGCTTCGGTCCTGGTCTTCGTCACAAACCGCGCCAGGAAAATCCCCAGCTCGTAGAGCAGGCACATGGGAATCGCCAACATCAGTTGTGACACCACATCTGGCGGCGTCACTACCGCAGCGACGACAAAGGCGCCAACGATGACATAAGGCCGTGCTTCCTTGAGCTTGGGCACATCGACGATGCCCATCTTGGTCAGGACGATCACGAACACCGGCACTTCGAAGGTCAGTCCGAAGGCCAGGAACATCGACATCACAAAAGCCAGATACTGTTCAATGTCAGGCGCCGGCGTAATGCTCTTCGGTGCGAACTGGGCAATGAACTTGAACACTGTCCCGAATACGAAGAAATAGCAGAAAGCCATCCCGGCGATGAACAGCACCGTGCTGCCCACCACCAGCGGCAGACCCAGGCGCCGCTCGTGGGCGTACAGGCCCGGCGCGATGAAGCACCAGGCCTGATACAACACAAAGGGCAGCGCGATCACGAAAGCCACCATCAGGGTCACCTTCATGGGCACGAAGAAAGGCGTCACCACACCGGTGGCGATCATCCGCGTCCCCTCGGGCAGCGCCTGCATCATCGGATGGGCAAGGATGTCGTAGATATCCCCTGCCCACGGCATCAGGCCCACGAAAACCACCACGACGGCAACCACGGCCCGCAACAGACGGTCCCGCAGTTCGACCAGATGGGAAATGAAGCTGTCTTCCTGATCGCTCATGACTTCGCCTTCCCGGACGCAAGGACGGTCTCATCACTGGTGGGCCCCGCCTCGGGATTCGGCGTGACATGCGCAGCGGCCGCCTCCAGCTGCCGGTCGAGCTGGACAGCAGCGGCGTCGAGATCGACCGGAGCCGTAACCGTCGCTTCACCGGAGATGGACGACTTCATGCTGTTTTCCAGCTCGGCCACCGCTGACGAAGCCGACTGCAGGGACGACGACATGCCGTTTTCAATGCCCGCCGCCTCGTTGCGCACCGTGCTTTCAAACTCCATTGCGGACTTGCGCGCCTCTTCCTGCAGCTTCTTCAACTCATCCAGCTGCATTTCCCGGTTGATGTCCGACTTGACGTCGGAAACGTAACGCTGCAGGCGGCCAAGAAGGTGCCCGGTGGTACGCGCCACCTTGGGGAGACGTTCCGGACCGAGCACCAGGAGCGCCACGATACCGATGACCATGAGCTCCGAAAAACCGATATCGAACATCCGATTCGCCTAACTTTTTAAGTACGCAGAAAAAATCAGGCTACACAAACGAAAAAGGGGCAGCTCAAAGCGCCCCTTTTCCGCGCCTGCCGCGGGTCCGGATTCAGGACTTGTTCTTTTCCCGCGCTTCCGCATCGATGGTCTGATTGTTGCCGTCGGCAATTTTCTGCCCTGCTTCGCCAGGCTTGCCGGCCTCCTGCATGCCGTCCTTGAAACCCTTGACTGCGCCACCGAGATCCTGCCCGATGTTGCGCAGCTTCTTGGTACCAAACACGAGCATGACAATAACCAGAACGATCAGCCAATGCCAAATGCTGAAGGAACCCATTTAATTCTCCTAAAAACTACCGTTTAAGCATCGGCCCGACTGGCTCTTGCCCACCCACGATGTGCATGTGCACATGCATGACTTCCTGTCCGCCGACGCGACCGGTATTGATAATGGACCGAAAGCCGTCAGGACTTCCTTGATCGACGGCAATACGGTTCGCCACTACCAGCATCCTGCCGAGTACAACCGCATCGGCCTCGGTGGCTTCGGCCAGCGAGGTGATGTGCTTTTTCGGTATGACCAGGACGTGCACCGGGCGCTGGGGCTGGATGTCCCGGAAGGCCAGGACCTCGTCGTCCTCATACACCTTCGCTGCGGGGATCTCGCCCCGCACGATACGGCAGAACAGGCACTCCTGCATTGGACTCTTTCCTTACTTGACCGTTCGCGCTTTTTTCTCGTCGATGCCCGACACCCCTTCGCGGCGGCGGAATTCGGCGAGCACGTCATCAACCGACAGGCCGAAGTGGGCCAGCAGGATCATGGTATGGAACCATACATCGGTGACTTCCCACACCACGTGCAGCAAGTCCTTGTCCTTGGCGGCCATGATGACCTCGGCGGACTCTTCGGCAACCTTCTTGCAGATCGCGTCGGTGCCCTTGTGGAACAGGCCGGACACGTAGGAGGACTCGGGGCTGGCGTCCTTGCGTGCAGCAAGGGTCTCGGCCACACGGTGCAGCACTTCGATATCGATCATTTGTAGATGTCCTTCGGGTCTTTAAGAACCGGATCGACGGCCGACCAGCTGCCGTCAGCGAGGTATTTCTGAAAGAAGCAGCTGCGCCGCCCGGTGTGACAGGCAATACCGCCCACCTGCTCGATCTTCAGAAGTACCACGTCATTGTCGCAATCGATGCGGATCTCGCGGATCTTCTGCGTGTGGCCGGACTCTTCGCCCTTGTGCCACAGCCTTCCGCGAGAGCGCGAGAAATATACTGCTTCACCTGTTTCAGCCGTCCGCGCCAAGGCCTCGCGATTCATCCACGCGAACATCAGCACGTCGCCGGTTTCGGCATCCTGGGCAATCGCGGGGATCAGTCCGTCCTTGTCCCAGGCAAGTTCGTCAAGCCATGCCGAATTGGCGCTCACAGGCGCACCTCGATACCACGGGCACGCATCAGTTCCTTGGCTTCACGCACAGTGTGATCACCGAAGTGAAAGATGCTGGCCGCCAGCACCGCATCGGCACGGCCGAGAGTCACGCCGTCAGCCAGGTGGTCGAGACTACCGACCCCGCCGCTGGCGATAACCGGAATCGACACCGCATCCGAAACCGCGCGGGTCAGTCCCAGGTCGAAACCGTTCTTGGTGCCGTCCCGGTCCATGCTGGTGAGCAGAATTTCGCCAGCGCCAAGAGAAGCAATTTTCTGCGCCCACTCGACGACATCAAGGCCTGTCCGGTTGCGGCCGCCGTGGGTGAACACTTCCCACTTGCCCGGTGCAACCTGCTTGGCGTCGATGGCGACGACGATGCACTGACTGCCGACCTTGCCGGCCGCATCGGCCACCACCTGCGGATTGTTCACCGCGGCGGTGTTGATGCTGACTTTGTCGGCACCGGCATTGAGCAGCCGGCGCACGTCATCGACAGTGCGCACGCCTCCGCCCACCGTCAGCGGAATGAAGACCTGCTCGGCCACCTGCTCGACCACGTGCAGGATGATGTTGCGGTCGTCCGAGCTGGCGGTGATGTCGAGAAAGGTGATCTCGTCGGCACCCTGCTCGTCATAACGACGGGCCACCTCGACGGGATCGCCGGCATCCCGCAACTCGATGAAATTAACACCCTTTACAACCCGCCCGGCACTGACGTCGAGGCAGGGGATGATGCGCTTGGCCAGCATGGGATCAGTCGGCCTCGGCAAGCTCGTCGGCACGGGCCTGGGCCGCACCGAAGTCGAGCGTGCCTTCGTAGATGGCCCGACCGGTGATGGCGCCGGTGATGCCTTCGGACTCCACCGCACACAGGGCCTCCACGTCGGCCATAGCCGCAATGCCGCCACTGGCAATGACAGGAATGCGCAGGGCCTGGGCGAGCTTCACCGTGGCTTCGATATTCACGCCCGAGAGCATGCCATCGCGGCCGATGTCGGTGTAGATCACGCCTTCGACGCCATAGTCCTCGAACTTCTTGGCGAGGTCGATGACGTCGTGGCCGGTGAGTTTGGACCAGCCGTCCACTGCCACCTTGCCGTCCTTGGCATCGAGCCCGACGATGATGTGGCCCGGGAAGGCACTGCAGGCATCGTGCAGGAAGCCGGGGTTTTTCACCGCGGCGGTGCCGATGATGACGTAGGACAGGCCGGCGTCGAGGTAGCGTGCAATGGTATCCAGGTCACGGATGCCGCCGCCGAGTTGAACCGGGATCTCGTCGCCAACCTCTTTGAGGATGGCCTTGATCGCCGCTTCGTTCTTCGGCTTGCCGGCAAAGGCACCGTTCAGATCAACCAGATGCAGGCGCCGGGCGCCCTGGTCGATCCAGTGTCGGGCCATGGCCTGGGGGTCTTCGGAGAAGACCGTGGCAGCGTCCATTTCGCCTTGTTTCAGGCGCACGCAGTGACCGTCCTTGAGGTCGATAGCGGGAATCAGCAGCATAGGAAGAGAAGGGCGGTAGGAGTTGAAACGGAACGACGGAATGGATCGGAGCGTGAAATCAGGGCTTCCAGCACATGAAGTTCGACAGGAGTTGCAGCCCAGCTTGCGCGCTCTTTTCCGGATGGAATTGGATGGCGAAGATATTAGCCTGCGCTACCGCCCCGGTAAAGGGGATGCCGTAATCGGTTGTGGCAGCGACGAGGGCCGGATCGGCCGGATCCACGTAATAACTATGCACATAGTAGAAGCGGGCACCGTCTTCGATGCCATCCCAAAGGGGGTGGGCCTGCTTCTGCCACACCTCGTTCCAGCCCATGTGCGGCACCTTCAGGCGGGAACCATCAGCGGCCACCATTTTGTCGGCGGGAAAGCGGCGCACTTCACCCTTGAAGATGCCAAGACCAGGCACGTTGCCTTCTTCGCTGTGCTCGAAAAGCATTTGCTGGCCAATGCAGATACCGAGGAAAGGCTTGTTCTTGGCCGCTTCCAGCACCGCCGGGCGCAAGCCACGGGCGTCCAGTTCACGCATGCAGTCGGGCATCGCCCCCTGGCCGGGGAAGACCACCCGGTCAGCGGACAGCACTTCCTGCGGATCGGCGGTCACGACGATCGTCGCGTCGCTGGCCACATGCTCGATGGCCTTGGCCACGGAACGCAGGTTGCCCATGCCGTAATCGATGATCGCAACCTTGCTCATAGCGCCCCCTTGGTGGACGGCACCACGCCGGCCTGGCGCGGATCGGGCGTCACGGCCATGCGCAGGGCACGACCGAAAGCCTTGAAAACGGTTTCGCACTGATGGTGCGCGTTGCGCCCCTTCAGGTTGTCAATGTGCAGACTCACGCCGGCATGATTGACGAAGCCCTGGAAAAACTCATAAACGAGCTGGGTATCCAGTGCACCGATGGCACCGGCCGAGAAAGGCACATCGAACTCCAGCCCGGGGCGACCGGACAGGTCCACCACCACGCGGGACAGGGCCTCGTCGAGGGGCACATAGGCATGACCGTAGCGGGTCAGGCCCTTCTTGTCGCCGACGGCCCTGGCAAAGGCCTGACCGACGGTGATGCCCACGTCTTCCACCGTATGGTGGCCGTCGATGTGCAGATCGCCGACGGCTTCGATCTCGAGATCGAAGGTGCCGTGACGGGCGATCTGATCGAGCATGTGATCGAAGAAACCGATACCGGTGTTGAGCTGGCTGTTACCCGAGCCATCCAGGTTGATCTTGACCCGGATCTTGGTCTCAAGGGTATCGCGGGAGATTTCGGCTTGCCGCATTGCGCTATTTTCCAGAAGAACGGTCGGAACAGGGGATTGGATGGGGTCATGATAGCATTTAGTGTTTTCATCGTCCCTTGCGGCGCCACGCACCGCCGAGCACGCCAGCCATGAGCCGTTTCTGGAGCCCCGTCGTTCACGACTTGACCCCCTATGTTCCCGGTGAGCAGCCCAAGCTCGCCAACCTGGTCAAGCTCAACACCAACGAGAACCCCTACCCGCCCAGCCCTCGTGTGCTGGAAGCGATCCGCGACGAACTGGGCGAGAGCGCCGACAGCCTCAAGCTCTACCCGGACCCGACCGGCTCGCAACTGAAAGCCGCCGTCGGCCGGCACTTCGGCGTGCCGCCGGAATGGGTCTTCGTCGGCAACAGCTCGGACGAAGTCCTTGCCCATACCTTCCAGGCCCTGCTCAAGCACGACAAGCCCCTGCTCTTCCCGGACATCAGCTACAGCTTTTATCCGGTGTATTGCGGGCTGTACGGCATTGACTACGAAACCGTGGCACTGGACGAAGACTTCGCGATCTGCGTCGACGACTACCTCGCCCGTGGTGCAGCCAAGGTCGGCGCGGTAATCTTCCCGAACCCCAACGCCCCCACCGGCCGCCTGCTGCCGCTCGCCGACATCGCCCGCCTGGCGGCCGCCCTGCCCGACAGCCCGATTGTCATCGATGAGGCCTATGTGGATTTCGGCGGCCTGGATGTCATTCCCACCGCCGTCGGGCTGGTGAAGCAGCACCCGAACATCCTGGTTACCCAGACGCTCTCCAAATCGCGCTCGCTGGCCGGACTGCGGGTTGGCTACGCCATCGGCCAGCCGGAGCTGATCGAAGCGTTGACGCGGGTAAAGGACAGCTTCAATTCCTATCCGCTCGACCGCCTTGCCATCGTGGGCGCCAGCGCGGCGATGGACGACGCAGACTACTTCGACCAGACCCGTCGGCATGTAATTGCCAGCCGCGACGCGCTGAGCAACGGGCTCGCCGCACTGGGCTTTTCGGTTCTGCCCTCGGCCGCGAACTTCGTCTTTGCCCGTCACCCGGCCCGGGATGCCGCTGCGCTGGCCGCCGCACTACGCGAGCGCAGCATCATCGTGCGTCACTTCAAGGCCGCACGCATCGACCAGTTTCTGCGCATCACAGTCGGCACCGACGTCCAGTGCCGGCTGCTGCTCGATGCACTGAAGGAAATTCTCGCCTGACCCGCAGGTGCCAAGAAAAAGCCGCACCCTTGGGTGCGGCTTTTTTGCATCCGTCGCGGGCAATCAGCGCTTCAAACGCATCTCCGCCGAACGGGCGTGGGCCTGCAAGCCTTCACCGTGGGCCAGCACCGAGGCGATCCGCCCAAGCGTCTGTGCCCCCGCCTCGGATATGTCGATGAGGCTGGTACGCTTCTGGAAGTCATACACTCCCAGCGGGCTGGAGAAACGCGCGCTGCGCATGGTCGGCAGCACGTGGTTCGGACCGGCGCAGTAATCGCCCAGCGCCTCGACCGAGTAGTGACCGATGAAGATCGCCCCGGCATGGCGGATCTTGTCGACCCACTGGTAGGGATCAGCGAGGGACAACTCCAGGTGCTCCGGCGCGATGCGGTTGGCGATCTCGCAGGCTTCGTCGAGATCCTTCACAAGGATCAGCGCCCCCCGGTTCTTGAGGGACGTGGCGATGGTTTCGCGACGCGGCATCTCCGGCAACAGGCGGGTGATGCTCTCCTCCACGCGACCGATGAAGGCTTCGTCGGTACACAACAGGATGGACTGGGCCAGCTCGTCGTGTTCGGCCTGGGCGAAGAGATCCATCGCCACCCAGTCCGGATTGCCGGAACCGTCGGAGATGATCAGCACTTCGGACGGCCCGGCCACCATGTCGATGCCAACGGTGCCGAACACTCGCCGCTTGGCAGCCGCCACGTAAGCGTTGCCCGGACCGACGATCTTGTCCACCTGCGGGATGGTTGCCGTACCGTAGGCCAGTGCGGCCACAGCCTGGGCGCCACCGATGGTGAACACCCGGTCGACGCCAGTGATGGCGGCAGCGGCCAGCACCAACTGGTTCTTCTGGCCGTGGGGCGTCGGCACCACCATGATCAGTTCGCCGACGCCAGCCACCTTGGCCGGCACCGCATTCATCAGCACCGAACTGGGATAGCACGCCCGACCGCCCGGCACGTAAAGGCCAACGCGATCCAGCGGAGTGATCTTCTGGCCGAGACGGGTGCCGTCCATGCCCGGGGATTCATCGGTGTAGCGCCACGACTCCTGCACCTGACGTTCGTGATAGCTGCGCACACGGCCGGCAGCCAGCTCCAACGCATTGCGCTGCTCGGCACCGAGGCCGGCCAGCGCGGCGGCCAACTCGCTCTTCGGCAGTTCGAGCGCAGCCATGTCGGGCGCATCGAGGTGGTCGAAGCGGCGGGTGTACTCGACGACCGCCGCATCGCCATCCCGCCGCACCGTCTGCAGGATGTCGGCGACGGCCAGTTCGATCGCCGCGTCGGTACTGCCTTCGAAGGCCAGCAGGGCATCGAGGGTGGCAACAAAACCGGAATCGGTGGACGACAGACGACGAATCTGGGCACTCATGGCTTGATGGCTCCGGCAAAGGCCTCCAGCACCGGCTGGATCAACTCACGCTTGAGCTTGAGGGAGGCCTGATTGACAACGAGGCGGGAGCTGATGGGCATGATGTCCTCCACCTCGACCAGATTGTTGGCACGCAGGGTGTTGCCGGTGGACACCAGATCGACGATGGCATCGGCCAACCCAACCAGCGGCGCCAGCTCCATGGAACCGTAGAGCTTGATCAGGTCCACGTGCATGCCCTTGGCGGCAAAGTGTTCCTTGGCCGCCTTGACGTACTTGGTCGCCACGCGGATGCGCGCACCGCGCTTGACGGCCGCGGCGTAGTCGAAATCCTTTTGCACCGCCACGCACAAACGACACTTGGCGATGTTCAGGTCGAGGGGCTGGTACAGCCCGGCCCCGCCGTGTTCGATCAGCGTGTCCTTGCCGGCGATACCCATGTCGGCGGCACCGTACTGCACGTAAGTCGGCGTATCGGTGGCGCGCACGATGACCAGCCGCACATCCGGCCGGTTGGTGCCGAGAATGAGCTTGCGCGATGTATCCGGATTGTCGGTCGGGGTGATCCCTGCGGCGGCCAGCAGCGGCAAGGTTTCTTCGAAGATTCGGCCCTTCGAAAGGGCGAGCGTAATGCCGTTCAAGATGATGATCTGTCTGCGTAAAAAGTGATTCTAGCCGATTCGCGGCCAGGTCCGCACCGAGGTATCCAGGAAGGCATTTGTTCCGCGGCGCCCCTTCTGATAGCCTTGACCCCATGGCTGAACCGCTGAAGCGGGTTCGGCCATTTTCTTTTCCTTCACTCCGGAGAGTTTGACATGAAACCCGAAATCATCGTTTCAACCCACGATCTCGAACGCCTGGAAGGCCTGCTCTCAAAGCCGCCGACCCGCAACCGCAGCGATCTCGACGACCTGCGCGCCGAACTCGATCGCGCCAATGTACTCGACAGCGACGCCATGCCCGACAACGTCATCACGATGAACAGCCGCGCCCGTTTCCGCGAGGAAACATCAGGCCGCGAATACGAACTGACCCTGGCCTGGCCCCAGGACGCCAGCGCGGCCGATGGAAAAGTCTCCATCTTCTCGCCAGCCGGCAGCGCCCTGCTCGGCCTCTCGGCCGGCCAGCACATTGACTGGCAAACACCAGAAGGCCATGCCATCAAGCTCACGGTACTGGCAGTAAGCCCGGCCAGCTGAGCCGGACGCCCAAGGCGTCCGAAGCCTCCCGACATGGGCCGCAGCAAGCGGCCCACCTCACGAATTTCAGCGCAGACGACGCACCCGGGCCCCCAGCGCACTGAGTTTTTCCTCAAGCCGCTCGTAACCCCGATCGAGATGATAGATCCGCTCGATGGTGGTTTCACCTTCGGCAACCAGGCCGGCAATGATCAGACTGGCCGAAGCACGCAGATCGGTCGCCATCACCGTGGCGCCCTCGAGCTTCGCAACGCCCTTCACCACCGCCGTGTTGCCGTCGATGCGAATGTCGGCGCCGAGGCGCTGCAGTTCGACCGCGTGCATGAAGCGGTTTTCAAAAATGGTTTCACGGATGATCGAGGTGCCGTCGGCCACGGCGTTGATCGCCATGAACTGGGCCTGCATGTCGGTCGGGAAGGCCGGGTACGGGGATGTACGCAGGCTCACCGCAGCAAGGCGGGCCGGCCCCTTGAGGCGGATCGCGTCACGTTCGGCGGTCACTTCACAACCGGCATCCATCAGCTTGTCGATGACCGAATCCAGGTAGCTGGCCGAGGTGCCGGTCAGGCGCACTTCGCCGCCCGTAACAGCCGCGGCACACAGGTAGGTGCCGGTCTCGATGCGGTCGGGCATGACCCGGTGGGTGGCCCCGTGCAGGGCGTCCACGCCCTGGATGCGGATCACATCACCACCGGCGCCGGAAATGCGCGCGCCCATGGCGACCAGACAGTTGGCCAGGTCGACGACTTCCGGCTCGCGGGCGGCGTTCTCGATGACGGTCTCGCCGTCGGCCAGACAGGCGGCCATCATCAGGTTTTCAGTGCCGGTCACCGTCACCATGTCGGTGAACAGGCGCGCGCCCTTCAGGCGGGGCACCTTGGCGTGCACGTAACCGTGCTCCACCTTGACCTCGGCGCCCATGGCCTGCAGGCCCTTGATGTGCTGGTCCACCGGCCGCGCACCGATGGCACAGCCACCGGGCAGGCTCACCCGGGCCTCACCGAAGCGAGCCACCAGCGGGCCGAGCACCAGGATGGAAGCACGCATGGTCTTGACCATTTCGTAGGACGCGACCGGGTTGTCCACCCCGCTCGCATCCAGCGTGACGACGTCGGCATCGCGGCTGACCTTCACGCCCATCTGCTCGAGCAGGCGCAGCAGCGTACCGATGTCGTTCAGACGCGGCACGTTGGTAAAGGTCACCGGCTCCTTGGTCAGCAGCGCCGCACAGAGGATCGGCAGGGCTGCATTCTTGGCGCCGGAAATGGCGATCTCGCCCGACAGGCGGGTGCCGCCTTCAATCAACAGTTTATCCATGCATCAATGGGCGTTCAGCCCAGTTCCTTCAGCAATTCGGCCCACTGGCCGGGAGTAAAGGTGGTCAGCTGGAGAGCGTGGATCTCGTTGCCCATCAGCTTGCCGAGGGTGGCGTAAACCAGCTGATGCTGACGCACGCGCGGCTTGCCGTCGAACTCGGGGCTGACCACGATGCCCGAGAAGTGGGTGCCGTCTTCACCTTCGATTTGCAGGAATTCGCAATGGAGTCCGGCCACGATGAGCCGTTCGATTTCACTAGCTTGAAACATTTTCTAATCCTCAGGCCCGCAGTTTGTAGCCCCTGGCAAGCATTTGCAGGGTAATGATTGCGAGCACGATAAAACAGACTGTCACTACTCCGATGCTCATCCAGGGAGAGACATCGGAGACCCCGAAAAATCCGTAGCGGAACCCGTCAATCATGAAGAAAAACGGGTTGAAATGCGAGACGCCCTGCCAAAAATCCGGCAGGGAATGAATCGAGTAGAACACGCCGGAGAGCATCGTCAGCGGCATGATCAGGAAGTTCTGAAAGGCGGCGAGCTGGTCGAACTTGTCAGCCCAGATCCCGGCAATCACCCCCAGGCTGGCCAGGAAAGCGCCGCCAATCAGCGTGAAAGCGACAATCCACAGCGGCTCGGCCACACTGAAGGACGCAAACGGCAGCGACACCAGCAGCACGCCCAGCCCGCACATGGTGCCACGCAGCACGGCCGCCAGCACGTAGGCCATATAGAACTCCCGGTAGGAGATCGGCGGAAGCAGCACGAACACGATGTTGCCGGTGATCTTGCTCTGAATGAGAGACGAGGAACTGTTGGCGAAGGCGTTCTGCAACACCGTCATCATCACCAGGCCGGGCACCAGGAAGGCCGTGTAACTGACACCCGGATAGGGCTGGACGTGATCCTCCAGCACATGACCGAAGATCAGCAGGTAGAGCACTGCGGTGAGCACCGGCGACAACACGGTCTGGAAACCCACCTTCCAGAAACGCAGGCACTCCTTGTATAACAGGGTCTTGAAGCCTTCCATGGATCCTCAGTTCTGATTCATCACGCCGACGAAGACCTGTTCCAGGTCCGGCTTGCCGATCGCCATGTCGACGATTTCCGCACCGGCGGATTTCAGGCCGGCGAGGAGCTGGCCGACGTCGTCGAAGCGCTCGAAGGCGAGTTCAAGATCGACGCCGTCGCACTTGACCACCTGGGCGGCCAGCGCCTCGGGCAAAACGACGGCGGCGGCGAGGCGCACCTGCAAATTATGGCTGGCGAAGCGCTGGAGCAGATTGGCGGTGGTATCGAGGGCCACCACCCGTCCGGCCTTGAGCATGGCGATGCGCCCGCACAGGGACTCGGCTTCTTCCAGATAATGGGTGGTCAACACGATGGTATGACCATCGCGGTTGAGCTTGCGGATGAACTGCCACAGGCCGTGACGCAACTCCACATCGACACCGGCGGTGGGTTCGTCAAGGACGATTACGGGGGGGCGGTGCACCAGCGCCTGAGCCACCAGCGCCCGCCGCTTCATGCCACCGGAGAGCAGGCGCATGTTAACGTCACCCTTCGAGGTCAGATCCAGGCTGTGAAGGATTTCGTCGATCCAGGCGTCATTGTTGCGAATCCCGAAATAGCCAGACTGGATGCGCAGCATCTCGCGCACCGAGAAAAAGGGGTCAAACACCAGTTCCTGCGGCACCACGCCGAGGGCCAGGCGAGCGGCGCGGTAATCATGCACCACGTCGTGGCCCATCACTTCAAGCGTGCCGGAGTCGGCCCGGGCCAGCCCGGCCAGCGTCGAGATGAGGGTCGTTTTGCCGGCGCCATTGGGGCCGAGGAGACCGAAGAACTCACCCTGCGCCACTTCCAGATCCACCCCGGCCAGGGCCTGAAGGGAACGGAAACGCTTGGTGACACCGGCAATGCGGATCGCAGGACTCATGAACGGTACGGAAGGCTCAGGGAGCCAGCGGAAGAATGGCGTCGACGTCGTAGAGGGACGCAAGACTGACCAGCGCCGGCGGGGCGTGATCGATGGAAAGCTGCCGCCCGGCAGCCCTGGCGGCCCGTACCCAGCTGAGCAGCAGGGCCAGGGCGGCAGAGTCCACGTGGGTTACCGCAGACAGATCGACCACCCGATCGGCCTCGACCACCTGGGCACGGCCCTCCTCCACCACCCCGGCAACCGTGGCGATGGTGAGCGGGCCGGAAAGGCTCAGGCGATTGCCTTCCGCATTGATCATTTCTTGGCCGACACCGCGGGGTCGATCTGCTTGTTCTTGTCTTTGAGGGACTTGATCAGGCCGTCGATGCCGCCGCTGCGCACCTCCTGGCCGAAGCTGTCCCGATAGTTGGTGACCAGGCTCACGCCCGCCACCATGACGTCGTAGACCTTCCAGTTGTCGCCCTGCTTTTCCAGGTTGTAGTCAATCTGCACCGCCTTGGCGCCCGGCTGACGAACTTCCGTGCGGACGATCACGTCGGTCTCTTCCGGCTTGGCCTTGAGCGGCTTGAAGTCGATCTGCTGGTTGCGGTACTGGGTCAGGGCGTTGGAATAGGTGCGCACCAGCAAGGTCTTGAACTCATTGGTCAACACCGCCTTCTGGTCGGCATTGGCCTGTTTCCAGTCCTTGCCCACGGCCAGACGGGTCATGTGAGCGAAATCGAAATACGGCAGCACCTTGGTTTCGACCAGCTCAACGGCCTTGCGGGTGTCGCCAGACTGAATCGCCTTGTCCTGACGAACGATGGTGATCACATCGTCGGTGACGCTCTTGACCAGTGCGTCGGGCGCAATGGCATCGGCAAAAGCATTGAACTGGATACCGATACCAAGAGCCAGCGCGGCCAGCAGGGAAGCAACTTTTTTCATTCCTGATTCTCTTTCTTGTCGGGAGCTGCGGGGACTTCAGCCGTTGCGGCCAGCGTAGCGCCGGCATCGTCGACGCGCGCTTCCTCGTCATCGGGATCCTTCACCCGCGGAGGCTGACCGTCGTAGATCTGGTTCAGGCGGTACTGCATGTAGAAACTGCGCATGTAGCCGTACTTGTCCAGCGCCGCCTGGTCGGCCGTGGTGTCGGCACCAAGGAGTGCAGCGCGGCGGTTCACGAAGCGCAGGCCGGACAGGGAATTGCGCGTGGCGACCTCATTCACCTGCCAGACCGGATCGACACTCAGATCAATGTACAAACCCACGCTATCCCGCAAATTGCTCGAACCGAGAAAGGGCAAGACGATGTAGGGACCATCGCCGACGCCCCAGAACCCGAGGGTCTGACCAAGATCTTCTTCGTGCTTCTCAAGCCCGAGCTCGGTCGCAATGTCGAAAACCCCCAGCAACCCGACCGTACTGTTGACCAGGAAACGACCGCCATCGGAAGCACCGTCGACAAACTTGCCCTGCAGCAGGTTGTTCGCGCCGATCCACAAGTCGCCGATATTGCCGAAGAAATTGCCGACTCCGGTCTTTACCGGCAGGGGCGCAAAGTCATACACCTGTGCCGCCGGACGCATCACGTACTTGTCGGCGACTTCGTTGAAACGGAAGGTGGCCCGGTTCAGAGGCTCAAGGGGATCCTTCGGATGCCCGCCAGGCCCGGCACAGGCCGTCAGTCCAAGGCCGAGCGCGAGCGTTGCAACGCTCTGCAGCAGGGCCCTCGATGCAGCTTTCCTGTTTTTCATTTCCTGTTCCACGCACGGAATGACCCGCATCGCGCTCTCTGTGGCCGTTGCCGCCAGCCCTTACTTGGCCGGAGCCGGCTCGCCGTCTGCCGCCTTGTTGAACATGAACTGGCTGATCAGCTTTTCAAGCACAACGGCGGACTGGGTTTTTTTGATGACATCGCCGGGCGCCAGGGTCTTCTCTTCACCGCCCGGATCAAGGCCAAGATACTGCTCGCCCAGCAAGCCGGACGTCAGGATGTTGGCGAAGGTATCGGTCGGAAACTTGTAGCGCCCATCAACGGTAAAGACCACTTCCGCCTGGAAGTGTTCATTGTCGTAGCGAATTTCCGACACGCGCCCCACCAGCACGCCGGCGCTTTTCACCGGAGCACGCGCCTTGAGCCCGCCGATATTGTCGAAGCGGGCGCTCAGGGTATAGGGCGACTGGATGTCGGAACCGGAAATACTGCCTACCTTCAGCGCCAGGAACAGCAGCGCGGCGATTCCCATCGCCACGAAAACACCGACCCAAAGATCGAGCGTCGTGCGACTCATCATAGACCTCGGAACATGAAAGACGTCATTACAAAATCGATTGCCAGAATGGCCAGCGCCGAACTCACCACCGTACGCGTGATCGCCCGGGAGACCCCCTCGGCGGTCGGCACACAGTCATAACCTTCAAATACCGCAATCAGGGCTACCGCCACACCGAATACCGTGCTCTTGATCACCCCGTTGAGCACGTCATAGCGAAAATCCACTGCCGCCTGCATCTGCGACCAGAAGGCACCATTATCGACGCCGATGAACACCACGCCGATCAGCCAGCCACCGAACACCCCCATCGCCGAAAACAGCGCAGCCAGCAGCGGCATCGACAACACGCCACCCCAGAAGCGCGGCGCCACCACGCGGGCGATCGGGCTGACCGCCATCATGTCCATGGCCTTGAGCTGCTCGGTCACCTTCATCAAGCCGATCTCGGCCGTCACCGCCGAACCCGCCCGGCTGGCGAAGAGCAGACCGGCCACCACCGGGCCCAGTTCCCGCACCAGAGACAAGGCCACCAGCGTCCCCAGCGATTCACTTGCCCCGTAGCGCTGCAGCGTCTCGTAGCCCTGCAGTCCAAGCACCAGACCGACGAACAGACCGGACACCAGAATGATCAGCAGCGACATCACGCCGCTGAAATACAGTTCGCGGAGCGTCAGGTGCAGACGCGTGAAGGACTGGCCGGAATAACGCAGGATCAACCAGAAAAAGCGGGCGATGAAGCCCAGTTGCCACACCCCGTCGATCGCCATCGACCCCAGCTTGCGGAACACGCCCCCCATCAGGCCGGCCCTCCGGTCAGCGCAGTGGCGTAGTCGTCAGCCGGGTAATGGAAGGGCACCGGGCCATCGGCCTCGGCGTGAACAAACTGGTGCACAAAGGGATCGGTCGTATGGCGAATCTCGTCCGGCGTACCTTCAGCCACCACACGCCCCTCCGAGATGAAGTAGATGTAATCGACAATCAGCAGGGATTCCTGGATGTCGTGGGTAACGATCACCGAACTGGCCCCGAGGGCATCGTTCAGGCGGCGGATCAACTGACCGATCACGCCGAGGGAAATCGGGTCGAGACCGGTAAACGGCTCGTCGTACATGAGCAGCATCGGGTCGAGGGCAATGGTGCGTGCCAGCGCCACGCGTCGCGCCATGCCGCCGGACAGCTCCCCCGGCATCAACTTCGCGGCGCCGCGCAGGCCAACCGCATGCAGCTTCATCATCACCAGGTCGTTGATCAATTCGGGCGGCAGATCGGTGTGCTCGCGCAGCGGAAAGGCCACGTTGTCAAACACCGTCATGTCAGTAAACAAGGCGCCAAACTGGAACAGCATGCCCATGCGCCGGCGCATGGCATACAAGTCTGCCCGGTTGAGCCCGGCGACATCCTGACCGTCCACCGTCACCTGCCCGCTCACGGCACGTTCCTGACCACCGATCAGACGCAACAGCGTGGTTTTGCCGCACCCACTACCGCCCATGATCGCGACCACTTTACCGCGGGGAATCGACAGGGAAATGTCGCGCAGGATCGTCCGTTCGCCATAGGCGAAACGCACGTTCTCAAGACGGACGAGGGGCTCGGACATGGAAAAATGTTGCGACGCGGGAGGCGGATTGTAGCAGAGGCATTCTGGCCTGACATGCGGGAAAGACCTACAACACCTAGAAATACCCCGTCACATCAAGGTCTTGAGCGTGTCAAACCGGCCACGGCAGGACCAGTTTATAATTAGCGGTTTCGTACCATCTGCGCATCCCCAGCCCATGCAGGACAAATACCTCCCCGCCGACATCGAACGTGCCGCCCAGCAGCATTGGGACAGCAGCGAAGCCTTCCGCGTTTCCGCCGACGCCACGAAGCCCAAGTACTACTGCCTGTCCATGTTCCCCTACCCTTCGGGCAAGCTGCACATGGGGCATGTGCGCAACTACACCATCGGCGACGTGCTGTCGCGCTTCCACAAGATGAAGGGCTTCAACGTCCTGCAGCCGATGGGCTGGGACGCCTTCGGCCTGCCCGCCGAAAACGCCGCGATCAAGAACCAGGTGCCGCCGGCCAAGTGGACCTACGACAACATCGCCTACATGAAGCAGCAGCTCAAGTCGCTCGGCTTTGCCATCGACTGGAGCCGCGAGCTGGCCACCTGCACCCCCGAGTACTACAAGTGGAACCAGTGGCTGTTCCTGCGCATGCTCGAAAAGGGCGTTGCCGAACGCAAGACCCAGGTGGTTAACTGGGATCCGGTCGACCAGACCGTGCTCGCCAACGAGCAGGTCATCGACGGCCGCGGCTGGCGCACCGGCGCGCTCGTCGAAAAGCGCGAGATCCCCGGCTATTACCTCAAGATCACCGACTACGCCGACGAGCTGCTGGGCGACCTGGACGAGCTGACCGGCTGGCCCGAGCGCGTCAAGCTGATGCAGGCCAACTGGATCGGCAAGAGCACTGGCGTGCGCTTCGCCTTCAGCCACGCAGTCAGCGATGAAAACGGCCTGATCGGCGACGGCAAGATGTGGGTGTTCACCACCCGCGCCGACACCATCATGGGCGTCACCTTCTGCGCCGTGGCCGCCGAGCATCCGCTGGCCCTGCATGCCGCCAAGAGCAACCCGGAGCTCGCCGCCTTCATCGAGAAGTGCAAGCACGGCTCGGTGATGGAAGCCGACATGGCCACCATGGAGAAGGAAGGCCTGCCCACCGGCCTGTTCGTCACCCATCCGCTCACCGGCAAGCAAGTGGAAGTGTGGGTCGGCAACTACGTGCTGATCAGCTACGGCGACGGTGCCGTGATGGGCGTCCCCGCCCACGACGAGCGGGATTTCGCCTTCGCCAAGAAATACGGCCTGCCGATCGAGCAGGTTGTCGCCGTCGGCGACAAGGCCTATTCGCTGGACGCCTGGCAGGAGTGGTACGGCAGCAAGGACGGCCACTGCGTCAATTCCGGCAAGTACGATGGTCTCTCCTACGCTGACGCGGTAGACGCCATCGCTGCCGACGTGGCCGCCAAAAACATCGGCGAGAAGAAGGTCCAGTGGCGTTTGCGCGACTGGGGCATCTCCCGCCAGCGCTACTGGGGCTGCCCGATCCCGATCATCCACTGCGACGACTGCGGCTCCGTGCCGGTGCCCGACGACCAGCTCCCGGTGAAGCTGCCGGAAGACTGCGTGCCGGACGGCTCCGGCAACCCGCTGCACAAGCGCCTCGACTTCCTGCACGTCGATTGTCCCAAGTGCGGCAAGCCGGCCCGTCGCGAAACCGACACCATGGACACCTTCGTGGATTCGTCCTGGTACTACGCCCGCTACGCCACCAGGTTCGGCGCCGACAAGATGGTCGACGAGGAAACCGACTACTGGATGACCGTCGACCAGTACATCGGCGGCATCGAGCACGCCATCCTGCACCTGCTCTACTCCCGCTTCTGGACCAAGGTGATGCGTGACGTGGGTCTGGTCAGCTACCGCGAGCCCTTCGCCCACCTGCTCACCCAGGGCATGGTTCTCAACAACGCCTTCTTCCACAAGCCCGAAGGCGGCGGCAAGAACTACTTCTGGGAAAGCGAAATCGACATCCAGAAGGACGCCAAGGGCCACATCACCGGCGCCACGCTGAAGAAGGATGGTTCGACGCTGGAACATGAGCTCACCACCATGTCCAAGTCGAAGAACAACGGCGTGGACCCGCAGTCGCTCATCGAACAATACGGCGCCGACACCGCGCGCTTCTTCATGATGTTTGCCGCCCCGCCGGAGCAGACCCTCGAATGGTCCGACGCGGGTGTCGAAGGCGCCTACCGCTTCCTGCGCCGCGTGTGGAGCTTCGGCCACCTGTTCGCCACCGAGATCCGCCCGCAAATCGGCGCCCAGCGCGGCCTCGCCAACGCCAAGCTGCCGGAAGAACTCGCCGCCTTCCGCCGCGAGATCCACCTGCTTCTGAAGCAGGCCAACTACGACCTGGGCAAGCAGCAGTTCAACACCGTGGCCTCGGCCACGATGAAGATGCTCAACGCCATCGAAAAGGCTCCGCGCCAGGGCGCCCTGGCCGCCGAAGTGCTCGAGGAATGCTTCGGCATCCTGCTGCGCGTCCTGTCGCCGCTGACCCCGCACATCAGCCACGCCCTGTGGCAACAGCTCGGCTACGGTGATGACATCCTCGCCGCCGCCTGGCCGGAGCCGCTCGACGCCGCCCTGGTGCAGGACGAAATCGAGCTGATGCTGCAGGTCAATGGCAAACTGCGTGGGTCCCTGCGGGTACCGGCTGATGCAGCCAAGGACGCCATCGAGGCGGCCGCCGTCGCCCACGAAGCGGCCATCAAGTTCATGGAAGGCAAGGCGCCCAAAAAAGTCGTGGTCGTGCCCGGTCGCCTCGTCAATATCGTCTGCTGACAAACGGAGGGTCGCGCCATGCGTCTCGTCATCTGCCTGATTCTGGCTTTCGTGCTTGCCGGCTGCACCAGCAGAGCTTTTTACGAAGGCCTGCGGGAAGAGAACACCCGGCGTCAGTACGAGCCGGGGCGCGACATCGTCCGTGACCCTCCACCGCCAAGCTACGACGCTTACGAGAAAGAACGCCAGCGCCTCAAGGAGGAACCGCGTAAATGACCCATCCGCTGCACTCACCCGGCCGTCGCCGGGCCCTTTTTCTTCTCGGCGCCGCACCGCTGCTTGCCTCCGGCTGCGGCTTCCAGCTGCGCGGCCCGCGCCCGCTGCCCTTCGAGTCGATCTACCTGGGCATGTACCAGTATTCCGATCTGGCTGCGGCAATCCGGCGCCAGATCCGCGCCGGCAGCACCACCGTCATCGCCGAAAAACCCGAAGACGCCCAGGTGCGCCTCGAAGTGCTCGCCGACGCCAAGGAAAAAGCCATCCTGGCCCTCAACACCCAGGGCCGCGTGCGCGAGTACCAACTCCGCCAGCGCTTCACCTTCCGGCTCGTGGACAACAGCGGCCAGGAAATCATGGCCCCCAACGAGATTTTCCTGCGCCGCGACCTGGCCTTCGACGACTCCCAACTGCTCGCCAAGGAACAGGAAGAGATCCTGCTCTATCGCGACATGCAGAGCGATCTGGTTCAGCAACTGATGCGCCGCCTCGCCGCCGCCAAAATGCCCGCGGCCAAACCCCAGCCGTGAACCTGCGCCCCGAGCAACTTTCCGCCCAGCTCGCCAAGCCCCTCGCCCCGCTCTACATCCTCCACGGCAACGAGCCGCTGCTGGTGCTCGAGGCCGGCGATGCGGTACGCGCAGCCGCCCGCAAGCAGGGCTATGCCGAACGGGAAGTGCTGGTCGCCGGCCAGGGTTTTCGCTGGGACACCCTGCAGTCCGCCGCCGGCAACCTGTCCCTGTTCGGCGAAAGCAAACTGGTCGACCTGCGCATCCCCAACGGCAAGCCCGGCCGTGACGGTGGCGACGCACTGCAGCGCTACGCCCGTCATCTGGACGACGGCATCGTCACCCTGATCAGCCTGCCCGAACTCGACTGGGCCGCCCGCAAGGCGGCGTGGTTTGTCACCCTCGCCGAAGCCGGCGTGGTGGTCGAACTCAATGCGCCCGAACGCGAGCGTCTGCCCGACTGGATCGCCCAGCGCCTGGCCCGCCAGCAGCAGAAGGCCACCCCCGACGCCCTCGCCTTCATCGCCGAGCACATCGAGGGCAACCTCCTCGCCGCCCACCAGGAAATCCTCAAGCTCGGTCTGCTGCATGAGGCTGGCGAACTGTCCCTTGAAGCGGTTCGCGATGCGGTACTCAACGTCGCCCGCTACGACGTGGACAAGCTGCGCACCGCCCTGCTGGAAGGCGACGCAGCCCGCTGCGCCCGCCTCCTCGAAGGCCTCAAGGGCGAAGGCGAAGCACCGCCGCTGGTACTGTGGGCCCTTGCCAACGAAATCCGCACCCTCGCCAATCTGCGCCAGGGCATGGACGAAGGCCAGCAACTGCAAGGTCTGCTGAAGGCCGAACGGGTCTTCGAGGAGCGCCGCAAACAGGCCATTCAGCGCGCCCTGCCACGCCTCGCCTCCGGCACCCTGCGCACAGCCATCTTGCACGCCGCCAAAATTGACAGGATGATCAAGGGCCTGGCCGGTGGCGACGTATGGGACGAATTCCTCCAGTTGTGCCTGCGCCTCACCCGCGGCTCAGCAAACCAGCCCCCGGCGCGGCGCTAAAGCCGCAACCAACGACCCAAAGCGAGACAAGATGGACATCAAGACCTACATGCAGACCGTCGGCCGCCAGGCTCGCGCCGCTTCCCGCGCCGTAGCTGCTGCCACCACCGACGCCAAGAACAAGGCCCTGCTGGCCATGGCTGCCGAAATCCGCGCCCGCAAGGCTGCGCTGTCCGCCGCCAACCAGCGCGACCTCGAAGAAGCCCGCGCCAACGGCCTCGAGCCGGCCATGATCGATCGCCTGACGCTCTCCGAAAAGGGCATCGAGTCCATGGCCCTCGGCCTCGAACAAGTCGCCGCCCTGCCCGACCCGGTCGGCGAAATGACCGACCTGAAGCGCCGCCCCTCCGGCATCAGTGTCGGCAAGATGCGCGTGCCGCTGGGCGTCATCGGCATCATCTATGAAGCCCGTCCCAACGTCACCGCCGACGCCGCCGCCCTGTGCCTCAAATCAGGCAATGCGGCCATCCTGCGTGGCGGCAAGGAAGCCCTGCATTCCAACCAGGCCATCGCTGAATGCGTGCGCGCCGGCCTCGCCGCCGCCGGCCTGCCCGAAGCGGCCATCCAGGTCGTCGACACCACCGACCGCGCGGCAGTTGGCGAACTCATCACCATGCCCGAGTTCGTGGACGTCATCGTCCCCCGCGGCGGCAAGGGCCTGATCGAACGCATCTCCCGCGAAGCCCGCGTACCGGTCATCAAGCACCTCGACGGCAACTGCCACGTTTACGTGGATGAGTTCGCCGATCCGGCGAAGGCCCTGGCCATCGTCGAAAATTCCAAGACCCAGCGCTACGGCACCTGCAACACCACCGAATCCCTGCTGGTGGATGCCGCTGTCGCCCAGTCCCAATTGCCCGCCATCGGCGCCATGCTGGCCGGCAAGGGCGTCGAACTGCGCGCCTGCCCGGCATCGCTGGCCATTCTGCGCGAAGGTGGGGTTGCGGAATCCCAGCTCAAGGAAGCCGTCGAATCCGACTGGACCGAGGAGTTCCTCGCCCCGATCATCGCCATCAAGATCGTCGCCGGCCTCGACGAAGCCATCGAGCACATCAACACCTGCTCGTCGCAACACACCGAAGCCATCGTCACCGAGAACTACACCCGGGCAATGCGCTTCCTGCGCGAAGTCGATTCTGCTTCGGTAATGATCAACGCCTCCACCCGCTTTGCCGATGGCTTTGAATACGGCCTGGGCGCCGAGATCGGCATCTCCACCGACAAGATCCACGCCCGCGGCCCGGTAGGCCTGGAAGGTCTCACCAGCCAGAAATGGATCGTCTTTGGCGACGGCCAGGTACGTAGCTGACAGCCTGACAAAAATCGCCCCGACCGGAAGTCTTCCCGGTTAAGATTCAAACGCCCGTTTTAACCGCATGAAAAAAGCGGCGAACGGGCGTTTGCACATCCAAACCATAAAGGAGACAGCCATGAAAACCGTTCTTCACCGACATTTGCGCCAGGCTCTGCTCGCCACCGCACTCATCATCGCCCTGCCCACCCACGCTGCGGATATCGCGGGCGTACGCTTCGACGACAAGGCCACGGTCGCCGGCAGCGAACTGGTCCTGAACGGCGCCGGCCTGCGCACCCGCTTCATGCTCAAGATCTACGCCATCGGACTGTATCTCCCGAAGCGCGCCGACAGTGCCGAGGCCGTCTCCACCACCAGCGGCCCCAGGCGTATCCAGATCGTCACCCTGCGTGAACTGACCGCCGAGCAATTCGCCGACGCACTCGTCGAGGGCCTGAAAAAGAATCACAGCGAGACCGAATTCATCAAACTGCAGGCCCGTGCCGACGATTTTCGCAATGCGCTACTGAGCCTTAAAACCGCCCCCAACGGCAGCCAGATTCGCCTTGAATGGCTGCCCGGCAGCGGCACCCGCTTATCCGTCGGCAATGAAATCCGCGGTAAGGACATTCCCGGCGAGGACTTCTTTCGGGCCCTCCTGCGTATCTGGCTGGGCGATAAACCAATCGATCAGGAGCTGAAAAACGCCCTCCTCGGAAAAGTCTGATTCCCTTGCCCGGCAGACAGTGCCGGGCGCAGAATTCACGCATGCCCACACGCACCACACGCCCCCCTGATTCCAGGCATTACTCCGCCGTAATGCCCACCCCATTCGGTCGAATGGGAATCGTGACCGCGGCCGAATGTGTTCAGGAAGTCGTTTTTCTCCCACCTGACCATCCACTCGTTGCCGCAGAGAATTCCCTCTCCGAGAAAACAGTTATTCAGCTGGCCCGCTACCTGAACGATCCCGACGCCCCCTTTGCCCTGCCCCTGGCCGCCCGCGGGAGCTTTTTCCGCCAGCGAATCTGGGCCGCAATATCCGCAATTCCCCGCGGAGAGACCCGAACCTACGGGGATCTGGCCAAAGCCGCCCAAAGCGCCGCACGGGCAGTCGGACAGGCCTGCGGAGACAATCCCTTTCCCCTCGTCGTTCCCTGCCACCGAGTCGTTGCCGCCACAGGAATCGGCGGCTTTGCCCATGATCGTGGCGGCTTTCTGATCGACGCGAAGCGCTGGCTATTGCGCCATGAAAGCGCTCCTTAAACCGGTCATACACCTCTTCGACAAAAACCCGACTACCAGGCCCCATTCCCCAACCCGCTGCATTTCATAAGGTCTTAATTTCAGCCATGGCCCGCCCAGACCTGCATGCCCCCGAAACGCCCGCGACCCGCTTCCTGCGCCAGCACAAGGCCGCCTTTTCCACTCATCTTTATACCTACGAGGAGCATGGCGGAACCAAGGTTTCCGCACGGGAACTTAATGTCGCCGAACATGCCGTCGTAAAGACCCTGGTGATGGAAGATGAAGAGCGCCGCCCCCTCGTTATATTGATGCACGGCGACCGCAAGGTTTCCACGAAAGAGCTTGCACGCCAGATCGACCGCAAGCACATCAGCCCCTGCGACCCCGCTGTCGCCCAGCGCCACACGGGTTACATGGTCGGTGGAACCTCACCGTTCGGCACAAAGAAAGTGCTTCCGGTATTCATGGAGCGGAGCATTCTGGATCTGCCACTCATTTACATCAACGGCGGAAAAAGAGGATTCCTCGTTGGGGTTCACCCCCATGACATCCTGCAGATGCTGCACCCCGGACTGGTTAACGTGGCACTGGAATGAATGAGAATAAAAAGACTTGCCAAACCATCAGCTAATAGTGGCAAAATAATCGGCAGAATAAAGGCCGGGAAAAACCGCCTGATTCACAGCACGTTCACATCAACTGATCGACAAAGCTAGAAGCCGAAGGAACACAACGCCATGGACATCTCCTCCCTTTCCCTTACCGAATTGCGTCGCCTCCAGACCAAAGTCGAAGCGGAGATTCGGCGTCGCTCCGACACCGCCAAGAAGGATCTGCTCAAGCGCATGCAAAAGCTGGCCGCCGAACACGGCATGAGCCTGAACGAAGTGCTTGGCCAGGAAGCCGCCGAAAAGCCCGTTGCGGCGCCGAAAAAGGCCGTCGCCAAACCGGCAGCCAAGAAAGCCGCCGCCAAACCCGCTTCGGTGATCAAGTTCCGTCACCCGGAAAACCCCGCCATTGGCTGGACCGGCCACGGCCGCAAGCCCCAGTGGGTCATTGACTGGCTGGCCCAGGGTAAGCCGCTCGACGAACTGCGCGCCGAAGCCACCGTCACTGCCGCCTGAAGCTGAATACCGCAGGCCTGCCAGTCTTAACGCGGCAGGCCTGCGGTCGGCGGATGATCGGGCGGTTCGGCACCATTGCGGCCACGCTCGATAAATACGCCGACGCGCCGAACGTCTTTCATCACGCCAATCTTTGCAATGGCAAGCTTCACCCACGGCGCACCGAATTCATCGAAAAGCAATTTCACGATGAATTCCCCCAGGGTTTCAATCAGATTGAATTGATGAACGGCCAGCTCCTCCCGGATGCGTTCAATCACCTTGGCGTAATCAATTGTGTCGGCAATATCGTCATGCTCGGCAGCCGCATCGGGCACACCAAAAGTCAGATTCAGCTCCAGGGGCTGCTCCGTCACCCGCTCACGCGGATAGATGCCAACCCGGGATTTGACCCGCAATGCCTCGATAAAAATGAAATCCATCGTCTGTCCCGGCTAAAATCGCGCCCATTCTAGCTGCGCATCGAAAAAAACATGCAACTCGCGCTTCTGCTCGTCGCCGCCTATCTGATCGGTTCCGTTTCCTTTGCCGTCGTCGTCAGCCGCCTTTTTGGCATGGCCGACCCGCGCAGCTATGGCTCGGGCAACCCCGGCGCCACCAACGTGCTGCGCAGCGGCAACAAACTGGCCGCCATCCTTACCCTGCTCGGCGATGCCTTCAAGGGCTGGCTGGCCGTCGTGCTGGCGCAGAGCATTGCACCATCCCTGGGCCTCGACGCGATGACAGCACCCGCCGCCGGCCTTGCCGCCTTCCTTGGCCACCTCTTCCCGGTCTTCCTGGCCTTCCGTGGCGGCAAGGGCGTCGCCACCGCCGCCGGCGTACTGCTGGGCGCCAGTGGCTGGCTTGGCCTGTCCATCCTCGGCGTATGGCTGGGCGTTGCCTTCACGCTACGCTACTCATCCCTCGCAGCCCTGTGCGCAGCCCTGGCCTCGCCCGGGCTGGCTTTTCTGTTCGGGCTTGGCGCCAACTGGATCCTTTCCATCAGCGTCATGTCAGGGCTGCTCCTGTGGCGCCACAAGGACAACATCAA
Source organism: Zoogloea oleivorans (assembly GCF_008107625.1). GTDB lineage: Bacteria > Pseudomonadota > Gammaproteobacteria > Burkholderiales > Rhodocyclaceae > Zoogloea > Zoogloea oleivorans. The sequence goes on from NZ_SDKK01000017.1 coordinate 70,803, forward strand.
GCGCCTTCTTGCCGGCGAGGAAAGCCGCATCGGCAGCAAGAAAAAGCAGGCCTGAAACCACTCAGGCCGGCGGAGTGATCTCCTGCAGGCTCCAGCGCGGCCGCACGGCGAAACAGCCATCCTCAGCGGGACCCCGCTCGCCGGCGATAAAGCGCAGTGCGCCGGCAAAGGCGATCATTGCCCCATTGTCCGTGCATAGCTCCAGCTCCGGGTAAAAGACACGGGCCTTGCGTTTCGCTGCCGCGGCATCCAGTTCTGCACGCAACATCAGGTTTGCACCGACACCGCCCGCCACGACCAATTGCTTCAAACCCGTGTGCTTCAATGCCGCCATGGATTTGGCGACCAGCACATCCACGGCCGCAGCCTGAAACTCGGCGGCCAGATCCGCCCGGTCGGCTGCGGTAAAATCAGGCGCAGTGGCCGCCGTCAGCACCGCCGTTTTCAAGCCGCTGAAGCTGAAATCGAAATCCTTGCTGTGCAGCATCGGACGGGGCAGCCTGAAACGCCCCGGTGCGCCTTCCAGCGCCAGTTTTGCCAGGGCCGGGCCCCCTGGATACGGCAGGCCGAGCAACTTGGCGGTCTTGTCGAAGGCCTCGCCAGCTGCGTCATCCACCGTTTCTCCAAGCAGCGTGTAATCGCCCACCCCGGCAACCCGCATCAACTGGGTGTGCCCGCCGGATACCAGCAGTGCCACGAAAGGAAAAACCGGCGGCGTGGCCGACAGCAGCGGCGAGAGCAGATGCCCTTCCAGGTGATGAACCGGCAGCACCGGCACGCCCAGCGCCACACCCAGCGCCTCGGCCACACTCGAACCGACCAGCAGCGCCCCCGCCAGCCCCGGACCCGCCGTATAGGCAATCGCATCAATGTCACCCATTACCAGCCCGGTCACCTCCAGCGTCTCCCGCAGCAGCAGGGGCAGGCGACGGATATGATCGCGGGACGCCAGCTCGGGCACCACGCCGCCATAGGCCGCATGGAGGTCGATCTGGGAGTGGAGACGATGGGCGAGAAGACCCTTGTCCGTGTCGTAGATGGCTACGCCGGTCTCGTCGCAGGAGGATTCAATACCCAGAACGCGCATGATCGGCCCGGAGAAAAAAGATGCCGATTTTACTCCGCGCCGGGCAATAAAGTGAAAAGTGGACTTGGTAGACCGAAACGACTTGTTTATACTCGTCGTTTTTCCGTCTAAAGAATTTTCGAGGAAGCACGCATGCCGGGTATTCGCGTCAAAGAAAACGAGCCGTTTGAAGTTGCCATCCGTCGCTTTAAGCGCACCATTGAAAAAGTGGGCCTGCTGCCCGAGCTCCGTTCCCGCGAGTTCTACGAGAAGCCGACTGCAGAGCGCAAGCGCAAGCTGGCTGCTGCCGTGAAGCGCCATCACAAGCGCCTTCGCAGCCAGACCCTGCCCCCGAAGATGTACTAAGCAACACCCAAGTACAGGCTTCCCGATCGCCACGCGATACGCGCATCTTGCGCGAGCGCGTGGCGTTTGTGCTTTTCCGTTGCGCTACGCACACCCGTCCCGAGCCATGCTCGGCAGACCCGTTTGCGGAACCCACCTGCAAGGAACTCCCCAGTCATGTCCCTGAAAGTACGGATCAACGACGACATGAAGGCCGCCATGCGCGCCAAGGATACGGCTCGCCTGTCCGCTGTGCGCCTGCTCCTCGCTGCCATCAAGCAGAAGGAAGTCGACGAGCGCATCGAACTGGATGACGCCGCCGTAATCACCGTCGTCGACAAGATGCTCAAACAGCGTCGGGATTCCGTTACCCAGTACGAAGGCGCCCAACGCTTCGATCTGGCCAGCGCCGAGCGTTTCGAGATCGAGGTTCTGACCGCTTACAAACCCGCCGGCCTGAGCGAAGAGCAGATTACCGCCATCGTTGACGACGCCATCAAGACTACCGGCGCCACCGGCCCAACCGACATGGGCAAGCTGATGGCCGTCCTCAAGCCGCAACTGGCTGGCAAGGCCGACATGGCCGACGTTTCGAAGCTGGTGAAATCACGACTCGGCAACTAGGATTCATGAGGGCTGCGCCCCAGCGCGCCAGCCGGACACCATGATTCCGCAATCCTTCATCCAGGATCTGCTCGCCCGCGTCGACATCGTCGAGGTCGTCGAGCGCTACTTGCCGCTCAAGAAAGGCGGGGCAAACTACTTTGCCTGCTGCCCTTTTCATGGCGAAAAGTCAGCCTCGTTCTCGGTGAGCCCAACCAAGCAGTTTTACCACTGCTTCGGCTGCGGCGTGCACGGCAGCGCGATCAGCTTCCTGATGGAATACAACGGCCTCGGTTTCATCGATGCCGTGAAGGAACTCGCCAGTACGGTGGGTATGGAAGTCCCGCAAGACGACTTCACCCCCAACCACGACCGGGCGCGGGATCAATCCCTGACCGAAGTCATGGCCCAGGCAACCCGCTTCTACAAAGAGCAACTCAAGCGCAGCCAGGTAGCCATCGACTACCTCAAGCGACGCGGCCTGACCGGCGAAATCGCTGCCCGCTACGGCCTCGGCTACGCACCGGAAGGCTGGCAGGCCCTGCAGGCAGCCTTCCCCGATTACAGCGCCGCCGCCCTGCTTGAGTGCGGGCTGGTCCTCGAAAACGAACAAAACCGCCGCTACGACCGCTTCCGCGACCGCATCATGTTCCCGATCCAGGACCAGCGCGGCAACGTGATCGGCTTCGGTGGCCGGGTCCTCGACAAGGGCGAGCCGAAATACCTCAATTCACCGGAAACGCCGCTCTTTGAAAAAGGGCGCGAACTCTACGGCATCGTCCAGGCCCGCCAGGCTATCCGCGACCAGGAATGCGTACTGGTGGTCGAAGGCTATATGGATGTGGTCGGCCTCGCCCAGTTCGGCGTCGGCAACGCGGTGGCCACCCTCGGCACGGCCGCCACCCCCAATCACATCCAGAAACTCCTGCGCCTTACCGACCGGGTCGTCTTCTGTTTTGACGGGGACGCCGCCGGCCGCCGGGCTGCCGGGCGAGCGATGGAAGTCAGTCTCGAACATCTGGCCGACAACAAGGCCCTCAGCTTCCTGTTCCTGCCGGAAGAACACGACCCGGACAGCTTCGTTCGCGCCGAAGGGCCGGACGCCTTCCGCGCCGCCATGACCCGCGCCCAGCCACTGGCCGATTTTCTCCTCGCCGAGTTGAAGAAGGAAGTCGATGTCAGCACCGCCGAAGGGTGCGCCAAACTGGTCCACGAGGCCAAACCGCTAGTCACCCGCATCGGCGCGCCGCTGCTGCGCCTGCAGGTCATCAAGATGCTCGCCGAAAGCGCCGGTTTCACCCAGGCCGAAGTCGAGCAGGCCTTCGGTCTCAAGCAGGCTTCCGCCCCGCCGCCACGCCGCTTCGACGAAGGCAACAGCTTCGAAAGCGGCTTCAACCGCGGCTTTGGCGGCACCGATGGCGGTGATCGCCCCTTCCGCGGCAAGCGCCGACAGGGCTCCGACTTTCCGCGCATGACACCGCGCCAGACGCCGCAAACCGCACTCGAAACCCTGCTCAAGCTCGTTGTACAGCACCCCGTATGGGCCGCCCGCCTGCCCATCGACCTGCTCTCCGACCACAGCCCGGAAGGCCGCGCACTAATCGCCATCACCGACGCCATGAGTGTCGGCGACCTGCCGACCCAGGGCGTCGGCGCGCTGCTTGAGCACTACCGGGACACCCCCCACGCCGACCTGCTCGCCCGCATGGCCGGCCAGTTGGCCGATTCTGCGTTCGATGATGCGCAAATCGAACACTTGTTCAACGACACACTCAACAAGCTGGAAGCCGACGCAATCAGCCGGCAAATTGACGTTCTGACCGCCCGCGAGCGAGAAAGTGGACTCAATCCAGCCGAAAGAAGACAGCTCGCAGAGTTACTGCTGCACAAACAGAAGCTCCGCGTACGCGCAAAAGTATCGGATTCGTAATATAATTTTCGGTTCGCGAAATTCGCCCGCCGATACAATCGACGACACATCGAGGACAGCCCCCCATGACCACGGAAAAGCCCAAAACACCGCGCAAAGCGCCTGCCAAGCCGCGAGCAGCGAAGGTCAAGGACAAACTCGCCCCGATGATCGCCGAGGCCCCCTCGGCGGAAGAGGCTGAAGTTCGCCGCACCCGGCTCAAGACCCTGATCGCCCTCGGCAAGGAACGGGGCTACCTGACCTACGCCGAAATCAACGATCACCTGCCCGACGATCTCGTCGACGCCGAGCAGATCGAGTCGATCATCAGCACCTTCAACGACATGGGTATCCAGGTGTTCGACGTGGCCCCGGCCGCCGAAGACCTGCTCATGTCCGAAGTCGCCCCCACCGTGGTGGACGACGAACAGGCCGAAGCCGAAGCCGAGCAGACCCTGTCCGCCGTGGACTCCGAATTCGGCCGCACCACCGACCCTGTCCGCATGTACATGCGCGAGATGGGCACCGTGGAACTGCTCACCCGCGAAGGCGAAATCGAGATCGCCAAGCGGATCGAGGAAGGCCTGAAGCACATGATCCAGGCGATCTCCGCCTGTCCGACCACCATCGCCGACATCCTTGAAGCCGCCGACAAGATCGGCCGCGAAGAGATGCGCATCGACGAGCTGATCGACGGCCTGATCGACCCCAACGCGGCCGACAACATCGAAGCCCTCGCCGAGAGTGAAGACCTCGAAGTAGACGACGCCGAAGCCGAGGACGAAGACGCCGAAGGTGACCCCAGCGGCGCCCAGTCGGCCTCCCTCCTCAAGATGAAGGCCGAGGCCCTCGAACGCTTCGCCAATCTGCGCAGCCTCTACGAGAAGATGGTCCCGGCTCTCCAGAAGAAGGGCCCTCAGGACAAGGCTTCCGCCAAGATCCAGGAGCAGATCTCCAACGAGCTGATGAACATCCGTTTCACGGCCCGGACCACCGAGCGCCTGTGCGACGCCGTGCGTCACATGGTGGATCAGGCTCGCGCCCATGAACGCAAGATCCTGCATCTCTGCGTGGACAAGTCCAGCATGCCGCGCCCGCACTTCATCAAGAGCTTCCCGGGCAATGAAACCAACTTGGACTGGCTCAAAGGCGAGATCTCCGGCGGCCCGGCCAACATTCCGGTCCTGATGCGCATGCAGCCAGCCGTGCTCGAAGAGCAGCAAAAGCTCATCGACCTGCAGACCCGCATCGGCATCCCGCTGAAAGACCTCAAGGACATCAACAAGCAGATGTCCACCGGCGAAGCCAAGGCCCGTCGCGCCAAGCGCGAAATGACCGAGGCCAACCTGCGCCTGGTGATCTCCATCGCCAAGAAGTACACCAACCGCGGCCTGCAGTTCCTCGACCTGATCCAGGAAGGCAACATCGGCCTGATGAAGGCGGTGGACAAATTCGAATACCGTCGCGGCTACAAGTTCTCCACGTACGCCACGTGGTGGATCCGCCAGGCCATCACCCGCTCGATCGCCGACCAGGCGCGGACCATCCGCATCCCGGTGCACATGATCGAAACGATCAACAAGATGAACCGGATCTCCCGCCAGATCCTGCAGGAAACCGGCAACGAGCCGGATCCCGCCACCCTGGCCGAGAAGATGGAAATGCCCGAGGAGAAGATCCGCAAGATCCTCAAGATCTCCAAGGAACCCATTTCCATGGAGACACCGATCGGCGACGACGATGATTCCCACCTGGGCGACTTCATCGAGGATAATGCGACCCTCGCGCCGGCTGAAGCAGCGCTGTACTCCAGCCTCCGCGACGCCACCAAGGAAGTCCTCGACTCGCTGACCCCGAGGGAAGCCAAGGTCCTGCGCATGCGCTTCGGCATCGAAATGAACACCGACCACACCCTTGAGGAAGTCGGCAAGCAGTTCGACGTCACCCGCGAACGCATCCGCCAGATCGAAGCCAAGGCCCTGCGCAAACTGCGCCACCCCAGCCGCTCCGAGCGTCTGCGCAGCTTCCTCGACAACGAGGCGTAAACAGTTTCAGGGCCGTTAGCTCAGTTGGTTAGAGCAGGCGACTCATAATCGCTTGGTCGCTGGTTCAAGTCCAGCACGGCCCACCATACATATCAAGCACTTAGGCCAGCCTCACGAGGGCTGGCCTTTTGCTTTCTGGCGCCGAGGGACGACTGGGGGACGACTAGAAAAAATCGAGGGCAAACCGGTTGGCCCCGGGCACCCTCCTCGCCCTGATATCCCCGAACATCGAGGCGGCGAAACATGGCGGCCCGTGCGACGCCATCATCAACAAGGTGCGCACCATCTACGGGGCCGGCCAAAACATCGCCGTGAGACGGACCGCAGTGATTGAGGGGGAAGCACTCCCGCTCATGCGCTCACAGTTGGTAGAGCGTGGCCCTTACAAGGCGAATGTCGGCGACGCTGACGAACAGTCCTCTCACCAAGCAGATATACAATTCGCTGCGATAGCCAGGTGCCGGGAGGGGGACTCGAACCCGCAGACCTTGCGGCGGCGGATTTTAAGTCCGCCGTTCAGCCAGTGCCCAGATCATGCGATGGCAGGGGGCGGGCAATGCGCTGGTGACGGACACAAGGGAAGTCGCAAGCCGGCCGGGCGTGGGGACTCATTCGCAGAAACGGCACCCGATGCGAATGAACTACTTCATAGCCCGCAAACCCCGCGTGCCTTAGGATCATGGCTCTTGTTCTTCGCTGATGGCTCTATGTGCCCGCTCTCCGACCTTTCCAGAACCGTCCAATGGCGTGCCACCACTGCCGCCGGCGAAACCGAGGTCTTCCACCTCAAGATAATCGCCGACGACTGGGCTGGCACCGGTGGCACGGTCGAAGCCGTCAATGCTGCAGATCAGAAGCTATCCACAGAATCCCAGCAAACCCCGAGGTCTGCTCAAAACTGAGCAGCCCCCCCTGGCGCGTGGCAGGGGCTGGTGTTGAGCCCTCCCGCCAATGGGGCTGCAGCGGACTTCAGCACGGCACTGGCTACCTCCCTCCAAGCTCACGTTTAGAACGGAACCTACGACACGGGGCTGAATACTCCGGTTTGAAACCGGAATATTCCCAGCTCCGGACAGCCCTGCGGCGACAGCCCAAACCTTAGCATCTTTGAACGTCGGGCCTGACTCGCGGCAGGCGGCGTGGCCATGCTCGACGCCATTCAAAACCTACCAGTAGTCGGCTTTGTGAGAGAGGCGCGAGGCTGCCGGTCAAGGGGCTGGCGTTTCACCACCCCCTTTGGCGACGGAGGTGCCGCCGTTGCGGCCTTCTTTGGCGCTAACTGCGGATATTCCCGCAGTTTCAAGTTCGACCGTGGGCACCATCGCCGGCCCCACCTCGCCCATCAACCAAATTGGTAGATGGAGCAACCAACTTGGTTGCCACCAGCTTTACCGACCAGCACGGCGAAGAGGGTGTCCTCAGTTTTGAGGATACGTCGCCCCGTCGCCAGCAACAGACCATGACCAGCCGCGAGATAGCGGACCTGACGGGCAGCACCCACGACAACGTACTCAAGACCGTTCGCCGCCTTGTTTTGGAGGGTGGCGTTTTTAAAACGACCCCCACGGAAGGCCAATACACCCACGGGCAGAACGGCCAGACCTACGCCGAGTTCCACCTTGGCGGCTACTGGCTTGAGAATCAGCAAACCAAAGAGCTGATTGCTGAAATCGAAAAAGCCGGAATCCCGGCTCTTCTCTCTATCCCGCCCTGGCCAAGAGATACCGGCTGTCGCTGTAACCGTCGTGTGTAACCCTGCCCATGTAACCGCTGGCCAGAAGCGAAAAACCCGGCGCTTGGCCGGGTCCGTATGTGGTGCGTCCGCAGGTTTCTAGCAGTCGTTCAATGCGCTTGAAAGATCCTCAGCCTCTTTCGCCAGCGACAGGCACGCCCACATGAATGCGTCCTGCCTGCTGGCCGACATGCTGCGGAAGGTTTCGCCAGCGCATCCGCACGTGGAGGAAAGCATTGCTTCAAGCTGGGTCAGGCGTGCGCTCAACTGGTCGAGCATGTCGGTGTGGGCAGCGCCGGGGGCGATGGCGTACAGCCCGGTTGCAGCGGTGAAGCCCATGGTTTGGGGGTGCTGCTTGATGTCGGCGGTCATGCTTCAGCCCTCGGGGTAGTTGCACGTTTAGCCCTGGTCTTCTTGGGAGGCAGAACCCTTTCCATGAACTCGCAGTAGCCCTTATCTTTTCGAGCTGCCCGCCACCGCTCGCGCTGTTGCTCTCCGGCCGGCGACAGTCTCCAGGCGGCACGGGCCAGTTCGCGCGCTTTCTCAGCAATGATCAACTGCTCCCGGTGATCGCTGGGCTTATTGCGAATGAACATGGATAGACGCCAACTGTCTTGTGTGTCCCAAACTGATTGCTTCATGCGGGAATTGGATGAGTGTCGGAGAAGGAAGCACTGGAACGGCCCCTCTTCCCAAATGCTCCAATCTGAACCTACAGGCCACTTGATGTCTTCAGGAACAAGCCCCGCCGCTTCAAGCGACATGCGAGAGCCCATGAAAACGGAGCGGAAACCGGGGTCCATCTCGATACGGATTTCGCTCTCAGGCGAGAGTACGAGAGTTCTGCTCATGGTCACGCCCTCCCAAACGACAGACGAAAGGCGATGGCAGGGCCGGCGAGGTGGCGAATGATGCGGTAAGCGGTGAGGCGGACGAAAGTGCCCCTCTTGGCCACCTTGACGGCCCGCTTGGCGGCGTCGAGCAGGGGGGCCGGGAGGAAGCTGTCGGCGCTGGTCGGACGCACAGGTGGGTAGTCCATCGTCTCCAGCACGATGGCCCTCAAGATGGTGAGCGGCGAAGGCTGGGCGGCGGCCTGGTGGCCGATGCGACGGCGCGGGCCACGGGTGAGGGCTGGGGACGTGGTGCGGTAGGTGTGGGCGTGCGTGCCCGTTGCTGTGTTGCGCATGATAGAACTCCTGAGCTTGCGGCGATGTTCTCCGCAACCCACTTCTCACGGTGGGCGGCGGAACCGTGCGGGGGTGAGAATACCGGGCTCAGGGTCCGGCCAGCCTCGCGGCTGCCCCGCACGGCCCGCCATTGAACAGGCGTCACCATGCTACCGACGTAAAAAAGCCGCGTTGTTCGCGGCCTCATCGGCCTGAGCTATCCGGGTTCTCACGCCCGTCTGCCTCTGTGTCGGCAGCACCCTTAGTCTCCCCCTCCGTTCAAGGTCTGTCAAGTGATGAAAATCATTTTGGATTTTTTGAGTAAGGACTAATCTTCAAGGAATCTATCCACTGAGGCCGTCATGAAAATAGTAGCCTTTACTCTGGGATTGGTCGCGTTCAGTTCAGGGGCTCAAGCAGGTTGGTCCCTCGTCGGGGCAAGTGATACCACCAGCTACTATGTTGACCTTGGGACGGTTCGCAAAAAGGGGATTTTTACACGGATGTGGAGTCTCTACAATTATGCAGAACCAATCTTTGGTAAGGACGGAGAGCAATACTCTTCGTCCATCATGCACGTCGAGTACGATTGCAGCGAGGAACGCTCAAAACGACTGTTCACGTCTGTCTACAAAAAACCAATGGGCGAAGGAAGCGCGCTCACGTTGAAACATTCGACGCCCGCATGGGGGCCTATTCCGCCTGGAACGGCTATCGAATTGCAGTGGAAACTCGCATGCGACCAGAGGTAGGGCGCTGCCTATCTGTGTGGAGGACATTGTTGATGTGGGATGTGGAATCAGTGGAGAAAGCCCTGCAGAAGGAGAGATGAATTGAAGATACTGGGCATCCCCTTCGGGGGATGGGCTACCTTCGCCGGACTGAGCGCCTTGGTGGGGCTCTTTTCCGGCATGCCGTGGTGGCTGTCTGGTGCGTACCTTGCCGTGTGGATCGGGATCTGTGCCGTGATTGGCTGGATCGGCGGAGAGTGGAGGGAGAAGAAGTAGGCCGGATGGTGCCCGCATTGCACGGGCTGAAAACCTGAACATCTTTCAACATTCCGTGCGCTTTCTTGTGCGCTTTTGCGTGCGGATTGCCGGCTGCGTTACATCGAGGACCGGGCCAGCCCCGCGGTCGATGGTCTCAAAACTCTGGATGCCATCGCGGCCGATTATTTGGCCTACCCAGGGGCCGATTCCGCACCTCCATGGTCCGCTGCGTACTCGACTGTCGATGTAAGCTGCCGTGGATCGCTGTTTCTAACTTGGAGGAAACATGACTCTGCTGGTCCGAGCCTATCTGCTGGATAAATACGGCCCCCTGCTGACCGAGGATCAGCTAGCCGAGGTGCTTCACGCCGAGCCCGGAACGCTCCGAAACAAACGGTCAGCCGGGCTGCTGGGAATCCCGGTTGTGCGCCATGGACAAAAGCCGCTTTTCCACATTGAGGATGTTGCCAACCTGATTGAAGAGATGCGAGAAGCCGGCAGACTCAATCGCTGACCGTCGAGGCAGGGCCACTTTCAGCACTACCTTCGCACCACTTCCGGGGGCGGCCTCCCAGCCTCCCGTTTCGGCTGCTCGCCGCCTTACCTTCGGGAGTCCGGGGGCCGGTAGAAGCGCCGCCGTGCAGCCTGCACCGGCCATTGCTGTAGCGGGAGCGGCGACGGCAGGGAGCGCCACCCCCTTTGGTTTTGGCCCCACAAGTGCGGCTTGTCACTCGGCGCGCGCTTTGGCTGCACTTTCCTTGAAGAATCCGACCACCGGATCGGCGATGTAGCCGTCAAAGGCTTCACCGGCCAGCGACGTGCCCCTGGTGCCGCCCGCCCCATAGCCGGATGTGTCAGGCAGTGGCTTGCGGCCTATGCCACCGGGCGCAAATCGCGGTGCGGCAGGCTTCTTCTCGGCCGGCGCCACCTTCAGGCGGTCGCCCGTGCGCAGAGCGTTGTATTGCTGACGCAGGAACAGCGGCACTTCCACGCCGCTCGACTGGAACTTGTCGTAAGCCTCGATGATCTTGTTGCGGTCGGCCTGCCCTTGCGGCGTGTCGGCCTTAATGGCAGCTTCCAACGATGCGCGCTGCTTCAGGTCTTTGAAGGTGCCAAGGTATTGCGGCAGCCAAGCCTTGTCGGCAGCGAGGCGAACGCTGGTAGTGCCGGGCTTGTTGCCGTGGAACTGATCCGGATCGATGTCGGACTCGCTGGCGATGCGCACCGCGCCGCTGCCAAACTTCACGCCCTTGAAATAGGTGTTCGTCGCCGGGTCGTAGATGGCCTCCGGCTTCATCTCGCCCTTCTCCAGCGCCGCGGCAATGGACAGCGCATTGCGGGGAGACTTCTGCATGGGGACGTTCAGGCGCAAGATGGATTCCGCGTTTGCGCCGATGTTGGCGAGCTTCTGCGGGTCCGTCTTGCTGGTGGCGGGGTCAATCGGCGTAACGGCTTCGAGGTCTTTCGTGTCGAACGGGAATCCGCTGTTACCCTTTTCTTCCTTGCCGCCCGCGCCAAGGTTCAATTGCGGCAAGCGGTCCCGCATGTTGGCATTGGCAATCTTCTCCTGAATCTCGGCTTCAGTCTTGCGGGCGTCGAGGGCGCTCTTGGCTTGCGCTTTCTGTTGGTCGAGGTAGCCATACAGCCCATGAGCTGTGGCAAATCCGCTCCAGTCATAATCGGTCTGCCGCGCATCAGGCGTACTGACCACGAGGCGCTTCCCGTCGCCGCTAAAGGCTGCCTTCGACCCCGGAGCACGTATGCTGAGCACCTTTTCAATGCCCGACAGGTCGCGCGCATTGACGGCGCGATGAATCGCATCGGTCCCGAATGCCTGCACCATCGGTTCGACAACCTTCTTGACTGCCAGGTGCTCGTCAGGCGTCATGTCCATGGCGTGCTCTCGCGCAAACTTGCTATATCGCTCGGCGTCCGACAGATCCGGGTCGGCCATGATTTCTTGATAGCCCTTCAGCATGCGGCCCTTGCGGTCCTGCTCTTGCACCTTGAACGCCTGATCTTGCTTGTGGATATCGACCATCGCGCTCTGGTTTTGCAGCGCCTGTTCCTGCCGTGCATCGCCCTCACGCTGGCGCATGAACTGCAGGCCCTGCATGATTCCGGCACCAATGCCGCCCGTTACGCCCAAGTTCGCCATTACGCAGCCTCCTTGCCGTCAGCCTGCTTGCTGGCGTCGTGGGCTTCGATGGCTGCGAGCATCTCGCCCAGAACGCGTGCCGCGCCAACCCATGGCGCTTCAGGCTCCGGCTCCGGGGCGGGCTTGCCGAATGCGCTCACCAAAACGCGCTTGATCCATTCAAAAATCATCTTTCGCTCCCAAAAAAACCAAAGTCCGTGATGGGGAAATGTATCTCTATACGCCTATGATTCTTAGATAAACGGGGCTTTTGCCAAATTATTTTTCAGCTTACGGTTTCGGGGATTTCTGGCCGCGATGGCTCTCCCAGTCGAAGACAATCGCCTGCCCGCCATCCTCCCGGAGTCGGTCGAAGACTCGTTCGCCAAGGCAGGTCTTCACGTCTTCGACGCCGAGGTTCGACAGCAGCAGGGTCGGCAGGCGGCGTTCATAGCGGCCATTCAATGCGTCGAACAAGATCATCTTTTCGGTATCGCTGCCGAACTGAACGCCAATCTCGTCAATCACCAAGAGACTCGCGCTAACAAGGGCGGCAACGGCCTCGGCCTCCGTCTCGTCGCTGTCCCTGCGCCATGTGTCCTTCACGCGGCGAACGGCCCGCAGCGCGGTCGTAAAGAGGACTGTGTGGTTTTTGCCGATGATGTGCAGAGCAATGCCGGCCGCCAAATGGGTTTTGCCGGTTCCCACCCGGCCAACGAAGAGCGCGCTGCGCCCGCTCTCGAGAACGCTGTCGAAGCCCTCCGCATACTCCGTTGCAAAGGCCAACGCACGCTTCTGCGCCTCGCTGCCAGCGGTGAAGGTGCCGAGGGTGCGATCCTTGAAGCGCTCGGGAATCCCGGATGTGCGGATGCGCTGTTCCAGCAGGACGGCGTCACGCGCCAGCGCCTCGGCCTGTCGTGCGGCAACACGCCGTGCCTCGTCCTCAGCACCGCACGCGGGGCAGCGCGTCCAGAGGTTGCCAATGCGGTTGTGTGCTACGAAGGGGCCGTGAGCTTCGCAGGTGTCGGTTCTCGTTTGGTCCGAGCGCATCATCACAGGTCGCCCCCCTGGCCGTAATTCTTCGTCGCGAACGACTCTTTGGCCGTGCGTCGTGTGGGTGTGGCACAGGTCAGCCATTCCGCCTTGAGACCTTGCCACCCGCGAACGCAGCACTCCGTCAGTGCATCGTTCAGGGTGAAGCCAGCCTTGGCCGCCTCGCTGGCAAACGAGCGAATGACGGTATCCGTGGACGAAGCCCTTTTTGCCTTGCGCTGGGTCAGCCAGTCTTCAGCGACCTGCTGCTGAACACCAAGCTCGACAAGGCGAGCCAGTGCATCGAACGCACCTTTGCGGACACGACTATTCTTTTTGACGGTTACTGACGGTTCAATGATGGTTTGGGTCGCATGGGTGCTACCCGTCTCTGCGCACCCATGCGACCCCTCTGCCGCACTGGCGCCACCCGTCGCATCAGCGCTACCCGTCATTGCACCGAGGTTGATCCTGTACCGGCGGGTGTCCCCCGGCTTCCCGCCGTTTTCGTTGCCAACAACGCTGACAAAACCCCCGTCGCACAACCCGCGCATGACGCGCTGGGCTTGGGAGCGGGAGAGGCGGGATTTGGTGGCAACTGCTGCAACGCTCGGCCAGCAGAGTCCGTCGTCATTGGACCAGTCGGCCAAGGCGAGCAACACCAGCAGCTCAGAGCCGCCGGCACCGGGGAAGTTATCCCATACCGATGACATGACCCTGATGGACATTACGCGGCCACCTTGCGGACGGTGCTTGCCATCATCGCGGCCTCATGGCGCGCAAAGGTTTGCCCGTCCTCGCCTGCCGCGTCAATCACGTCGCCAGGCAGGGTGTAGCTGGCAAAGGAGCACCGCTCGCCAAAACGGTTGTCACGTTCCACCCTGTCCGTTTGAACCGCCCACCCAGCTTTGCGGAGCTGGAGGACGGTATCAGCAAGGCGATAAATGCCGATGTTCCGCCAGCCGTTCAGCGGGCCAATGGCAAGGCCGGTCAGCAGGACAGAGAGCAGGCGAGCCGCTTGGGTGCCACTCTTGGGGAAGGTGCCGGCCATCATTGCGCCACCTCGCCCGAGGCCAGGGCTTGAGCACGCGCTGCAGCAAGCCTAGCGCCAACGTCGGGAGCTTCAACTGCACGGACGCCGGATGCCAAGGCGTCGATTTCATCGGCAGGCCACAAGAGGCGACCATTCGGCAGGCGAACCGGGACGACTCCACAGTAATGCCCGTTCCGGTAAAGCGCGGTTGAGATGCTGGCGGGCAGGATTCCGCCGAGCACAGCGGCAGTGCGCTGCGTGTTGTAGCTGCGGGGGTGTTGATTTTGCTTCATGGCTGTAAGCCCCTGTCTATAAAAACAGGGTCCAGCCTGACTACCGGCAGTTTTTTGAAGCTCTACCGCCGGTAGCAAAATCCAGCAGCCGTGAGGCTTTTCAGGTCAAGTGCCGGTAAGTTTGCCGGTAGTGAAGGCCGGTAAGTCAGTTAAAACTACCGGCGTAACCTTCCCACTCCGGCAGATATTCCGGAAAGCTCCGACCAATGATGGCGCCTAGCGGACGGCGCTGCATTTTTCCCTTCTCGGCAAGGCATATAGCGAACAGTGCGGGATTCCAGATGGACTGAATGCCGCGTCTGCCGGGGTCTAGCCGGGCTGCCTCCATCCACTTTGGAGGGTCGCTCATCATCTTTTTCCACTGTTCGGCGGTCTGTCCCCTGAGAGGGGGAAACACGGACAATATCTCGCTGCGCGTCACACCTACCGGTAAAGCCTCCTTCTTGGATACATCCCGCGGTGTGGATTCTCCTGCGACTTTTGCCTTGTCCATTTGCACAGTCTTGATGTCAGATGGAGTGTTGGGTGTCGTCAAGTACCCAGCCATTTGCGTGCGCAATTCATCGTAGCGGGCTTTTCCTGCCTCCCGCTGGGGCGTGGAACTTTCGTCTGCCGCCGCCGCTGTACGGTCCTGAGCCTGCTCAATGATGACAGGCTGAGACTGCGTTCCGCTTGATGGGGCGATAAGAGCTTTCAATCCCTCATACCGTGCCGCAGCCTGCAGCTGAAACAGGACGGCGGCTTGATTCTCCGGTGTCGCTGAAGCGATCCGCTCAAAAGCCGGCCCTGCCGCCTCAAGGCAATACCGCAGTGCGCTTTGAAATTTTTCGCTTCGCTCGAAGTCGTCAAGTTCCTGCTTGGCGTCGCGGTGCTGGCCGGTGAGTTGGTCGCGTAGGTCGCCAGTTGCAGAGCGGCGAGCCGCATCAAGGTGCGCAACCTCCATCAGCTTGTCAGCATGCTGATGAAACGTCAGCCCATGTGGGCCGATGACGCGGAATTGTTCGTCAGCCGCCAGCTCTGCAAGATGCTCTGTGATCCACGTCAGCAACAGCGGGGCGTCATGGTCGGGCAGCGGTTCAAGCGATTGGATCGGGAGCGTCGGGGCGTCTAGGCTATCTAGAAATTTATCGTATTCAGAGGGTCCGACAGCTTCACCCCATGCGTCGTCGGAAAACTGAATCCAGCTCGGATTCTTGCTCATCACTGCGCTCCTTCAAGCGCCTTCAAAAGAGGCACCGCGCCAGGCGGGTGAAGGTTCCCGCTTTTCGGTTGGCCGACCTAGGCGCGGTGGTGGTGCTCGGTCAGCTACGGCCCCGACGTGCAGCCTCGATGCCGGCCCGCAGTTCTTCGTCCGTGGCCGGGCGGTCGTCCTCGTCCTCGCCATCCCATACAAAGTGCTTTTCCGGAGAGATGCTGCGGACCGCCGTAGCCAGATCCTTGCGCTGCAGTTCGGCCAGGGCAGAGAGCTCGTTGGCCTTCCGAAATGCCGGGTCGCCTTTGCTGGCTTCTTCGGCGTGGGCGCGAGGACTGAAGGAAACGGGCTTGTAGTCGCTCATGGTTCGCTCCTCTCTTGCTCGGTCAGGCGGCGAGCACTTCCGGTGCCCGCGTCACCGCAGGCATGCCAGCCATGCGCGCTTTCCAGAGGTCGAACGCGGCTTGCTGTGCGAGCCATCCATCGGCCCGGCCGCCGTTCTCCACACCCAGCCAGCCTTCAAGGCGCAGGGCCATCTCTGGCGAGATTGCAGCCCGGCCATTGAGGACGCGGGACAACGCTGCACGGGTCACGCCAAGCTGCGCGGCTGATTCGGTCACGGTCAGCCCAAAGGCCGGCAACACGTCTTCCCGCAGGGTTTCGCCCGGGTGGGGTGGGTTGTGCATTGTGGTCATGGCTTTTTCTCCTTCTGCTCGGTCAGGCAGCTTCCGCGTGCATTGGCCGAATCTCTCGTGCCACCTTCTCGCCTATTGCCGCCTCGGCCTGCTTCAGGTCAAAGCCTGTTTGCAGGTTCATCCAGAATTGCGGCGTGGTGTCGAAGTAGCGGGCGAGGCGTAGCGCAGTATCGGGAGTGACGGCCCGCCGCTCGCGCACGATGTCGTTGATGCGCGGGGCAGGAACATGCAGATCCATTGCCAAGGCGTTGGCGCTGAGTCCAAGCGGCAGCAGGTATTCTTCCCGCAAAATCTCGCCCGGATGAATGGGGCGCATATTGTTCGTAGCCATGTTCAAATCCTTCAGTGGTAATCCACGATTTCGACGCCCTCCGGCCCCGTAGCCGTCCAAACGAAGCACACGCGCCACTGGTCATTGATGCGGATGCTGTGCTGTCCGGCTCGGTTCCCGCTGAGCGCTTCGAGACGATTGCCCGGGGGCGAGCGCAAGTCCTTCAGCTCTTCGGCAGCATCAAGCATTTGCAGTTTTCGTTCCGCGACAGCTTCAATGTTCCGGAATCGCTTCGGGTGCAGTCCTTCGTAAAGGGCTTTGGTGTCTTCGCACCGAAATGAACGAATCGTCATGGGTTGAGGATAGAACGCATGTCGTTTAACGTCAATCGTTAAAGTTGTAGATGGAGGTTACTTGACGGCTCTGAGACCTGGTGCGGCCCCCTCTGTCGGCTGCTCTATGTCGGCCTGCTCAAGAATCCAGCTTTCAATCTTCACGTGCCACATGCGCAGCAGGTCGAGCGGCCGGCGGCGGTAGTGCTTCTCGGCCAGCGCGGACGGCTTGTGGCCCTGGATCTGTGCCACCACGCCCACCGGGCATTCCACCCATTCGGTAAGGGTGCCGAAGGAGCGGCGAAGATCCTGGATGGTGAAGGGCGGAAGCCCAGCGGCAGCCATCGCCCTCTTGTGGGGCTTGAGCGGCTCCTGCAAGCAACCGGACTCCGCGCTTGGGCTGCTGAACACCCATTGACTCCGGCGCGGCAGAGCATCCAGCAGCGAGGCCACGTAAGGCGTCAGCGGAATGGTTCGCTCTCCTTCCACCTTGTCCCGAATGGTCATGGACTTCCATTGGAAGTCGATGCAGTCCCAGGTCAGGCCGGTCAGTTCCTCTCGCCTGGCCCCGGTCAGCAGGGTTGTTTGGAGGTAGGCGGAATGAACCGGGTTGCGCAGCTTTTTGACGTGCTCAAACCAAAGTGGCAGCTGTTCCTTCTGAAGGCAGCCTGCCTTGGCCTTTGTGGCCTGTACTCGGTCCCGCACCTCGGAATCACGGCAAGCCTCGGGGCGGACGATTCCGGAATACTCGGGGCGCTCGGCGCACCAGTTCAGGAAGGCGCGCAGCAGACGGAAGTTCTTCGCGGCCTCGGTCGGTCCGCGCTCGTTGTTCTCCTGCATCCACACCGAGAGGCGGCCCGGATTCAGATCCTTCAGCGGCTCGGTCAGCAGGGAATGAACCATGCCGGGCAGTGAGTATTCCCCCTGCCCTTTCTTGCGACCGCGGGTGATGTGCTCGCCCCCGGGCTGGATAGCCTTCTCGTGGTCCCGCTTGTGGGAGTCGCCCCACTTGTGCGAGCGCGCGGCAACGTAGGCGGCCCAGGCCTCGCCAACGGCCACGGACTGCCGGCGCTGCTCTTCCTGCGCCGCATTCACCGCGGCCACCTTCGCGGCGTCCTCGGCCTCCCGTGCCCGGCCTTCTTCGCGC
Organism: Zoogloea oleivorans; assembly: GCF_008107625.1. GTDB lineage: Bacteria > Pseudomonadota > Gammaproteobacteria > Burkholderiales > Rhodocyclaceae > Zoogloea > Zoogloea oleivorans. The sequence goes on from NZ_SDKK01000017.1 coordinate 88,790, forward strand.
AGAACCTCGCGGGGGTCTTTGCCGTCGTCAATCATCCGCTGAAACCGGCGAGCCTCATCGCGGGCGGCCTCGATGGTCCAGGCATCTACGCTGCCGATGGTGATCCGGATGCTCTGATAGTTGAGCGCCCCTTTGAACAGGAAGCTCTTCGCACCCGACGGACGGGCACGCACCGCCAGCCGAGGCATGTCCTCGTCCCACAGATACCCCTCTGTTTTCGGGCTGAAAGCAGCGATGCGCGGCAGGGTCAGACGTTGGCGGGGCATGACGGCTTCCTCTCGGGGGACGACTGGGGGACGAATGAAAGTGATTTTCGTCTATTCCTGTCTATTGCGCAAGCCGGCCTATTTTCCACAAAAACCAGTATCTACATGGCTTTCTCGGGATTTTGTCGCTTCCTGTCTATGCCTTTAAAACCCGTATTTTTGCCGACTCATAATCGCTTGGTCGCTGGTTCAAGTCCAGCACGGCCCACCATACGTATCAAGCACTTAGGCCAGCCTCACGAGGGCTGGCCTTTTGCTTTCCGGTTTCATGCAGCCACGATGCGTGTTTTTAAGTCACAAAGTCTGTAGGCAACCAGGTTGCCCGATGCGCTGCGCGTGCGTAAACTCACGTTGATGCTCTATGTCTCTTTGTTGCTCGTCACACTGCTGGCTGCCTGTACCTCTGCTCCACACCTGCCGCTCCCCCGCCCCTCCACCATTGAAACGCCGGCCAGCGCCGGTCATCAGAGCAATGCGCCGGGGGCGTTTTCTCCAGCGCTTCCCTCGGCCCTGGTTTACGGCAAGAAGACAACCGGCCGCCGTGATTTTGCAAACGCCAAGAAGGTACTTCCAAGTGTTTTTGCAGGGATGGAAGAGGATTTCTACTGCGGCTGCCGCTACACCGGAAATACCGTTAATTTCGGAAGCTGCGGATACCAGCCCCGCAAGAATGCAGCCCGGGCCAGCCGGATCGAATGGGAGCACGTTGTCCCGGCCTGGTCACTCGGTCATCAGCGCAAGTGCTGGCAGGACGGAGGGCGCAAGAATTGCACCCAGACAGACAATGCCTTCAAGACGGCCGAAGGCGATCTGGTTAATTTGGTGCCGGCAGTCGGCGAGGTTAACGGAGACAGAAGCAACTTCCCGTATGCCGTCTGGACCTCACGTCCAACCCCCATGTACGGGGCATGCCAAACCGTTATCGACTTCAAAGGGAAGCGGGCGCAACCCCGGGCGGAGGTTCGCGGGCGGGCAGCACGGATCAGTCTCTACATGCAGCAGACTTACAATTTACGCGTCAGCAAGCAGGACAAGCAACTCATGTGTGCATGGGCCAAAGCTTATCCGGTAGATCGCTGGGAGCGGCGCCGTGACACACAGATCGTGCGCTTGCAGGGGAAGGGCAACACACTGGTGTCCAGCCCTGCCAGCCTGAAACGGATCTGCGGATGACTGACGCAACCGACAGCCGGTCTGCGCTCAAGCAGATGACCGGGGCGGACAGAGGGTAACGAGAGAAAACATGAGAACAAACCTGCAGGTCCCGTTTGCGGAAAAGGACGAAGCCAAACAGCTGGGCGCACGCTGGGACCCGGCCCGGCGCCTCTGGTACGTGCAGAACGTCCAGGATCTGAGCGCGTTCGCCCGGTGGCTGCCGGACCAGGCCACAACCCAGGAGGCCACCGCCATCAAGCCAACCGCAAAGGCAAGGCAGGCGGAATCGATGGTGAAAACGGGCTCGCGTTTCTTTCAGTTGGACTGCGACTGCCTTCCCTGGGCGGGGTGCCCCAAGTGCAAGCCGAAAGTTGAAGCCGAGGGTTGGGGCATTCCGGCGTAATCGATCGGCTTCCCGGTCGGCTGTGCTTAGCGGATGCAGACCTTTCGCACCTGCTTGAGGTCGGTCAGGCCGGCCATGACTTTCTCGATGCCGTCCTGACGCAGGGTGCGCATGCCCTCGTCGAGGGCGGCTGCGAGCAGCGTGGAAACCCGCGCACGTTCCTGGATCAGGGCTTTCACCGCATCGGTTCCGACCATCAATTCGTGCAGGCCGAGACGCCCCTTGTAGCCGCCAGTGCAATGCTCACAACCCACCGGCGCGTAAAGGGTGAATTTCCCTTTATCGTCGCCGTAGCGCTGCAGCCAATCCTTCCGGATCGACTCCCTGGCGCCCACCGGATCTGCCAGGAAGGCCGGGGTCTGCCGCAAGTCCTCGCAGTACTCGTCGAGCATATACCGGATTTCATTTTCGTCGGGCTGATAAGCCTTCTTGCACTTGCCGCACAGACGCTTGGCCAGACGCTGGGCGAGCACACCGAGTAGCGCATCGGCGAAGTTGAACGGGTCCATCCCCATGTCAAGCAGACGGACCACCGACTCGGGGGCGCTGTTGGTGTGCAGGGTGCTGAACACCAGGTGGCCGGTCAGGGAGGCTTCGAGGCCGATGGACACGGTTTCCTTGTCACGCATTTCGCCGACCATGATCACGTCCGGATCGGCACGCAGAAAAGAGCGCATGATGGTTGGAAAATCCAGCCCGGCCTTGCGGTTGATCTGCACCTGACGCAGCCCCTTCTGGGTGATTTCCACCGGATCTTCGGCCGTCCAGATCTTGGTTTCCGGCGTATTGATGGAACCCAGGATGGAGTGCAGCGTGGTGGTCTTGCCAGAGCCGGTCGGGCCGCAGACGAAGAAAATGCCGTAGGGTTTGGCGACAGTCTGCTTGAGACGCACGTAATTGTTTTCCAGCAAACCCAGCGCCTCGAGGGGCAGCGGCTCGCTGTTGGCCAGGAGACGCATCACGACATCTTCCATGCCGCCCGCCGTGGGCACCGTGGCGACCCGCAACTCGATGTCGAGGGGGCCGAAGCGGCGAAACCGGATCTTCCCGTCCTGCGGCTTGCGCCGCTCCGAGATATCCAGGTCACACATGATCTTGATGCGCGTGACGATCGGGCTGCGATAGCTGGCCGGGACATCGATGTAGGGCGTCAGCGAGCCATCCTTGCGGAATCGGATCTGGGTCTTTTCCTTGCCGGGACGAGGCTCGATGTGGATGTCGGACGCACCTTGCCGGTAGGCGTCGATAATGATCCGGTTCACCAGCTTGACGAGTTCATTGTCGGCCGCCGCCGACACATCCTCGGCCGTCGGCCCCCCACCCTCGCCATCATCGTCCTGCATGTCGAAAAGCAGTTCGGAGACTGAAGCATCATCGCTGACACTGCTACCGAAAAACTGGGCGACGGTCTGCATGAACTCCACATGGGTCGTAACGCAGAACACCGGACTGGCCTTGGGAAAGACATTCTGGACGACCCGCGAGGCAATGGCCTGCTCCGGATCGGTTACCAGGGTCAGGAGGCCTTCGGTATTCTCTTCCAGGGGTAGCCACTGGGCCTGCTGCACGTAGTCGCGCTTGAGGTTTCGCAGCAGGTCCAGGGGCTTGACCCGATCCTGCCGGAAAGGCTCGTAGGGCACGCCGAAAAAGCGGGCCACCGCGCTGCCGATATCGGCGGGCTTGAGCTTGTACTCCTCAAGCAGCAACTGCTCGAGAGAAATCCCCCGCTCGCGGGCCAGACTAGTGGCTGCTTCGAGTTCGGCGCTGGTCAGCTTGGCGTCATTCACCAGGCCTTCGTATTTGGACTTGGGCTGGATCAGGGCGTGGCGGCGATGCGCGAAGGCGATGGCCAGGGTCTGTCCAAGCCCCTGAATACCCTCCTCGGCAATGGATGAAAAGACCTCCCCGTTACGGCTGTTGATGAGCTGGATCACCCCCATCACCTCACCGTCGTCCGGATTGGCAATCGGCGCCACGAGCATCTGACGACAGCGGTAGCCGCTCCGCTCGTCCACTTCGCGACGAAACTCCATGCGTGACGAGATGGCCTTCAGGGCCTGCTCGTCGTAAGCATCGTGGATGTTGAGCATCTGGCCGGTCAGGGCCACGAAGCCGGCCACGCTGTTCTCGGCGATCGGCAGACGAATCGTGCGGATGGTGTGCAGGCCCGTCTTCACCCGGGAGGAGATCGTCGTTTTGCTTTCATCGACGACGTAAATGGTCAGCCGGTCGGCGGCAAAGAGCGCACAGATTTCTGCCGACAACTCGAAGATGATCTCATCGATGTTCTCGGTGGCATGAACGCGGTTGGTAACCGCCTGAAGGCCCTTGAAAAAGGCCAGTCGGCTGGCTACGTCACTCACGCCGACACCGCCCCTGCTTGCTGCGCTGCTCATAATTCTGTCAAACCCGGAAAAATGGGACTCCGCCGCAGACGAAGCCTGCATGGATGAAGGCCAGCCAAACGGCAGGAAAAGCCACTGACTTTAGCCGGCCAAGCGTCCGGCTAAAGCGAAAACTCGAGGCCGTTATAAAGTGCGCGCGGAGAAAAGCGGCCGCAATAGCTGGCTATTTCGTCCAGCGTGGTCTGCGCCCTGCTCGGCTTCAGATGGGTGATCCACACTTCCGGGTGTGCCTTGATCCGCTCGAGGAAGAGCGCCAGCAAGCTGGGGCACAAATGACGGGAGGCCAGGGCGAGATCATGCAGCGCATCGGGAAAAGCCGTCTCGATAATCAGGTAACGTAGATCCGGGATCTCGTTGATCGCGGCAATCAGCGGCTCGGAATAGGCCGTATCGCCGGAAAAAACCAGGCTCCCGCCTTCGCTCGACACCTGGTAGCCCACCGCCGGCACCGTGTGCAGGGCCGGCAGCGCCGTGACCTGACGGCCGCCACCGAGCTTGGCAGATTCACCGACCCGCATCTCCTGAAAGCGCAGAAAGGGATTGCCCCGGTCGGGAATCGACGAGAAATCGGGCCACACCAGCCAGTTGAAAATGTGGGAGCGCAGAATGCGCAGGGTCTCGGGCGAGCCATGGACCACGATCGGCATCGAACGCGCTTCACCGACGGTATCCACCAGCAGGGGAATCATGGCGATGTGATCAAGATGCGCATGCGTCACGAAGACGTGATCGATTTGCAGAAGCTCTTCGAACTCCAGGTCTCCAACTCCGGTGCCGGCATCGATCAGGACATCGTGATCCACGAGCAGGGCCGTCGTGCGCTGATTGCGCCCGCCAATTCCACCGCTGCACCCCAGAACCCGCACCTTCATCTTGTTCTCATGGAATTCCGCAAAAGTGGGGGCTGGAAAATCAGCCCGGACACCGGGAGTGTTAATAAATCAGGCCGCCAGGATACGGTTCGACCAGCAAAACCGGTCGTCAGAAATATCACGATCACCGCATGCAAGCGTCTTGAAAGACCTACTGCTGGAGATTCTGCGAGAAAAACTCCATCTTCACGCCAGCGATCTCGATTATGTCATGTTCATTAAGCCGATGTGCCTGGGCATCAAGGGAATGTCCATTGACGACAGGAAAAACCGTCCCTTCCACGTGGGTGATGAAATAGCCATGGGGGCGCCGGGTGATCACTGCCACCTGGGTTCCCGGCTTGCCCAGCGTGGTGAGCGACTTTGAAAGCTCAAGCGTGCGACCGGCATGAGCACCACTGAGAATCTGGATCATCCCCAGGGTGCCGGAGGGAACCGGAGCTGCCGCAGCGGGCTCGGCGGCCACACCGGCGGTTCCGGACACCACACCGTTCGTTGCCACCGCGTCGGCAAAGGTCATCGCTTCATCCTGTTCGGAAGGCGATCCAGCACCATCGGCAATGAACTTCAGGCGGTACTTGCCCAGCTCGACGACATCATTGTTCTGCAGAACATGCTTCTTGACCGGCTGACCATTCACATAGGTACCGTTCGTGCTGTTCATGTCCTCCAGAAAGGCATCGTTCAGGATGGTCACGATGGCCGCATGCTCGCCACTGATGGCCAGATTGTCGATCTGGATATCGTTGTGCGGCTTTCGGCCAATGGTGGTGCGCTCCTTTTCGAGCGCCATTTCCTTCAGCACCAGACCATCCATGCTCAATATCAACCGGGGCATTGCATTTCCTATCTGAAACCAGCCTCAACCAAGTTCGGCAGCAAGTCGTCCAGCCGGACTGGACGATACGACGATAGCCGAAACATTATCCATCCCACCCCGATCATTCGCCAGATCGATCAGGTGCTCTACCGCCAGTCGCGGACTTCTCCCCAGCGCACAGAGTACGTCGGCGATGTCGGCATCGGGAAGCATCTCTGTCAGCCCGTCCGAGCAAAGCAAATATATATCTTCCGGCAAGGGCACGAAGTGCGCCACATCCGGCACGACATCCGCGGCCACACCCACGGCCCGGGTCAGGAGACCACGCAAAGCCAGCGGGCCGCTCGATTCGGATTGAATCATGCCCGCGTCGCATTGCTCCCGCAATACGCTGTGATCCCGAGTCAGGCAGTCCAACACGTCATCGCGCAGACGATAGATCCGTGAATCGCCCACATGAGACACCAGCAAGGTGCCGTCAGCCCGGAAGTAAGCGGCGGCCAGGGTCGTCCCCATTCTGCGCAGTCGTGGATCCTGACAGGCCGCACCGAAAACGGCCTGGTTGGCCGCATCCACCGCCGCCCGCACATCGACTTCGTCCGCACACCCGGTTTCGCACTCGCCAATGCGCTCAATCCATGCGGTAACCGCCAGGTGTGCTGCAACGGCACCGCCCACATGCCCGCCCATCCCGTCGGCAAGAACCGCAAAGCCACGCCCCTCGTCACACAGGAGGTAATCCTCATTACGGACCCGGACGCGCCCCACATGGGACAACATCGCCATCCGCCAGTACGTTTGTCCTTCGCTCACGCTCACCGCCTATCGAAGGAAAACTACAGAATCTGTCGACCGGAACCGGCCACTGCACGCCTGCCCAGCAGCCGCGCCAGGCCAAGCACAAGCCCAACGCCCAGCACACCAACCGCAGGCCTCATCCACCCGGGCTGCGCCATCATCCAGACGCGCAGCAACGGATCGCCAACGATCATCCCGCCTGCCACCCAGCCCAGCAAGCCGGCCCCCAGTGTCACGATCACCGGGAAGCGCTCCATGCTCTTCATGATGACCTGGCTCGACCATACGATCACCGGAATACTCACAGCCAGACCGATGCCGAGCAGCACCAGGCTGTCGCCCGCGGCCCCCGCCACACCAATGACGTTATCCACGCTCATCACGAAATCCGCCACGATGATCGTCTTTACCGCCCCCGCCACGCTGGTGGCAGGATTAATCTCGTGCTCTCCTTCCCCATCGGGCAGGAGCAGCTTGACGCCGATCCACAGCAACAGCAAACCGCCAATCAGCTTGAGCCAGGGGTAACCCAGCAGGCTGGCGGCAAAGGCCGTCAGCACCACGCGCAGACTCACGGCGCCCGCCACGCCCCAGAAAATGCCAATCTTGCGCTGTTCCGGCTGCAGACGACGACATGCCAGGGCAATCACCACGGCGTTATCCCCCGACAGCACCAGGTCGATGGCGATGATCTGCAAAAGACCGACCCAGAAGACAGGCGTCAAAAATTCGGACATGAAGAATTCAATCAAGATAAAACCGCCGCACCGGGAATTCTATCGCCCCCCTGCCTGCATCAGGCTGGCCCCACAAAATAAAACCGCGCCCAGGCGTGAGCCGAGGGCGCGGTCTGGATCGGCTTGACGCCTGATTACAGCATGGCCTTCAGCAGCTTGGCCATTTCGGACGGGTTGCGCGTCACGGTGAAACCACACTCTTCCATGATGGCGAGCTTGGCATCGGCCGTATCGGCACCGCCGGAAATCAGTGCACCAGCATGGCCCATGCGCTTGCCCGCGGGGGCAGTCACACCGGCGATGAAGCCGACGATCGGCTTCTTCATGTTGGCCTTGCACCACAGCGCAGCTTCAGCTTCGTCAGGACCGCCGATTTCGCCGATCATGATGACCGCATCGGTATCCGGATCGTCGTTGAACATGCGCATGATGTCGATGTGCTTCAGACCGTTGATCGGGTCACCACCGATGCCGACAGCGGAAGACTGGCCCAGACCGATTTCGGTCAGCTGGGCGACAGCTTCGTAGGTCAGGGTGCCGGAGCGGGAAACCACGCCGATGCGACCCTTGCGGTGAATGTGACCCGGCATGATGCCGATCTTGATTTCGTCAGGCGTGATAAGACCCGGGCAGTTGGGGCCCAGCAGCAGGGTTTCCTTGCCGCCGGCAGCAACCTTCTTCTTCATCATGTTGCGCACTTCCAGCATGTCCCGGACGGGGATGCCTTCAGTGATGCAGATCGCCAGATCCAGATCGGCTTCAGCAGCTTCCCAGATCGCCGCCGCAGCGCCGGCAGGCGGCACGTAGATCACGGAGACGGTGGCGCCGGTTTCGGCGGCCGCTTCCTTGACGGAGGCGTAGATGGGGATGTCGAAGATCTTCTCGCCAGCCTTTTTCGGGTTCACGCCGGCAACGAAGCATTCCTTGCCGTTGGCGTATTCCTGACACTTTTCAGTGTGGAATTGACCGGTCTTGCCGGTGATGCCCTGGGTGATGACCTTGGTGTCTTTATTGATCAGGATTGACATTAGGTAACTCCTTACTTGACCGCGTCGACGATCTTCTGGGCCGCATCGGCCATGGTGTCGGCAGCGATGATCGGGAGGCCCGAATCGCGCAGGATTTGCTTGCCGATCTCTTCGTTGGTGCCCTTCATGCGGACAACCAGCGGAACCGACAGATGCACTTCCCTGGCCGCAGTAACCACGCCGGTGGCGATGGTGTCGCAGCGCATGATGCCGCCGAAGATGTTGACCAGAATGCCCTTGACCTTGGGATTCTTGAGCATGATCTTGAAGGCTTCGGTCACCTTCTCGGCAGTGGCACCGCCACCTACGTCGAGGAAGTTGGCCGGTTCGGCACCGAACAGCTTGATCGTGTCCATGGTTGCCATGGCCAGACCGGCACCATTCACCAGACAGCCGATGTTGCCGTCCAGGGAGATGTAGGCCAGATCGAACTTGGAAGCTTCGATTTCGTCGGCATCTTCTTCATCCAGGTCGCGGTAAGCAACGATTTCCGGGTGACGATAGAGGGCGTTGGCGTCGAAGTTGAACTTGGCGTCCAGGGCCTTGATGGTGCCGTTGCCTTCCAGGATCAGCGGGTTGATTTCCGCCAGGGAGCAATCGGTTTCCATGTAGGTGGTGTACAGCTTCTTCAGGGTATCCACAGCCTGGGCGGTGGAGCCTTCGGGAACGCCGATACCGTTCGAGAGGAACAGGGCTTGTTCGTCGGTCAGGCCGATGGCCGGATCAACGAAGACCTTGAGGATCTTCTCGGGGGTGCTGTGAGCAACTTCCTCGATGTCCATACCGCCTTCGCTGGAGGCCATCATGGCGACCTTCTGCGTGGCGCGGTCGGTCAGCGCGGCAACGTAATATTCCTTCTTGATGTCGGCGCCTTCCTCGATGAGCAGGCGACGCACCTTCTGGCCTTCGGGGCCGGTCTGGTGGGTAACGAGCTGCATGCCGAGGATGTCGGTGGCGTATTGACGGAGTTCGTCAATGGACTTGGCGACTTTCACGCCACCGCCCTTGCCACGACCGCCGGCGTGGATCTGGGCCTTGACGACCCAAACCTTGCCGCCCAGCGTGTCTGCTGCTGCGACTGCCTCATCGACTGAGAAACACGGCACGCCGCGCGGCGTCGTGACGCCAAATTTTCTCAGGATTTCCTTGCCCTGATATTCGTGAATTTTCATGGTTGCCCTTCGATCGAAGTCTTGGCCTTTAGAGGCCGCTCACGCTTGGTTGATGGGACTGTTCGGGGTCAAACCCGCACCCCGCGACACACACGCCGTTCTCCCTCGTCCAACGTATGTACCGCTCAGCCTTTCCTGCACCCGGCCTGTGTGACCTGAATGCTGAAAAAACATCCTGCACCGGTGCTGCACCAGCCATGCTGGCAAACCCCGGATTGCGGATCAATCGATTATATACGAAACGGGGGGCGCGACCGATTTCACGCTGCACTGCACAGCGGACACACTCCCGTCGCACCGGCATCACACCGGATCGCCGCCCCGATACCAGCCCGGGTAGTACCGCATGACCGCCGCCGAGGTGGTCTCGAGAGCATGACAACGGTCTAGCTGGAAGGGCTTTTCGCCGGTATCCTCGTTGTCGCGACGAAAAGTGGCAAAAGTCTGGATCGCCGCCGTCGGCAGGGCCAGCAGCAACTCGGTGATGTGCGAGCAGCCGCGCACATCGGCAAACATCTCGCCGACAGTTTTGCGAAAGCCCCGCACCAGGTTCAGCCCGATCAACTGGCGGTAGGCCGGTCCGATGGTGTCGCAATAGCCGGGATAAGGTACCCAGTCGGAACAGGCTTCCACATCCAGAACGAAGAACTTCTCGTCGATGGTCACCCGGACAAGCAGGTCGTGCACCGGATCACCTGCCTTGCGAACACCGGAGGCGATCGGGTAATCGTCGGCCTTCAGGTCGGTCAGACGGGCATCCAGATCGAGCAGCCCGTCATCGCGCAGGAAACCCTGAATTTCGATGCGACGGGTGTGGACGCGACGGCGTTGTACTTTAGGCTCGGAAAGCGGCATGGCGGTAGAACGAAAGCAAGGTGGGATCAACAAGTTGAAAATGACGTCTTCCGGCACCACACGTCACATTTGTGAGCGTCGGCGGCAAGACATGGGCCCGCGGCGGGCTGCAAAGTTCTTTAGAATACTGTAGCTTCGCCTGCGGCGCTCAACGGACGCCGCATTGCACAATAAACGTAGCCTACACCGGCCCGACCCAGACCCATCCCATTGATGAACTGCGCGCGAAAGTCCCTTCCCCTTCTCGTAGCGACGCTCGCCCCCTTTATTGGCACCCCTGCCTGCGCAGCGGGCCTCGGCGAGCTTGTCGCCCACTCGTCCCTGGGGGAGCCGTTGCGGGCGGAGATCAGGCTGGTGCGCAGCCCCGGTGAAGAAATCGACGCGAACTGCATCAAAAGCATCATCGGAGCCGGTAGCGACGACATTCCGTGGATACACAACGCCCGGGTCAAACTCGTCGGCGAACACCTGAGCATAACGACCCGCGAGCTGATCAAGAATCCGATCGCCATGCTTGGCCTGCGGATCGCCTGCGGAAACGAGTTGCGCCGCGACTATCCGATCCTGCTGCAGCCGCCCATCGGCCGCATCGCGTCACCGGAGGTGACACCGCCTCCCGCCGATGCCCAGGCGGCGCCCAAAAGCCTTGAGACCGCGCCACCGCAGCGCCGCACGACCGAACGCCCCGCCTCCGCCGTCGACACCGGCGCACCGGCCCGCCCGGCGGCCGCCAAGGTGCCCCGGCCGAAGCCATCACCGGCTCCCGCCAAGTCACAGCAAGCCGCCAAGGCAAGCATTCCCGCCACGACGGTCGCAGCCCCCCGCCAGGACCGGCTGGTCATCGGTGCCGGCGACGAGGCGAACCTGGCCCCGCTGCACATGGCCTACCAACTCGCCAATCCGCCCAAGAGCGACGAGCCCGCCAGCCCCCGCCAGGCACTGCTGCCGGAACAGCGGACCCTCGTCGAAATCGACGACCGGATCGCCGCCCAGCTCGAGCTGGACGAAAAAATCAAACGTCTTGAGGAATACCAGGCCCTGCTCAAGGAACGTGTGGCCCAGCTTGACCGGCAGGCGCCCCCGGCCCGCCCGGTGCCGGCAGCCCCCGCAACACCGCAGCCTCCCGAACAAAGCCTGATCGAACAAGTCAAGGAATGGGCCACGCCCCTGGCGATGCCTCTGGCCGGCCTGCTCGCCATCGGGCTCGGTGCGCTGCTGTGGATACGGCGCAGCCGGCGGCATGACGCGCCCGAAGCCATCGAGCCCGTCGAGCTGTCCACGCAAACGAGCTTCGAGGCCAGCACCCCGCCCTCCGCTCCCGGCAACACAAAGCCCAGCGCCCCCATGACGCCGGCCCTCTCCATGCCGGAAATACGGCAAGTGCCGCCGCAACAGGTCATCGCAGCACCATCCAGCGACAACAACACAGCCGAATGGGCCGAGCCGACCTTTGCGCCGGCCCACCCGATTCCTTTCGACGAAACGGTGGACGAGCAGGACTCCGCCCTTGAACTGGCCGAGATCATGATGTCCTTCGGCCGCACCCAGGGCGCCGCCGAAACCCTCGCCGACTACATCCGCAACAATCCCCGCCAGGCCGTCAAGCCCTGGCTGAAGCTGCTCGACGTCTATCACGTGGCCGGCATGCGGGCCGAGTTCGAAGCCCTGACGCGCCAGCTGAACAAAACCTTCAACGTGAAGATGATCGGCTGGAGCGACTTCAAGGCCGTTCGCGCGGCCCCGGACAGCATCGAGCAGATCGGCCACGTCACCCAGCGCCTGCAGGAACTGTGGGGAACCCAGGAAGCGCAGGCCTACATTCACCAGATCCTGCGCGACAACCGCAACGGCACCCGCCAGGGCTTCCCGCTCATGGTGGTCGAAGAGCTGCTCCTGCTGCTGGCCATCCTCGACGACACGCTCGGCAGCTACAAACCGCCCACCGAACTAAGCCTCGAAGCGATGGAGCCGCCGGCCCCGAACACCGCCGCAGCCTGAGCCCGGCGCAGCGGCACGGCCCGGTCACACCGGGTTGGCCACCTCGACGAACTCCGCCTCGATACCGAAGACTTCGGTCAGACGCGCACCCAGCGCCTGCACGCCATAGCGTTCGCTGGCGTGATGCCCGACGCCGAGGTAGGCGACCCCCGACTCCCGCGCCAGATGGGTGGTCGGTTCCGACGCCTCACCCGACACGAAGCAATCCACCCCAGTGGCGATGGCCTGCTCGAAGTAAGCCTGCGCCCCGCCGGTGCACCAGGCAATCCGCTCGATGCGCCGCTCGGGGTCACCCAGCAGCAGCGGATCCCGACCCAGCCGGGCGCCGGCCTGACGGGCCAGCGTGGCCAGCGTCATCGGATGCGACAAACGCCCGGTCCAGCCCAGGTCCTGCTCGCCAAAACGCCCCTCGGGCACCCACCCCATCAGCTTGCCCAGCTGCGCGTTGTTGCCCAGCTCCGGATGCGCATCCAGCGGCAAATGGTAGGCAAACAGACTGATGTCATTGCGCAGCAGGGTCGCCAGCCTGTTTTTGCGCAGCCCTGTTATGCGGCCATCCTCACCGCGCCAGAAGTAGCCGTGATGCACCAGCACCGCATCCGCCCCCCGCGCCACTGCCGCATCGAGCAGCGCCTGACTGGCCGTAACGCCACAAACCACGCGCCGTATGGCGGCCCGTCCTTCCACCTGCAGGCCGTTTGGGCAATAATCCTTGAATCGCTCGACTTCCAGCAGCGTGTCGAGATAACGCTGCAACTCGGCTCGTTCCATGGCCGCTCCCCCCTGATCCTTCAACACTTATTGGCTGGCGCGCAAATGCGCCCTCGGTGGCAAATTTTACGATGCATCGCCTGTGGATGATTTTTGCGCAGGCGGTCACCATTTCGGTGGCCGTCCTGTTTGTACTCAGCACCCTCAAACCCGACTGGGTTGGGGAGCGCCCGGAGCTGCCCGCCATCACCATACAGCAAGCCGCCGCTCCCGCCGCCACGCCGTCCGGCAAGGTTGCCGCCTCTTATGCGGATGCCGCCAGGGCCGCCCTGCCCTCGGTGGTGCATATTTTCACCAGCAAGGAAGTCAAGAGCCAGCGCAGCCCCTTTGCCGACGACCCGCTGTTCCGCCATTTCTTCGGCGACCGCCTGGACAACCGTCCCCAGCAGCGCGCGTCCGGCCTGGGCTCCGGCGTGGTCGTTTCGCCCGAAGGCTACATCCTCACCAACAACCACGTCATTGAAGCCGCCGACGAAATCGAAGTCGCCCTCAACGACGGCCGCAAGCTGCCCGCCCGCATCGTCGGCCGCGATCCGGAATCCGACCTCGCCGTGCTGCAGATCAAACCGGAAGGCAAGCTCCACGCCATCACCTTCGGCCACACCGAACAGCTCAGCGTCGGCGACGTGGTGCTCGCCATCGGCAACCCCTTCGGCGTCGGCCAGACCGTCACGATGGGCATCGTCTCCGCCCTCGGCCGCTCCCACCTGGGCATCAATACCTTTGAAGACTTCATCCAGACCGACGCGGCCATCAACCCGGGCAACTCCGGCGGCGCCCTGGTCGATGCGGCCGGCAATCTGGTCGGCATCAACGCCGCCATCTACTCCCGCTCCGGCGGCTCGCTGGGCATCGGTTTCGCGATCCCCGTCTCCCTCGCCCGCAACGTGATGGAGCAGATCATCCAGAACGGCTCCGTCACCCGCGGCTGGATCGGTGTCGAAGTCCAGGCCATCACGCCCAAACTGGCCGAATCCTTCAGTCTCCCGTCGAGCGGCGGCACGCTGATTTCCGGCGTCATGCGCGGCAGCCCGGCCGACCGGGCCGGCGTCAAGCCGGGCGACGTATTGCTCGCCGTCGAAGGCCGCAAGGTGAATGACCCGCAAGCCATGCTCGAAGCCATCGCCGCCCTGGCGCCGGGCCGCAAGGCCGGCTTCGAATTACGTCGCGGCAAGGAAAAATTCGATGTAAGGGTCGAGATCGGCCGCCGGCCGGCCCTCTCCCGCGGCGACTGAGCCGCCCTCGATGCCCCACGCCGATCCCCACGCGCCAGATTTCCTGCGCCACCACCGCCCTTTCGTCCTCTACTGGCTGGCCCGCGTGCTTTTCAGCGGCGGCAACCAGATCAAGGACGTGGCGGTCGGCTGGCAGGTGTATTCCCTCACCGGCAGCGCCCTCGACCTGGGCCTGGTCGGGCTGATCCAGTTTCTTCCGCGCCTGCTCCTCACCGCCGTGGCCGGCGACATGGCCGACCGCCACGACCGGCGCAAGCTCGCCGTCGCCGCCCAGTTGCTGCAGACCCTCGGCCTCGCCACCCTGGCCATCGCCAGCGCCGGCGGCTTTATCAGCCGCGAACTGATCTTTGCCATCGTGCTGGTCCTCGGCCTCGCGCAAACCTTTCAGATGCCGGCCAACGCGGCACTGCTGCCGGCCCTCGTGCCTCTCGTCGCCCTGCCCCGGGCGCTGGCGCTGAGCGCTTCGGCCATGCAGGCCGCCACCATTGTCGCCCCGGCCCTGGGCGGCCTGCTCTACGCCTTCGGTGCACCGCTGGTGTACAGCCTGACCACCGCCCTGCTGGCCTGCTCCACCCTGTGCCTGATGCGCCTGCCGGATGTGCACGTACCCCGCACCTTGCAAGGCTCGGCGTGGGAACGTTTCGTCGAAGGCATCCGCTTCATCCGCCAGCGGCGCATCATCTTCGGCGCCATCTCGCTGGATCTGTTTGCGGTGCTTTTTGGCGGTGCCACGGCACTCCTCCCGATCATCGCCAGCGAACTCCTGCAGGCCGGCCCGTGGGCCCTCGGCCTGCTCCGTTCCGGGCCCGCCATCGGCGCCCTGGCCATGGCCCTGTGGCTGGCCCACCACCCGCTGCGCCGCTCGGTGGGACGCATCCTGTATGCCTCGGTGGCAGCCTACGGCCTGTCGGTGATCGCCTTCGGGCTGTCCACCAACCTGTGGCTGTCAGTGTTCTTCCTGGCCCTTGGCGGCGCCACCGACATGGTCAGCATGGTGATTCGCCAATCCCTCGTGCAACTGCAAACGCCCGACGACATGCGCGGGCGGGTCAGTGCAGTGAACTCCATTTTCATCGGTGCCTCCAACCAGCTCGGCGAGTTCGAATCCGGCCTCACCGCCGCGTGGTTCGGCGCCGTGCCGTCGGTACTGCTCGGCGGCGCCGCCACGCTGGTCGTCGTCGGGCTGTGGACGCGCCTGTTCCCGCAACTGATGCAGGCCGACACCCTCCACGACGCACCGGACACGGCCCGGAACTGACAACATCCCGTGGGTCGGACTTCAGTCCGACAGTGCCCGTTCAGCCCCTGTTGTCGGACTGAAGTCCGACCCACGGGAATAGCTCACGCCCCCGAGGCCGCCACCCACTCCTCGACGCTCTCCACCAGCCGCCGCGCCACAAACTCGATGAGCGGGTCGCTGCGTTCGCGGCGATGGCTGACCAGACTGATCGGCAGGCTCAGCCCCGCCACCGGCAGCGGCTCGAAGCGCAAGTCGGTATGGGCGGCGAACATCCGCGCCAGCATGTCCGGCAGGATCGCCACCAGCGGGCTGCGCTTGAGCACGAAGGGAATCGACAGGGGCATCGCGCTGCGCGCCACCACCTGGCGGGTCAGCCCATGCGCCTTGAAAACCCGGTCCACCACGCCCGGCGGCTCGCCGGCATAGGTGGTGTGGATGTGCGGCAGACGCGCCAGCGCGGCCAGGTCGGGCTTTGGCGGCACCTCAATCAGCGCCGGATTGAAGACGCACGAAAACCCCGACTCATACAGCGGCAGCTGGCTATGCACCTCGCGCACCTGTGGATGGTGACCGACCAGCAGGCTGACCGCGCCGGCATCCAGCTGCTCCAGTTGGCGCGACGCCGGAACAGGCAGCACCGACAGGGTCAGGCGCGGCGCCTGCGCCCGCAAACGGGCCACCAGGCCAGGCAGCAGCAAGGCTTCCAGCGGATCGTTGAGGGCGATGCGGACGCGCCCCTCGGCCTCGGCCGGGTCAAAGGGCTGCGCCCCACGGGCCACCTGCTGAATATCATCGAGCACCTGGCGGATCGGCCCGGCCAGTGCCAGCGCGCGGGGCGTCGGACGCATGGCTGCTCCCTCGCGGAACAGAATGTCGTCGCCGAACAGCTCCCGCAGACGTGCCAGTGCATGACTCATGGCCGGCTGGCCGATGCACAGGCGGCCGGCGGCGCGGCTGACGCTGGTCTCGGCAATCAGCGCATCAAAAGCCACCAGCAGGTTCAGGTCGAGGCGGCGGAAGGCCGCGTAGTCGATATCGGTCATGTCGATATTATTGATCAAGTCAATCGATTTGAAGCATCACACCACGCCCACTAGACTGGAGCAACCCCATCCTCAGGAGCGCAGCTTGCGCGTTCAATCGGCCACGATGCCCCTCTCCCCGCCCGACGACCGCCCCGTTTCCCTCCGCAGCCTGCTGTGGGTGATCGCCGCCGTCACCTGCGTGGAGTTCTTCGAGACCGGCATGGTCACCTTTGCTGCTGCTCCCATCATGGGCGGGCTCGGCCTGCGCGCCGAAGAGTTCGCCTTCGCCTACACGGTGTATGGGGTGTGCGCGATCTTCATGCTCTACAAGCACCAGTGGGTCGTCGAACGCTTCGGCTATCGGGATTTCATCCTCGCCTCGCTGGGCGTCTTCGCCGTGGGTGCCACCCTGTGCGCCACCGCCGACGGCCTTACCCAGTTTGCCGCCGGCCGCGCCCTGCAAGGCATGGGCGGGGCCACCTTCTTCACTGCCGGACGCCTGCAGATCAACCGCCTGCCGGCCGAAGCCCGCTTCTCCGGCCTGCTGGTCTTTATCGGCACCCTGCTCGGCGCCACCGCCATTTCGCCACTGGCCGCCGCCGGCCTGATCACCCTCGGCGGCTGGCAGGCGCCCTTCTGGGCCATGCTGCCGCTCACCGCCGCCGTGGCGTGGATCGCCGGCCCGCGCCTGGACCGCGACACCACCCCGCCCGAAGCCCGCAGCGAAGAACATTGGGGCTGGCTGCTCGGCCTGGTGATCGCCGTCTTCGCGCTGCAATACGCCATTCAGGGCCTGCAGTTCGAACTCCTGTCGCACCCCGGACAGGTGCTGGCCACAGGCGCCGCCTCGATCATCGCCTTGAGTATCTTCGCCGCCCGCCAGTGGCAACGCGAACGGCCACTGATCGACTACCGGGGCCTGTTCCAGCTGCGCTACCTGTTCGGCATCGCCTTCTATTTCTGCGGCTATTTCATGCTTGGGCTGATCGGCTTCATCCTGCCCATCCTGTTCCAGCACGGCCTCGGCCAGAGCATGACGACCACCGCCATGGTCCTCAGCGCGTCGATGAGCTGCAGCGTGCTCGCCGCCCTCGCCCACGTGGCGCTGGCCCGCCGTTGGCCAAGGCTGCGTCCCTTCATGCTCAGCGGACTCGTGCTGCTGGCCACTGCTTCTTTATGGCTCGGCCAGTCCGCCGCAGTGACCGACTGGCAGCAGATCATCATCCCCACGCTGCTCGTCGGCCTGGCCGTGCCGATCTACATGGGGCCGGTGGCCTTCGGTACCTTCACCCAGATTGCGCCCAAGGTCTTCTCCCACGCCTATCAGGTGAAGAACATCGTGCGCCAGCTGGGCCTGTCCTCGGCGATTGCAGTGGGCACACTGGTGCTCGAATGGCGCTACGCCAGGCACCTGGATACCGGCCACGCCAGCCTCGACTGGGCCGCCCGCCTCCTGCACGGCGCACCGGCCAGCGCACAGCATGCCGCCGCCCTCGCCCAGGCCTGCGCCGATGCCTACACCGCCTGCGGCCTGGTGGCACTGGCGCTGATTCCGGTGGTGGCGCTGCAGCGCGTCTTCCGTTAGGGCAGGTTGACATTTATTTCGGCTACCCATGAAATAAATGTCAACAACCATAAAAGACGGAGACAGCAGCACCATGAATTCCCCCTACCCCCACCTCCTCGCCCCCCTCGATCTCGGCTTCACCACCCTCCCCAACCGGGTGCTGATGGGCTCGATGCACACCGGGCTGGAGGAGATGGATCACCCCTTCGAGCGCCTCGCCGCCTTCTACGCTGCACGGGCCAAAGGCGGCGTCGGCCTCATCGTCACCGGCGGCTTTGCGCCGAACAAGGAGGGCGGCATCCACCAGGGCGGCTCGGTACTCGACACCGAAGCCGAGGCCGACCAGCACCGCGTCATCACCCGCGCGGTGCACGAAAACGGCGGCCGGATCTGCCTGCAACTCCTGCACACCGGGCGCTACGCCTACGGCAAGGCACCGGTCGCCCCGTCGGCCCTCAAGGCACCGATCAACGCCGCCACGCCGCGCGCACTCACCAACGACGAAATCCGCCAGACCATCGCCGACTACGCCCACACCGCCGCTCTGGCTCGCCAGGCCGGCTACGACGGCGTCGAGGTGATGGGCTCCGAGGGCTACCTGATCAACCAGTTCCTCGCCCCCGGCACCAACCTGCGCGACGACGAATGGGGCGGCAGCTTCGAGAACCGCTGCCGCTTCGGGCTGGAAGTGTTGCGCGCCGTGCGCGCCGCCAGCGGGCCGGATTTCATCATCATCTTCCGCCTGTCCATGCTCGACCTGGTGGACGGCGGCAGCACCTGGGACGAAGTTGTCGCCTTTGCCCAGGCCGTCGAAGCCACCGGCGTCAACATCATCAACACCGGGGTCGGCTGGCACGAGGCGCGCATCCCGACCATCATGAGCAGCGTGCCGCGGGGCGCCTTCAGCTGGGTCACCGGACGCCTGCGTGGCGCGGTGAAGATTCCGCTGATCACCAGCAACCGCATCAACGACCCGCAGGTGGCCGAAGACATCCTGGCCCGCGGCGACGCCGACATGGTGTCCATGGCGCGCCCCTTCCTGGCCGATGCCGACTTTGTGAACAAGGCCGCCACCGGCCGTGCCGACGCCATCAACACCTGCATCGCCTGCAACCAGGCCTGCCTTGACCACATCTTCGCCGGCAAGGTCGCCTCCTGTCTGGTCAATCCGGATGCCTGCCGCGAATACGAAGCGCCCCCCGCTGCCAGCACCACGCCCAAGCGTGTCGCCGTGATCGGCGCCGGCCCGGCCGGCCTCGCTGCCGCCACCACGCTGGCCGAGCGCGGCCACACGGTAAGCCTGTTCGATGCCGCCACCGAAGTGGGCGGCCAGTTCAACTACGCCCGCAAGATCCCCGGCAAGGAAGACTTCGCCGACACCCTGCGCTATTTCCGCACCCGCCTTGGCGAGCTTGACGTGAATGTGCAGCTCGGCAAACCCGTCGCCGCAAACGAGCTAACCGGCTTCGACCACGTCGTCCTCGCCACCGGCATCACGCCCCGCCAACCGGCCATCCCCGGCATCGCCCACTCCAAGGTGGCGAACTACATTGACGTGATCGAGGGGCGCCGTCAGGTAGGCAGCAAGGTCGCCATCATCGGCGCCGGCGGCATCGGTTTCGACGTGGCCGAACTGCTCACCCACGCCGGCGACAGCCCCGACCCGGTGGCCGCCTACCGGCACGAATGGGGCATCGACCCCACCTATACCGCCAACCGGGGCGGCCTGACCCCGCCGCAGATGCCGGCCACGCCACGCCAACTGTGGCTGCTGCAGCGCAAGTCCAGCAAGGTCGGCGGCGGACTCGCCAAGACCACCGGCTGGGCGCGCAACCTGCTGCTCAAGAAGCGCGGCGTCAGCATGCTGGGTGGCGTGGAATACCTCGGCATCGACGACGCCGGCCTGCACATCCAGGTGGATGGCAAGGTGCAGGTGCTCGATGTGGATACGGTGGTGATCTGCGCCGGCCAGGAGCCGCGGCGCGATCTGGTGGCCGGGCTGGAAGCGGCGGGCATCCCCCACACGCTGGTCGGAGGCGCCGACGTGGCCGCCGAACTGGACGCCAAGCGGGCCATCGGGCAAGCCACGGCATTCGCGCGCGGCTTCAGCTAAGCGCCCATTCAGGCCCTGCTGTCGGACTGAAGTCCGACCCACAAAAGCACCATGATCACCTGTGGGTCGGGTCTCAACCCGACAGCACCCGTTCAGGCCACGTTGTCGGACTGAAGTCCGACCCGCAAAGGCATCGTGATCACCTGTGGGTCGGACTTCAGTCCGACTTCCCCCGTCACTTCATCCGCGCACCCCAAAACGCCGCCACGTCGATCATCCGGTTGGCGAAGCCCCATTCGTTGTCGAACCACACCAGCAGGTTGAGCAAGCGCTCGCCGCTCATCCGTGTCTGGCCGCCGTCGACAATGGCCGAATGGGGGCTGTGGTTGAAGTCGATGGAGGCGTGCGGCTCGTCGGTGTAGGCCATGCGCCCCGAGCCCTGGCCATCCACCGCGGCGCGCAGCAGCGCATTCACCGCCGCCGCCGTCGTGCCGCGCCGGAGCGTCACCACCAGGTCGATGGCCGACACATTCACCACCGGCACCCGGATCGCCTTCGATTCGATGCGCCCGGCCAGCTCCGGCAACATGCGCTGCACGCCCCTGGCCAGCCCGGTGGACACCGGGATCATCGACTGCATCGCCGAACGGGTGCGATGCAGGTCGGTATGGTGATAACCGTCGATCAGCGGCTGATCGTTCATCACCGAATGCAGCGTCGTCATCAGCGCGTGGTCCAGCCCGTAGGCCTCGTCGAGCATGACCAGCACCGGCACGATGGCATTGGTGGTGCACGACGCCGCCGACACAATGCGCTCGTCGCCCGTCAGCAGTTCGTGGTTCATGCCGAAGACGATGGTCTGATCCACGTCCCCGGCGCTGTGCCCCGGGTGCGACAACAGCAGGCGGCGGCAACCTGCATCCAGGAAGCGCTGCAGCTCATGCCGGTAGCTGTAACGCCCCGACGCCTCGATCAGGATGTCCACGCCAATCGCCCGCCAGTCCACACCCTCCGGCGTATCCGCATGAAAGACCGGAATGTCCGTTCCATCGATACGCAGGCAGTTGTCGCCCACCTCCACCGTCCCCGGAAAACACCCGTGGGTCGAATCGAAGCGGGTCAGGTAAGCCATGCTCTCCAGATCGGCCGGCTCGTTGATCGCCACCACTGAAAACTGCCCCCGCACCGGCGAGGCCAGCAGCGCCCGCAAAAAGCACCGCCCGATTCGTCCGTACCCGTTTATTGCAATCCGCAAAGCCATTCTCAACCCGTCACCCAAACCATCCGGCCATCACCCCGGTCATTCCTGACCGGCCAAAAATCCCACCACACCAACGCGCCGGGCTGCAGGCAGAGCCGACCGGCGCCTGCCCCACAGGCGCGAGCCTACACCCTCCGGCCGGTCGGCGTCCTTCGGCCCGAGCGTTCGGTTTTCCGGATGCGCGCGGGCCGGATAATCCGGAAATCCGAACGCTCCTGCTCGACCCATAAATTTTACCCTTTCAAATCAAACAACTAAAAACACCCAACGACGCTTTCAGCATGGCACGTCTCCTGCGACTGAATACGGACAAAGAGCGGCAGCAGCCAGCCCGGCAACCGATACTCAAACCAACGGAGACAAGCATGAACATCACCACCCATCGCATGGAACACGACCTTCTCGGCGACAAGGCCGTGCCCAGCGCCGCCTACTACGGCGTGCACACCCTGCGCGCCCTCGAGAACTTCAACATCACCGGCATCACCATTGCCGCCTACCCGGACTTGGTGCGCGCCCTGGCCCAGATCAAGCTGGCCGCCGCCCAGGCCAACCGGGAACTGGGCCTCCTCGATAACGCGCGCACCGAGGCCATCGTGGCCGCCTGCCGCGAGATCATCGCCGGCAAATATCACGAGCAGTTCGTGGTGGACGTCATCCAGGGCGGCGCCGGCACCTCCACCAACATGAACGCCAACGAGGTCATCGCCAACGTCGCCCTGGAAATCATGGGTCACCAGCGCGGCGAATACGGGTTCCTGCACCCCAACGAACACGTCAACATGAGCCAGTCCACCAACGACGTGTACCCCAGCGCCCTCAAGCTGGCCACCTACGTGGGCATTTTCCGTCTGGTGGATTCGATGGCCCACCTGCGCTTTGCCTTCGAGCGCAAGGCCGAGGAATTCGCCGACGTGCTGAAAATGGGCCGCACCCAGCTGCAGGACGCAGTGCCGATGACCCTCGGCCAGGAATTCTCCACCTACGCCACCATGCTCGGCGAAGACGAGGAGCGCCTCAAGGAAGCCGCCCTGCTGATCCGCGAGATCAACCTGGGCGCCACCGCCATCGGTACCGGCATCAATGCCCACCCGGATTACGCCGCGCTGGTGTGCCGCCGCCTGGTCGAGACCAGCGGCATTCCGGTGATCACCTCGCCGAACCTCATCGAGGCCACCCAGGACTGTGGCTCCTTCATCCAGTTGTCCGGCGTGCTCAAGCGCGTGGCGGCCAAGCTGTCCAAGGTCTGCAACGACCTGCGCCTCTTGTCCTCCGGCCCCCGCGCCGGCTTTGGCGAGATCAACCTGCCGGCCCGCCAGGCCGGCTCCTCGATCATGCCGGGCAAGGTCAATCCGGTGATCCCGGAAGTGGTGAACCAGATCGCCTACGAAGTCATCGGCAACGACCTGACCGTGACCTTCGCCGCCGAAGCCGGCCAGCTGCAACTCAACGCCTTCGAGCCGATCATCGCCCACAGCCTGTTCAAGAGCGTGCTGCACCTGTCGCGCGGGTGCACCACCCTCGCCGACCTGTGCGTGGACGGCATCACCGCCAACCGCGAGGCCCTGCGCGCCACCGTCGAGCGCTCCATCGGCATTGTCACCGCGCTCAATCCCTACATCGGCTACGCCAACGCCACCGACGTGGCCGCCGAAGCGCATGCCACCGGCCTGGGCGTGGCGGAGATCGTACTGGCCCGCGGCCTGATGACCCGGGAAGCGCTCGACGAGGTGCTGCGCCCCGAAGTGCTGACCCGCCCGCGTCCGCTGCCCACCCGCGCCAACGTCTGATAACCGCATCCACCCGACTCAATCCACCCAGGAGACGAACATGAAAGCCAACAAGTCGTCGATGCTGATCTTTGCCGCGCTGATCCTCGGCATCCTCACCGGCTACGCCTGCAACCAGGCCGCGCCGACCCCCGAGGCTGCCAAGGAAATCGCCGGCTATTTCGGCGTCATCACCGACATTTTCCTGCGCCTGATCAAGATGATCATCGCCCCGCTGGTGTTCGCGACCCTGGTGTCCGGGCTGGCCAACATCGGCGATTCCAAGACCGTCGGGCGCATCGGCGCGAAGGCCATGGGCTGGTTCGTCGCCGCCTCGCTGGTCTCGCTGCTCATCGGCCTGGTGTTCGCCAACCTGCTGCAGCCTGGCAGCGCGCTGAACATGCCGCTGCCCGAAGTCGGCACCGCCACCAATCTGAAAACCGGCGCTCTCAACCTGAAGGACTTCATCACCCAGGTCTTCCCGAAGAGCATCGTCGAAGCCATGGCCGGCAACTCGGTGTTGCAGATCCTGGTGTTTTCGGTGTTCTTCGGTCTGGCCCTCGGCAACCTGCACAACCAGGCCGCGCGCAGCCTGGTGCAGACCATGGAAGAAGTCGTCCACGTGATGCTCAAGGTCACCGACTACGTGATGCGCCTTGCCCCGCTTGGCGTCTTCGGCGCCGTGGCGGCGGTGGTGACGGTACAAGGTGTCGGCATGCTGACCGTCTTCGGCAAGCTGCTGGCCAGCTTCTACCTGGCCCTCTTCGTGCTGTGGGCCGTGCTGATCGGCGCCGGCTACCTGGTGCTCGGCCGCGAAGTGTTCCGCCTCATCAAGCTGGTGCGCAGCCCGATGCTGCTCGGCTTCTCCACCGCCAGCAGCGAATCGGCCTACCCCAAGCTGATGGAACAGCTCGAGAAGTTCGGCGTGCGCAACCGGGTCACCGGCTTCGTACTGCCCCTCGGCTACTCCTTCAACCTGGACGGCTCGATGATGTACACGGCCTTCGCCTCGCTCTTCGTGGCCCAGGCCTACGGCATTCCCATGTCGCTGGGTGAGCAGGTCACCATGCTGCTGGTGCTGATGATCTCCAGCAAGGGCGTGGCCGGCGTGCCCCGCTCGTCGCTGGTGGTGGTGGCCGCGGTACTGCCGATGTTCCATCTGCCGGAAGCCGGCCTGCTGCTGATCATGGGCATCGACCACTTCCTCGACATGGGGCGCACGGCCACCAACGTGCTGGGCAATGCCATCGCCACCGCTGCCGTGGGCAAGTGGGAAAAAGCCATCGACCCGGTGGATGAAGCCCTCGACGACGAGGACACGGCCCTGCCCCTTGCCGGGGAGGCTCCCGCAGCCGCCTGACCGAGCGCCCTTCCTGCCAACTTTCACGCCCAGCCCTTCACGGGTTGGGCGTTTATCGTTTCTCCCTTCCCATGCCATTCGATCTCCTGTTTCTTGGCACCGTGGCCTTCTTCGCCGGCCTGGTGGATGCCGTGGTCGGCGGCGGCGGACTGATCCAGATCCCCGTCCTGCTGAGCAGCTTTCCCCAG
The DNA here is from genome assembly GCF_008107625.1 of Zoogloea oleivorans. Lineage (GTDB taxonomy): Bacteria > Pseudomonadota > Gammaproteobacteria > Burkholderiales > Rhodocyclaceae > Zoogloea > Zoogloea oleivorans. The sequence goes on from NZ_SDKK01000017.1 coordinate 113,768, forward strand.
GTCGCCATTCCGACCCTGTTCGGCACCAACAAGCTGTCCAGCATCGCCGGCACCGGTGCGGCCCTGTGGCACTACGCCCGCGCCGTCAGGATTCCCTGGGCGGTGGTGCTGCCCGCCTCAGGCGCGGCCCTACTCGGGGCCTGGTTCGGTGCCGCCGTCGTTGCCTGGCTGCCCCGCGAGGCCATGCGCCCCCTGGTGCTGGTCCTGATGCTGGGCGTGGCCATTCATACTTTCCGGCGCAAGGATTTCGGCCACGCCGCCACCCGCGAGCTGCGCCCGGCGGACACCTGGCGCGCCATCGCCTTCGGCGGCGTAATCGGCTTCTACGACGGCTTCTTCGGCCCGGGCACCGGCAGCTTCCTGATCTTCGGCTTCGTCCGGCTGTTCGGCATGGACTTTCTGCGCGCCTCGGCCAGCGCCAAGCTCATCAACGTCGCCACCAATGTGTCCGCCATCAGCTTCTTCGCCAGCCACGGCCCCCTGTTGTGGACCGTCGGACTGGTCATGGCCGCCTGCAACCTGGCCGGCGCCCAGGTCGGCACCCTCATCGCCCTGCGCCGGGGCAGCGGTTTCGTGCGCCAGGCCTTCCTCGTCGTGGTGTCGGTGCTGATCGCCAAGCTGGCCTGGGAAATGTTGCAAGGGCTGTAAGCAGCCCCCGCCCCCCTGTGGGTCGGACTTCAGTCCGACAAGGCGCTTCGACCAACGCGTGCTGTCGGACTGAAGTCCGACCCACAGGGGTGTCCTTACACCTTCCGGTAGATCTCCGCGCCCGTCTTCACGAACTCGATGGCCTTGGTTTCCATGCCCTTCGCCAGCGCCTCGGCTTCGGCGATGCCCTGCTTGGCGGCGAAGTCGCGCACGTCCTGGGTGATCTTCATCGAGCAAAAGTGCGGACCGCACATGGAGCAGAAGTGGGCCACCTTGGCCGATTCCTTGGGCAGGGTTTCGTCATGGAAGCTCTTCGCCTTGTCCGGGTCGAGGCCGAGGTTGAACTGGTCGTCCCAGCGGAACTCGTAACGGGCTTTTGACAGCGCGTTGTCGCGGATCTGCGCCCCCGGGTGGCCCTTGGCCAGGTCGGCGGCGTGGGCGGCCAGCTTGTAGGTGATGATGCCTTCCTTGACGTCGTCCTTGTCGGGCAGGCCGAGGTGTTCCTTCGGGGTGACGTAGCACAGCATGGCGGTGCCGTACCAGCCGATCATGGCGGCGCCGATGCCGCTGGTGATGTGGTCGTAGCCCGGGGCGATGTCGGTGGTCAGGGGGCCCAGGGTGTAGAACGGGGCTTCCTGGCAGTGCTCGAGCTGCAGGTCCATGTTCTCCTTGATGAGATGCATGGGCACGTGGCCGGGGCCTTCGATGATGGTCTGGATGTCGTGCTTCCAGGCGATCTGGGTCAGCTCGCCGAGGGTCTTGAGTTCGCCCAGCTGGGCGTCGTCGTTGGCGTCGTAGATGGAGCCCGGACGCAGGCCGTCGCCGAGGCTGAAGGCCACGTCGTAGGCCTTCATGATTTCGCAGATGTCCTCGAAGTGGGTGTAGAGGAAGCTTTCCTTGTGATGCGCCAGGCACCACTTGGCCATGATCGAGCCACCGCGGCTGACGATGCCGGTCATGCGCTCGGCGGTCATGGGGATGTAGCGCAGCAGCACGCCGGCGTGGATGGTGAAGTAGTCCACGCCCTGCTCGGCCTGCTCGATGAGGGTGTCGCGGAAGATTTCCCAGGTGAGGTCTTCGGCCTTGCCGTCGACCTTCTCCAGCGCCTGGTAGATGGGCACGGTGCCGATCGGTACGGGCGAATTGCGGATGATCCATTCGCGGGTTTCGTGGATGTTCTTGCCGGTGGACAGA
>NZ_SDKK01000022.1 GCF_008107625.1 Zoogloea oleivorans
AGCGCGAGCTGCGCGTCGAGGGCGCTGCGCTCGGCGCGGGCAGCGGCAATGCTGCCGATGGCCTGCTGGACTTCGGCTTTGGTCTCCAGGCCGGCCTTCTGGCGCAGGCGGACGAGTTCCTGCAGTTTTTCGCGCTGGACGAGGGTGGCGTCGGCCACCGCGTGCAACTGGTGCAGGCGGTCGAACTGCAGGTAGGCGCGGGTTACCGCGCTGGCCAGCAGCAGGCGGGTGCCGGCGGCTTCGGCTTCGGCCGCCCGGGCCTGGCCGACGGCCGCATCCAGCGCTGCCCGGTTGCGCCCCCAGAAGTCGAGTTCGAGGCTGAAGTCGAGGGCCACCCGGTTGAGGCTGGTATAGCTGCCGGCCACGCCGGGCGGGTAGATGTAATTCTCCGACAGGCGTTGCTGGGTGCCTTCGGCATTGGCGCTGACTTGCAGGCCGTTGTTCGCGGCGATCATGCCGGCCTGGGCTTTGGCCCGGTCGAGGCGGGCGCGAGCCAGGGCCAGGGTCGGACTGTCGTGCAGGGCGGCGTTCACCAGGCGGTCGAGTTGGGGATCGCCGTAGCGGCTCCACCAGGTGTCAGTGGGCCATGCGCCGGAAGGGGCGGAGAGACTTTGCGTGGCGGCGAGGCTGGCCGGATCGATGGCTTTGCCCTGGGGGGCGAGGCTGCCGGGGCTGGCGCAGGCGGTCAGCATGGCAATCAGGGGCAGCAGGGGTATGAGATGTCGGTTCATACGGGTTTCCTGTACTGGGCTGAAACTGCCTGTACGGTAACTGCCAAGGCAGGTATTTGTTCAAAAAAAGCGGCGATCATCGCCGCGGATTTTTTGCCGGCTACCGGTTCAGCCGTGGCGTGCATCCAGGTTGACCACCATCCGGCGCAGCAAGGCCTTGGCCTGCTCAAACTCGTCGCCGCTGAAGTCCACCAGCGCGTAGTTGAGGGCTTCTACGATCAGGGGTACGACCTTCGGCAGCAGGGCCTGACCGTTTTCGGTGACGTGCAAGAGCACGACACGGCGGTCGGTGGTGCTGCGTTCGCGGCGGATCAGGTTTTTTTCTTCCAGCCGGTCGAGCATGCGTGTCATCGAGCCGGTGTCGCAGCCGCTGCATTTGCACAGGGCCGTGGCCGTTTCGCCGTTGCGCAGGGCGATCTGCTTGAGCACCACCCATTGAGCGGCGGTGATGTCGAGATCACTGATTTTTTCGTCGATGGCCTGGGTAAGGCGCAGTTTCACCTGATGGACGAGAAAGCCGATGCTTTCGTCTTGCTGGTAATTTTCGACGGTGTAAGGCGGGCGGGACGGATTTGCGGGTTGGGACATGGTTGTCTTAAGCAATTACTGCATAGGCAGATAATTGACCAGAAAAAAGGCCCTGTCAAGGGCCTTTCGGTGGCTCAACCGAGCTGGGTGATGGCCGGCAGGTACTTCTTGCCGAGGGCTTCGGCGACCTGCGGATGGGTGACGTTGCCAGCGCAGATGTTGAGACCGGCGCGCAGTCCGGCGTCCTCCTTCAGCGCTTCTTTCCAGCCCTTGTCGGCCAGCAGCAGCACGTAGGGCAGGGTGGCAGCGTTGAGGGCGTAGGTGGCGGTGCGGGCCACGGCGCCGGGCATGTTCGACACGCAGTAATGAACGATGCCGTCCACCACATAGGTAGGGTCAGTGTGGGTGGTGGGGCGGGAGGTTTCGAAGCAGCCGCCCTGGTCGATGGCCACGTCGACAATGACCGCCCCGGGTTTCATCGCTGACAGCATGGTACGGGTGACCAGCTTGGGGGCGGCGGCGCCGGGGATCAGCACCGCGCCGATCACCAGATCGGCCTGCAGGACGAGGCGTTCGATGGCGTCGCGGGTGGCGTAGAGGGTCTTGACCCGGCCGCCGTAGATTTCATCCAGGTGGCGCAGCACCGCCAGGGACTTGTCGACGATGGTCACGTCGGCACCCATGCCGACGGCCGTGTGGGCGGCGTTGTTGCCGACCGTGCCGCCGCCGATGATTACCACCCGGCCCGGTTCCACGCCGGGTACGCCGCCCAGCAGCACACCGCGGCCGCCATGGGATTTTTCGAGCGCAGCGGCGCCGGCCTGGATGCTCATGCGTCCAGCCACTTCCGACATCGGGGCGAGCAATGGCAGGCCGCCGCCGGGGGCGGTAACCGTCTCGTAAGCAATGGCAGTGGCACCGCTGGTGAGGATGTCCTCGGCCTGGCCGGGATCCGGTGCCAGGTGCAGGTAGGTGAACAGCAGGTGGTGGGGCTTGAGGCGGGCGCGCTCCTCGGCAATGGGCTCCTTGACCTTGACGATCATCGTGGCCAGGGCAAAGACTTCCTCGGCATTGAGGGCGATTTTGGCACCGGCCCGCTCGTAGTCGCTGTCACTGGCGCCGATGCCGTGGCCCGCTCCCGACTCGACGTAGACCTCATGGCCGTGGGCGACGACTTCGCGCACCGCGCTGGGGGTCAGGCCGACCCGGTATTCGTGGTTCTTTGTTTCCCTTGGAACGCCTATTTTCATGATTTTCTCCGTGTATGGGTGCGCCAGCCTGTCATTACCTGAGAGTATCGCGACTTGCGTCTTGTTCCAATAACGGCGCGGCTCTTGAGATACTTGCGTGATGATGATCGAGACGGATGAAAACTTTCTGGTGGATGCGGTGGGGCGGCGCCATGCGCGCCATGCCGGACCGGCACGTATCGTGTCGCTGGTGCCGTCCCTCACCGAACTGGTGTGCGACCTGGGCCTGACGGACCAGCTGGTCGGGCGGACCGGCTTTTGCACTCACCCGCGGGAAATCCTCAAGCCGATCCCGAAAGTGGGCGGCACCAAGGATGTGAACCTGGTGCGCCTGCGCGAACTGGCACCGACCCACGTGATCGTCAATATCGACGAGAACCGGCGCGAGTGCGTCGAAGAGATCGCGGAGTTCGTGCCTCACGTGATCGTCACCCATCCCTGTGCACCGGAAGACAACCTGGCGGTGTTTCGCTTGTTCGGGGCCATCTTTGGGCGTGAGGCCGAGGCGGAAAGCCTGGCGCTGGACCTGCAGGCGGCTCTTGCCGAAGCGCGTGCCGTGGGCGCCGGCCTGCCGCCGGAGCGGGTGCTTTACCTGATCTGGCGTGACCCGTGGATGAGCGTGGCGCGCAGCACCTACATTTCGGCAACGCTGGCGACGGTGGGTTGGCAGAGCTGGCCAGCGGAGGATGTGCCCCGTTATCCGGCCTTCGAATGGGACGCGCCGTGGCTGGGCGAGGTGAGCCGGGTCTTCCTGTCGTCGGAGCCCTACAGTTTTCGCGACAAGCATGTGGCGGAGGTGGAGGTGCTGGCCGGCCGGCCGGCGGCCTTGATCGACGGAGAGATGACGTCCTGGTATGGCAGCCGGGCTGCGACCGGGCTGCGTTATCTGGCTGCCCTGCGCAGGAGCCTGGCCGGGCTGGAATGAAAAACGCCCACCGGCTGGGTGGGCGTTTTGTTCCGGGCTGGTGCTTTAAACCGGCTGGCGCAGTACCTGGTGCGGGGCTGGAATCGGCCAGCCGTTGGCGGCACCGACTTCGGCGAGGGCCTTGTTGGTATCGAAATACACCTGCCAGTAGTGGTCGTTGTGGCAGTAGGGGCGCACGACCAGCTTGGTGCCGGCGGCGTTGAACTCGAGGATTTCCACGTCCGGGGCCGGATCCTTCTGCACATTGGGGATCTGGCTGATGCGGGTGCGGATGAGCTCGATGGCTTGCTTGGGATCGACCGCGTGGGCGATCTGGGCGGTCAGGTCTACCCGACGGCACGGGTTGAGGGTGTAGTTGACGATGTTGTCGGAGAACAGCTTGTTGTTGCCGACGGTGGTACGCACGTTGTCGGGCTGGTCGATGGTGGTGGCGAACAGGCCGATCTCCTTGACGGTACCGGTGATGCCGGCGCCGCTGATGAAGTCGCCAACCTTGAACGGCCGCAGGATGATCAGGAAGGCACCCGCTGCAAAGTTCGACAGCAGGCCGCTCCAGGCCACACCGATGGCCACGCCGGCAGCGGCGATGAGGGCCGCGAAGCTGGTGGTTTCGATGCCGAATACCGACAGGATGACGATGACCAGCACGATGCGCATGATGACGCGCAGGGTGGCTTCGACGTAACGAATGAGGGTCGGTTCGACCTTCTGGCGCGTCATGCCACGACTCGACAGGTTGCCGATGAGGTTGATGGCCCAGCCGCCGATGATCCACAGGGCGATGGCGCCAGCGAGTTTCCAGCCCAGCGGGATGAGGTAGTTGGTAACGATGCTGCCGATTTCGAAACCGGATTCGATGGCCATGGAGAAGCTCCCTGCTGAAAGGTCAGACATTTAGTCTAGCTGCTCTTTTTAACCTTTAGACTCATGACACGTTAATTTTTGTGGCGTCAGGGCGTACTTGGCAGCAGTGCCTGCAGGCGCTCCGGAGTCAGGATGGCGAAGCGGGCGGCGATGACCGGCCGGCGGCCGAGTTTGAGCACCAGTTTGTCGCGGGTCAGCAGGGCCCGGGCGCCGCTGTCACGGGCCAGTTCGAGGAATTTCTGGTCGTCCCGGTCGAGGCAGTTGGGCAGCTCGCAGACAGGCGGCTCGACGGGTTCGACGAGGGTGCAGCGGGCCCGGTAAGTGGCGGCGATCTCCGCCTGGCGCTCCGGGGGCTGGGCGAACTGGGAGTAGGCGAGCACCCGGGCGAGTTCGCCGAGGCAGTCTTCGCGGCTGAAGGGGCGCAGGGCGCCGCTTTCCACGGCGGCGCGCAGGCGCACGAGGGCCGGGTCTTCGAACATCCACAGGGACAGCACCACATTGGTGTCGAGGATGACCGGCAGGCCGTGGGGCAGGGGGGCGTCGAGGAGGTAGGTGGCCACAGGGGGTCCTGAACGGAAGGGTAAAAAAGAAAGGGGGCCGAAGCCCCCTTTCCGATTGGCGCTACCTGATGATCAGGCGGCCTTCTTGGCGTCCAGACGGGCCTTGACGAAGGAGCCCGGTGCATCTTCGAGTACCGTCAGCTTGCCCTTGACGGGGTCGCGGGCGGGAACCTTGCTGCTGTCCTGGCCCATCAGCCAGGCTTGCCAGTCGGTCCACCAGGAGCCCGGGTGCTGCTCGGCGCCAGCGAAGAACTCGTCGGCGGTTTCCGGCAGCTTGTCGCCCGGGGTAACCCAGTAGCCGTACTTGTTGGCAGCCGGCGGGTTGACGATGCCGGCAATGTGGCCGGAGCCGCCGAGCACGAAGCGCACGTTGCCGCCGAAGTTGCGGGCACCGGCGTAGGTGCTCTTCCACGGGGCGATGTGGTCTTCGATGGTGGAGATGAAGTAGGTCGGAACCTTGATCTTCGAGAGATCGATGGGCACGCCACCCACTTCGATGCCGCCGGGCACCTTCAGCAGGTTCTTCATGTACATGTTGCGAAGATAGAAGCTGTGCATCTTCGCCGGCATGCGCGTGGAGTCGGAGTTCCAGTAGAGCAGGTCGAACGGGAACGGATCCTTGCCCATCAGGTAGTTATTGACCACGAAGGACCAGATCAGGTCGTTGGCACGCAGCATGTTGAAGGTGCCGGCCATTTCGGAGCCTTCGAGGTAGCCGCGCTCGAACATCTTCTTTTCGAGGCTGGCGATCTGGCCTTCGTCGATGAAGACGGACAGCTCGCCGGCATCGGCGAAGTCGGTCATGGTGGTGAAGAAGGTGCCGGAAGCGATCCGCTTGTCCTTCTTGGCCGCCATGTAGGCCAGCGTGGTGGCCAGCAGGGTGCCGCCCAGACAGTAGCCGGCGGCGTTGATTTCCTTGGCGCCGGTCTGCTCGATGATGGCGTCGACCGCAGCCAGGGTGCCTTCGAGGAGGTAGGAGTCGAAGCTCTTCTCGGCCAGACGCTCGTCCGGATTGACCCACGAGATCACGAAGACGGTGTGGCCCTGATCAACACACCACTTGATGTAGGAGTTCTTCTCGCGCAGGTCGAGGATGTAGAACTTGTTGATCCACGGCGGCACGATCATCAGCGGGCGCTTGGAAACGTCCGGGGTGCTCGGCGTGTATTGGACCAGCTGCATCATTTCGGTCTGGAAGACGACCTTGCCCGGCGTGGTGGCGACGTTGCGACCCAGTTCGAAGGCAGTGGTGTCGGTCATCTTGACGCGCAGGTTGCCGTCGCCTTCTTCCACGTCGCGGAGCAGGTTGTTCAGACCCTTGATGAGGTTCTGGCCGTGGCTCTTGACGGTTTCCCGGAACACTTCCGGGTTGGTCATGGCGAAGTTGGACGGGGACAGCGCGTCGATGTACTGACGGGTGTAGAAGTTGACCTTCTTCTGGGACTGATCGTCCAGGCCATCCACGGTGGAAACCGTGTCGTGGATGTGGCGGGCGGTGATCAGGTAGGACTGCTTGATGTAGTCGAACAGGAAGTGCTCCTGCCATTCTTCATCCTTGAAACGCTTGTCGTCCTTGGCGGGCGAGGCGATCGGGCTGCCTGCGCCCATGCCGGTGAAGCGCATCATGGAGTGTTGCCACAGGGAGAAGTAATCCCACACCAGATTCATCTGGGCCTGGGCCAGGCGATACGGATTGGCGAGCAGCTTGCCCATCATGTCCATGAAGGCCTGGGCGATGCCCAGCTCGTCGGAAGGGGCGCTGAGGCCTTTCTTCACTTGTTTCTGCATGTGGTCGGCGAGCAACTTGGAGGCCCGCTGCGCAACTTCCGCGTAGGTCTTGGCGACTTCTTTGGGGTCCGGCAACTCGGACTTTGCGACTTCTTTTTCTGGCGCAGCCATTCTTGGATTCTCCTGATTAATTGCTTTTGATGAAACGGATAACGTCATCGTCCCCTACTGACCCGCACACCTCCCTTTTGCGCACGAGATGGTTCAGGTGGGCGATGGCTTCCCCCATGGCGAACATGACTTGATGCGTATCCAGCTCACGCGGGAAAAGCGTGGAAAGCAATTCCCCCGCGTTGCGTGGCACGGTACAGGCCGCGAGTAGTTCCGCGCAGCGGGCGTCATGGTGCTCGACGAGCTGATCCACGCGCAATCCGATATTGCGGAACGGTTTCCCGTGGGATGGTAGCACGAGCGTGGCTACCGGCAACTGCTTGAAACTCCTGATCGAATCGAGGAATCGACCGAGTGGATCGTCGTCTGGTGTGGCCGCAAAAACGCTGACGTTGGTGGAGATGCGTGGCAGCAGCATGTCGCCGGAAATGAGAATGCCGGCCGCTTCGCAATGCAGCGCCATGTGTTCCGGTGAATGGCCGTGACCGACGATGATCTGCCAGTCACGTCCGCCGATGCTCAGTACATCGCCATGGATGACGCGTCGGTAGCTGGCGGGCAGCGAGGGGACGCCGCGCTTGTAGGCATTGCCGCGGCCGCCGAGGGCTTCGCAGCGCACGTCGTCGAGGCCGTGGCGGCGGAACTGGGCCACCATCGATGTTACGTCGTAGCCCGGCAACTGGTTCCACAGGGCGTGACCGGCGAGGAATTCGCCGAGGGTCATGGTGATCGGGGCACCGGTTTTTTCGGCCAGCCACTGGGCCAGGCCGAGGTGGTCGGGGTGGCAGTGGGTGACGATGATCTGCGTGACCGGCTTGTCGAGCTTGCCGAGGATGGCTTCCCACGCCTCGCGGGAGCTGTCCACGCCGTAGCCGGTGTCCACGATCGCCATGCCGTCGCCGTCCTCGATCAGCCACAGGTTGATGTGGTCGAGGGCGAAGGGCAGGGGCATGCGAATCCAGTGCACGCCGGGGGCGATCTGGCGGGTTTCGCCTGCGGCGGGTAGGGTGTCGAAGGGGTATTCGAGTTGGGGCTTCATGGGCTTGCTCTCCTGGGTTCTCGTTTTATGTGTTTCGGGGCTTGCGTTGCCCGCGCCCGCGAAATCTGATTTACTGGCCCTCATCCCGACCGCCAACGCTGCGCGCCCCGTCTGATTCATGAGCCAGGAACAAACCTACACCATCACCGAACTTGCCCGCGAGTTCGAGATTACGCCGCGAGCGATACGTTTTTATGAAGACGAGGGCCTGCTCTCGCCAACCCGCTCCGGCCGCAACCGCATTTACGCCAAGCGCGACCGCACCCGTCTGCGCCTGATTCTGCGCGGCAAGCGCCTCGGCCTGTCGCTGGCCGAGGTGGGCGAAATCCTCGGCATGTACGATGGGGCGAAGAATTCGGCGCCCCAGTTGCGGCGTTTCCTGTCCGTGCTGGCGGAGCGCCGGCGGGCCATCGAGCAGCAGCGCGAAGACATCGTCGCCGTCCTTGGCGAGATCGAAATCCTCGAGCGGCAATGTGCCGAAATGCTGATCGAGAACGTTGCCGGCGCTGACGAAGCCCGCGCCGAACTGGCCGCCCGCCTCGGTGACAGCGGTTGATTTTTAACGACAAGATTACGTTTACGTAAACGTAATTACAAGCCCTGTGCGATGCGTAAACCGTGTCCGATGGGTGAATCGCAGCGCCGGGACGGGTATCGTGTCGGCCTGTTGCGTCTTAATGGATGAGTTGATCGATGGCAGTAATACTTCGCGTTCTCGGTCCTGATGACCATGCCGAAATCGAACACGTCCGGCAGTTCTTCCGAAATTACGCCGGCTGGCTGGGCGTCGACCTGTGCTTTCAGAACTTCGCCGAAGAGATGGCGTCCCTGCCGGGGGCCTACTCGGCGCCGACCGGCCGGCTGTTCTTCGCCGAACTCGATGGCAAGCCGGCCGGTTGTGTCGGCCTTCGCCAGGCGACCGAAGGTGTCTGCGAAATGAAGCGGCTCTACGTGGAGCCGGAAGTCCGCGGCAACGGCGTGGGCCGCGTGCTGGCCCTGGCGGCGATCAAGGCGGCAAAGGCTCTCGGTTATCACAAGGTGATGCTCGATACCCTGCCGGCCATGCGCATTGCCGTGAAGCTGTATCGCGAGCTGGGCTTCAAGGAGGCGCCGTCCTACTACCCGACGGGGGTGGAAGGCACGATGTTCCTGACGCTGGACCTGGATAACTGGTCCGAGGCGGAGATCAAGAACGAGAACCTGTTCCACCTCTTCGATTACAACCTGGCCTGGTCGCGCAAGATGCGCCAGGTGGACCCGGGCTTCTTCGAAAAGCTGTCCACGCTGCAGAACCCCGAATATCTGTGGATCGGCTGCTCCGACTCTCGCGTGCCGGCCAACGAGATCATCGGCCTGTTGCCGGGCGAGGTCTTCGTGCATCGCAACGTGGCCAACGTGGTGGTGCATACCGATCTCAACTGCCTGTCGGTGATCCAGTACGCGGTCGATGTGCTGAAGGTCAAGCACATCATGGTGGTCGGCCACTACGGTTGCGGCGGTGTCGGTGCGGCCCTGCGTCGCGACCGGGTCGGGCTGGTGGATCTGTGGTTGCGCCATGTGCAGGACGTGCATGTGAAGCACTCCGACCGGGTCGACCTGTTGCCGCTGGACATGCGCCACGACCGCCTGTGCGAACTGAACGCCCTCGAACAGGTGGTGAACGTCTGCCAGACCATCGTTGTGCAGGACGCCTGGAAGCGCGGCCAGCGCCTGACGGTGCACGGCTGGGTGTATGGCCTGAAGGACGGGCTGATCCGCGATCTGGGCGTCAACGTGAGCCGTCGTGACGATCTGGTGCCGCGTTACCTGGCGGCCCTCGAAGCGCTGGAAGCTTGAGAACGGAAACACGAAAGGACAGAGGAGAGAGTATGGCCGGATTCACATTGCGCGAGGACGTCGATCTCGCCAGCCTCAATGCCCGCGGTGCCGGGCATCTGCCGGGATGGTTCGGCCTGGAAATACTGGCCCTTGAGCCGGGCCGCCTGTCGTCGCAGCTGTTGATTCGCCCCGAGATGCTGGCGCCGAACGGCTTTCTGCATGCGGCGACGATCATTGCGCTGGCCGACACGTCGGCGGGTTACGCCACCATCGCCCATTTGCCCGCTGGTGCGCAGAGCTTCACCACCATTGAGCTGAAGAGCAATTTCTTCGGTACCCAGACCGAAGGCCTGCTGCTGTGCGAAGCGACCGCCGTGCATCTGGGGCGCAGCACGCAGGTGTGGGATGCGGAGGTGACGGGCAATGGCCGGCGCCTGGCCCTGTTCCGCTGCACCCAGATGGTTTTGTGGCCGAAGGCCGCCTGATGCCGGAGAAAACCATGACCGACATGCCGCGCCCCGCCGCACCCATCGATTTCTACTTCGACTTCTCGTCGCCCTACGGCTACCTGGCCGCCGAGAAAATCGACGAACTCGCCGCCCGCTACGGCCGCAGCGTGCTGTGGCACCCGATCCTGCTGGGCGTGACCTTCAAGGCCACCGGCCTGGTTCCGCTGACCGTCATTCCCCTCAAGGGCGCGTACTCGGTGCACGACATCGAACGCTCGGCGCGCTACCTGGGCCTGCCCTACACGCACCCGAGCGGCTTTCCGCTGCCCACCCAGCACGCCGCGCGGGCCTTCCTGTGGCTCAACGACCGCAAGCCCGCGCTGGCCCGGGCGTTCGGGCTGGCGGTGTATCGGGCCTACTTCGTCGATGATGTGAATATCTCCGACCTGGGCACGGTGCTGAATATTGCCGCCGGCCTTGGCGTCGATCGGGATACGTTGTCCGGCGTGCTGGCCGGCAGCGAGATCAAGACACGTCTCGCCGCCGAGGTGGATCTGGCGATGGCGCGCGGCGTGTTCGGCTCGCCCTTCATCTTCGTCGATGGCGAAGCCTTCTGGGGGGTCGATCGCCTGCCCCAGGTGGAGCGCTGGCTGGCCGAAGGGGGCTTCTGAGCGCACCGGCGGGCGGGCAGCCATGGATAATGCCGGCTGAGCCTATTTGTCCCATCGACATCCGGAGACCCCATGTCCGCACCCATCGATTTTTATTTCGATTTTTCGTCGCCCTACGGCTACCTGGCCTCCGAGCAGATTGACGCGCTGGCGGCCCGGCATGACCGTGCAGTGATGTGGCACGCCATTGTGCTGGACGCCCAGTTCCAGCCGCAGGGCGGCATGAAGATCCCGACCGCGCTGCTGCGCTCCGATTACGTGATGCGCGACACCGCCCGTTCGGCGGTGTTTTTCGGCATTCCCTACACCGAGCCGGCCCAGTATCCGGTGCATACCGAACACGCCGCCCGCGCCTTCCAGTGGCTCAACGACCGCAATCCCGATGAGGCCCGGGCCTTCGCCCACGCGGTGTTCCGTGCCTATTTCGTCGATGGCCGCAACATAGCCGAGACGGCGGTGCTGCTCGAAATCGCCGAAACCCTCAAGCTCGACCGGGAGGAAGTCGCCGGCGCCTTCTCCGATGTGGCCACCAAGGCCCGCCTGAAGGCCGAGATCGACCTGGCGGAAGCCCGCGGCGTGTTCGGCTCACCCTTCTTCATCGTCGAAGGCGAAGGCTTCTGGGGCAACGACCGTCTTCCCCAGCTCGAACGCTGGCTGGAAAAAGGCCCGTTCTGAGGCGAAAGGCAATCATGCGGCGCATCTGTGTGTTCTGCGGTTCCCGGCCCGGCGTGCGTCCGGCCTACCGGGAAGCGGCCGAAGCCCTCGGCAGGCTGTTTGCCGAACGGGGCATCGAGCTGGTGTATGGCGGCGGCAACGTCGGCCTGATGGGCATCGTTGCCGATTCCTGCCTGGCGGCTGGCGGCAAGGTGGTGGGGGTGATTCCCCGCGCGCTGCTCGAGTGGGAAGTCGGCCATGAAGGCCTGACGCGGCTCGAAGTGGTCGATTCCATGCACACCCGCAAGGCCCGCATGGCCGAACTGGCGGATGGCTTCATCGCCCTGCCGGGCGGCCTCGGCACCTTCGAGGAACTCTTCGAGATCCTCACCTGGGCCCAGCTCGGCTTTCACAACAAGCCGGTCGGCCTGCTCAACACCGAAGGCTACTACCTGCCCCTGATCCAGATGCTCGACCGGGGTGTCAGCGAAGGCTTCATGAAGAGCGAGAATCGCGGCCTGCTGCAGGTCGACGAGAACCTGTTCGCGCTGCTGCGGTCCATGGGGCAGCACCATCCTCCAGCCGTCAGCAAGCGCATCCGCGACGAGAAACAGCTCTAGCCAACCCATTACTCCCCATCCCCTCAGGAGAACAACAATGAAAACCCGTGCAGCCGTTGCCTGGAAAGCCGGCGCCCCGCTGAGCATCGAAACCGTTGACCTCGAAGGCCCCAAGTCCGGCGAAGTGCTGGTCGAAATCAAGGCTACCGGCATTTGCCACACCGATTACTACACCCTCTCCGGCGCCGATCCGGAAGGCCTCTTCCCGGCCATCCTCGGCCACGAAGGCGCCGGAGTGGTTGTCGACGTAGGCCCGGACGTCAAATCCCTGCGCACCGGCGATCACGTGATTCCGCTGTACACGCCGGAATGCCGCGAGTGCAAGTTCTGCCTGTCGCGCAAGACCAACCTGTGCCAGAAAATCCGCAGCACCCAGGGCCGTGGCCTGATGCCCGACGCCACCAGCCGTTTCAGCCTCGATGGCAAGCCGATCCTGCACTACATGGGCACCTCCACCTTCTCGAACTACATCGTGGTCCCGGAGATCGCCCTGGCCAAAATCCGCAATGACGCGCCCTTCGACAAGGTCTGCTACATCGGCTGTGGCGTGACCACTGGCGTGGGCGCCGTGCTGTTCACCGCCAAGGTGGAAGCCGGTGCCAACGTGGTGGTGTTCGGGCTCGGCGGCATCGGCCTCAACGTGATCCAGGCCGCCAAGATGGTCGGCGCTGACAAGATCATCGGTGTCGACCTCAACCCCGGCCGTGAAGCCATGGCGCGCAAGTTCGGCATGACCCACTTCGTCAATCCGAACGAAGTCGACAACGTCGTCGACCACATCGTGCAGATCACCGACGGCGGCGCCGACTACAGCTTCGAGTGCATCGGCAACACCAAGGTGATGCGCCAGGCGCTGGAGTGCACCCACAAGGGCTGGGGCCAGTCGGTGATCATCGGCGTGGCCGAAGCCGGCGCCGAGATCTCCACCCGTCCGTTCCAGCTGGTCACCGGCCGGGTCTGGAAGGGCTCGGCCTTTGGTGGCGCCCGCGGCCGTACCGACGTGCCGAAGATCGTGGACTGGTACATGGAGGGCAAGCTCAACATCGACGACCTGATCACCCACACGCTGACGCTCGACCAGATCAACGACGGCTTCGACCTGATGAAGAAGGGCGAATCGATCCGCTCGGTGGTGCTCTACTGAGATGGACAACACCTCGTTCGAGAGGATCGTAGAACACGGCTGCTGCGGCGGACGCCAGGGCTTTTACCGGCACGACTCGCGGGCCATCGGCCTGCCGATGAAGTTCGCGGTGTTCGTGCCGCCGCAGGCCGCCAACGGCCCGGTGCCGGTGCTGTTCTACCTGGCCGGGCTGACCTGTACCGAAGAAACCTTTCCCATCAAGGCGGGCGCCCAGCGGGCCGCGGCCGAGCTGGGCCTGATGCTGGTTGCTCCGGACACCAGCCCGCGCGGTGCCAACGTGCCCGGCGAGGCGGCCAACTGGGATTTCGGCGTCGGTGCCGGCTTTTACCTGGATGCCGTGCGCGAACCCTGGGCGCGCAACTGGCGCATGGAGAGCTACATCACCGGCGAGTTGCGCCAGCTGGTGGCGGCCCACTTTCCGGCCGACCTGGCCCGTTGCGGCATCTTCGGGCATTCGATGGGCGGGCATGGGGCGCTGACCCTGGCCCTGCGTCACCCGGACCTGTACCGCTCGGTATCGGCCTTCGCGCCGATTGCCGCGCCGAGCCTGTGTCCGTGGGGCGAAAAGGCCTTCGGCGGCTACCTCGGCGAGGATCGCAGCGTGTGGCGCCAGCACGACGCCACGGCGCTGGTGGAGGATGGCAGGCGCTGCCCGCCGATCCTCATCGACCAGGGGCTGGACGACCAGTTCCTGCCCACCCAGCTTCATCCGGAACGCTTCGAGCAGGTGTGTTCCGACGGCCAGCCGCTGACTCTGCGCCGCCACGCCGGCTACGATCACGGCTATTACTTCATCTCCACCTTCATGGCGGACCACCTGGCCCACCATGCGCAATACCTGAAGGGCTAGGCGATCGACCTGGCCAGCCCCGTTTTCACGACCCGCCGCCACGTAGCGGCGGGCATGTTTTCCCTTACAGAGCGCACCATGAGCATTGCTTCCCCCTGCATCAACGTCTGCCGCATGACGCCGGATACCGGCTACTGCGAAGGCTGTTTGCGCACCATTCCCGAAATCACCGAGTGGAGCCGCGCCACGGACGAGCGCAAGCACGCCATCCTCGCCGCAGTGGCCAGCCGGAAGGCCGAGGCCGAGGCCAACATGTTCGGCGACGCGTAAGGCGCCGGCGATGAGTGACGACAACCCCTGCGTCGGCATCTGCGAAATCGACGAGAGCGGCTACTGCGTTGGCTGCGGACGGAGCGCCGACGAGATCTTCGGCAACACCGATTCCGACAGCGGCGCCAGCGACTCCGCCGTCGAGGCCCTCAAACCCCTGCCCGGCAATCCGGCGCAGGCCTCGGACTAGAGGACGGCACGCCGATGACCCGCTGTGCGCTGCCGCCCGGCATCCAGGTGCTCGAGCGGGGCTGGCTGTCGGCCAACAACGTGCTGCTCTTCGACGGCCCGGAGGCCACGCTGGTGGACTCCGGCTACGTCAGCCATGCGGCGCAGACGGTGGCGCTGATCCGTGACGCGCTGGACGGGCGGCGCCTGGAACGGCTCATCAACACCCATTCCCACTCCGACCACATCGGCTGCAATGCCGCCGTGCAGCGCGCCTTTGCCTGCCGTATAGGGGTGCCCGCAGGCATGGCCGAGATGGTTGAACACTGGGATGAGGCGGCCCTGCTGCTGAGCGTCGCCGCCCAACAGGGCGAGCGCTTCCGGGCCGACCACCTGATTACCGCCGGTGAGCGTCTCTACATGGGCGGGCTGGAATGGCAGGCCCTGCCGGCGCCGGGCCACGACATGGATGCGCTGCTTTTTCATGCGCCGGATGCGCGGCTGCTGATTTCCGGCGATGCCCTGTGGCGCGACGGCTTCGGCATCCTGTTCGCCGAGGTCATCGGCAGCGGTGGCGGGCTGGAGGGCGCGCGGGCCACGCTGGAGGCCATCGCCCGGCTGCCGGTGGACCGGGTGATTCCCGGCCACGGCGCACCGTTTGTCGAGGTGGATGAAGCCCTGGAGGCCGCGTTTGCCCGTTTGAAGGCCTTTGAGGACGATGGCGCGCGGATGGCCAGAAATGCAATAAGGGCATGCATGACGTTTATGCTGCTTGAGCAGCGGCGGATGGACCTGGACACGCTGCCGGCCTATCTGGCCGAGGTTCCCCTGTACCGGGAGGCCAACCGGCGCTTTCTGGGACTGACCCCGGAGGCCCTTGCCGCCTGGCTGGTTGGTGAGCTGGAGAGGGCTGGCGTGGCGGTTCGTCAAGGCCATGAATTGCATTCGACATAAAACCATTAAAGATGTGACTTTTTGTGGAAAACGAGCTGCGTGCTCGCCTGTGATTTTGTTTATGCTGTTTCTGCGCCCGATGACACGCCTGTTGTCGATGCGTGGCAGGCTGGCATCCGAGACCGGCCGCCTACCTTGAAACTGGGTCAAGTCATGCAACTCGTTCTGATTAGTGGTTTGTCCGGCTCCGGCAAGAGCGTCGCGCTCAATGTCATGGAAGATTGTGGCCACTACGTGGTCGACAACCTGCCGTCGGCACTCCTTCCCCAGCTCGTCACCCACCTGCGCGGGGCCGGTTACCAGCGCATCGCGGTGGCCGTGGATGTGCGCTCCGGCGCCAGCATTGCGGCGCTGCCCAAACAGGTCGAAACCCTGCGCGGGATGGTCGAGGACGTGCGCTTCCTCTTCCTCGACGCGCGCGACGAAACCCTTATTGCGCGCTTTTCCGAAACCCGGCGCAGGCATCCCCTCGGCGGTGAATGCAGCACCCTCGACGAAGCCATTGCCCGTGAGCGCGAAGCCCTGGCACTGATATCCGAACTGGGCCAGCGCCTCGACACCAGCGAGCTGTCGGCCAACACGCTGCGCAACTGGGTCAAGAACTTCATGGAGCTGGAGGCCGGCAGCCAGATCTCCCTGCTGTTCCAGTCCTTCGGCTTCAAGCACGGCATTCCGCTCGACGCGGATCTGGTCTTTGATGTGCGCTGCCTGCCCAATCCCCATTACGACCCCCTGTTGCGCCCCCTGACCGGGCGGGATCAGCCGGTCATCGACTTCCTCGAGAAGGTGCCGGAAGTCGGCCGGATGGTGGATGACATCTACGGCTTCGTGGCCTCCTGGCTGCCGGCCTACGTCAACGACAACCGCAGTTACCTGACCATCGCCATTGGCTGTACCGGCGGCCAGCATCGCTCGGTGTATGTCGCCGAGCAACTGGCCAGCCACTTCCGCGAGAACGCCCGGGTGCTGGTGCGGCACCGCTCCTTCAAGACGTGAGCAGGCGGCCCGCCCTGCGCCCCTGGCTGGCTGCCTGGGCGGCGCATTTGAAGGCGGGCGATGTGCTGGTGCTGGGGTGTGCGCTGCTGGTCTGTGTGCTGTCGGCAATCAGCCTGTGGAAGGGCGGCCGGCCCGACAAGGCGATCATCAAGTCGGGCGGCAAGGTCTTCGCCGAAGTCGATCTGTCGATGCCGCGCATCGTCGAGGTGCCGGGGCCGCTCGGCACCACCCGGGTCGAGATCCAGCCCGGCCGGGCGCGGGTTGCGGCCGACCCCGGTCCGCGCCAGTATTGCGTGCGCCAGGGCTGGCTGAGCAGCGCCGGCGCGGTGGCCATCTGTGCGCCCAACCAGGTCAGCCTGGCCCTCTCCGGGCGCACTGCCGACTATGACTCCCTCAACTACTGAAATTGTCCTCAAGCCGACGGCGGACGACCACCGGGTAGCCCGCCACGCCGCGGCGGCCATCGTGCTGACGGTGGCCGAGGCGGCCATTCCGTTGCCGCTGCCGGGGGTCAAGCCCGGCCTCGCCAATATCATCACGCTGGTGGTGCTGGCCCGCTGGGGCTGGCGCGACGCGGTGTGGGTGGCCCTGCTGCGGGTTTTGGTGGGCAGCCTGCTGCTCGGCCAGTTTCTCGCCCCGGGCTTCTTTCTGAGCCTGGTGGGCAGCCTGGCCAGCCTGGCGGTGCTCGGCCTCGCCATGCACCTGCCCAAGCGCTGGTTCGGGCCGGTGAGCCACAGCGTGCTGGCCGCCTTTGCGCACATCGGCGGCCAGGTGCTGGTGGCCCGCCTGTGGCTGGTGCCCCACGACGGCGTCTTCTACCTGGTACCGGTGTTTGCGCTGGCGGCCACCGTCTTCGGCCTGGTCAATGGCCTGATCGCGGCGCGCCTGCTGGCCGAGGAAAGTGCCGCCGAAAAAGACCTTGTGCATAAGGCAATGTAATATTCCGGGCTGCGCCGGGCCGCCGGCGCCGCACTTCAACTCCCGGAGTATTGCCATGCGCCAGAACCTGGTTTCCCTCGAACTCACCGCTGCCGACATCGCCAGGCTCGACGAGGCCATCGCCACCATCGAAGAACTCTTCACCCCCTTCATCTCCCTGAGCGCCAAACAGGTGCGCAGCCTCACCAAGATGGGCGACAAGTCCGAGTTCTTCTGCCGCCAGACCGTCCGGGTGCTCGAACAGAACCCCGAAATCCTCCCCCCCACCTTCGATCTGAGCGAAGTTCAGCGCGACATCGCCGCCTTTGACCTGCTGCGCTCCCGCCTGCTGCGCCTGGAGGAGCTGGCTGCCAAGGGGAGGGACACCGGAATGGCCCTCGGCAGCGACATCCTCACCGCCGCCCTGGAGGGCTACGCCCTCGTCAAGCTGTTCGGCAAGAGCGAAGGCCTGGAAACCCTGCGCCAGGCCATGGCCCTGCGCCGCCCGCCGCGTCGCAAAGCCAGCGACCTCACCCCCTGATCGAGGCCGAAGCTAATCCCCGTGAAGCCCCTGACGAAAATCGGCAGGGGCTGCATGAAATCTGCCCAGCACTGGCTACTTGTCACCCAGGCTCTGATGAAAATCATCAAGCGCTAAGTGATTTTCATCCAGACCTGCATGGGGATTACTCAGCGCTGAATGAATATCACCGAGCCCTGCAGAAAATTCACCCACATCTGGGCGAAAAGCCCGCTCGGCTGGGTGACAGGAGCGCAGAGGCTGATGAATTTCGCGCGGCAGGGCAGGCGCGGCAGGTACGACCCCCTGGATTCCGTCGGACGATGCTCGCGGGCTGCCACGGGCCACTCACTGCGCAGGCGGGTTTGCCGGTGCTTTGGCAGGCACCGAGGGCCAGCCGGGTGGAGGAGAGGGATTTTTGGCTGTTTTTACCGATCAGTCATTGGAACGGCGACAGTGGCCTGAAAGCTGACTGAGATGTTGGGCGTAGCACTCGGGCGGAGTGGTCAATGTTCGGGGGGCTTGAGGGGGTGTTTTCGGGCAGGAGCGGCCGGTCGCCGCCTGATCCAGATAGCGGACATTGGGGCGAGGCGGTATGCCGTCCGCTGCTGCTTTTCCTGCCGTGTCATTTTGCACTGCGCGTTGTTTGCGCTTTTAAACAGAAACTTGTAGAACATGCTATTCGGCATTCCGATGTTATGCGGCAACACTGTCGCCATAAACAAAGTTGGGCCGCTTACCACTACATCAGCCATGCCAGCCATAATCGATAGAAGCCTGTGGTCGAAGTCGAGCCAGAAATCATCGGGTGGTCACTACGATGAAAGAGCGAGCCATTACGAGAATATTTCGTATCGCTGCTGCAAGTGCTTTGCAGGGTGCGTGTTTTTGGATGAAGCGCAAAAAATCGCATACGAAATCGAAAAGAAGTTCGTTTGGTGGCTCCCTAGTCTTTGCGCCAAGTGTCAATTGGAGGTAAGTGCGCTTCGCGTAGAAGATCGGCTGTGCCAAGAACGGTGGAAAGAAGACAAGGCAACTCTCATGGTCGATCGAACGTTTCTGAGCCGTTGGATCTCCGTTCTTGATGCAATACCAACGTACGGAAAGAAGGCTAATACCGATATGAAGGTGGCGCTAAGGGATTGCTTGGAGAGTATCTCTTATGAATAATCCGCGCCGCCCAACCTATCACTCCACCGGACGTGCGCGAAAAGCCGCGCAGGCCGGTTAATTTAAACATTATGCGTGAAAATGTTTCGGATCGATAAGCACATGCAATTGACTGAAGACCCTAAGTTCTATGAGCCACGAGATTGCTTCTTGGCCCCGATACCCGATATTTTCGCCGCCGCCAATCTACTCTCAAGAGCAGTTGATGCCATTCTGGAAAAGAACCTTACCTTGGCTGAAGACTTGATAATGCAAGCTGACATGTCTGCACTTGAAGCACATAACGGAAAAATTGCGACTTACCGATCAAGGGAAATTCATCGTGTCAGGCTCGTTCCAGGAGCGCCGCCAACTATGAAAGATAGAACACAGCGCATGCCCTCTTACAAAGTCGAGCTCTCAATTTACGAGAGGGACGGTTGGCACTGTAGATTTTGTCAAAGCCCGATTACGTCGAAAGAAGCTCGAAAAAAAATGCATTTGCTTCTTCCAATGGCTGCCAGATGGGGGAAAGCCAATTCGGAAAAACATCGTGGTCTTAGCATTTTGGAATCGACGCTAGATCATTTACTGCCACATAGCCGTGGCGGCGACAATTCGCTGGAAAATTTGGTTGCTGCCTGTGGCCCGTGCCAGTTTGGCAGAGGTAATTTCACGCTTGAAGAAGTTGGCCTTAACAATCCATTCTCGAGACCGCCAATTAATGACAATTGGGATGGCTTGAGAAGACTCGTAAAGTGAGGTTCTGCGTAAGAATGCATAGCCCGGGCTCAATCGGGACTGGCTTACATCGGGCTTTCGCCCGCCTCTTGGCTCCACGTTGAACGACAGCTTTCGTCAAAGCTCAACGGCTGCACCGGGTCGGAACCTGACGCTCGGCCTACGGAAGCACGTCGGTCATTGCTGCCGCTGGCGGCGCCTGATCCAAAGCGAAACCTGTGATTTCCGGCAGCCTGACAATCTGAGCGTCGCTGATTAACTTCAGGTCACCCTCGGCACCATCCGGCTGCGCGCTGATTCAGCAGTTGGAAACAGCCTTATAGGGCCGAGGGACTGTAGCTTTGGCTTGAGACCGGCGGCGCCGCTTTCCAGAGGGATCGTCGTCAATCCGGCAAGTCGAAAGTCTCGCCGCGTGATTGAACGCCTACTTGGTCGAACCACGCAGGACCCAGTTCGCTCGTCGCCGCTTGCGTGCATTTGAGTGAAGCAATCGCCTTGCCTTGGTGCTCGACGACGACGCCTTCCTTGGACTGCGTCTGGCCTTTGGGGCCCCAGCGGCCAATCCCGGAATACACCACATAGGCGTAAGTTCCCTTGCGGATTCTCAGCCAGGCCGCGCCTCCACCCGAAAACGTTTCGGTGCTGCCGGTTGCCGCTGCCTGTGGCGGTAACCCGTTTTCCGGCCAGTTGATTTCCAGCGCCTCACGATTGCCGGGTTTTCCAAAGCGGTATTGCAGATAGCCCTTCTTCGGGCCGGATGCCGGATCCGCGCAAACCGAAACCAGCTTGGTGCCGGTGCGGCAGGCAAACACCACCAGCTCTGTCGCTGTGCAATTTGAAACCCGTTCCAGCGCCTGATTCGTGGACATGGCTGGAGCGGCGTCGCCGAGGATCTTGACCGTTGTGGCCACTGGTACCCGGCGAGTTTTCTTGCAGTCCGGATTGCCGCCGCAGGACTCATCCATGACCTGTTTGAGCGTGAAGCCGAGTTCAACATTCTTGCCGGGCAATTTTGGGTGCCGCGTACAGAGTTCGAAGTCGGCGATCTGCGTCGTCACACTGCCGGTATCGGAACGCAAGGTCAGGTAGCAGCCCGTATCACCGATTTCCTGGCTCGTAATGGACCCCCTGATGCTCTGTGCGAGAACCTGTCCCTGCACCGCGGAGGTGAAAACAATGCCCAGGCCTGCCAGGCAACAAGCCCGCGCATGCGTGAATTTAATTCCCATACAAGTCCTTTATTGCGTGCTTACAGCGCATCCAGATTGTTTCTGAGCGTCTCTGCATGCCGGGTGATCGAGGCCGTTTCTTCGGGGCTGAAACGCCCCAGGTTTTTCAGCGGCAATGCCATGCGGGGATTGCCTGAAAAGCGCCGGGAATGGCGGATCAGGAAGTCCCAGTAAAAGGTGGTGAAGGGGCACGCCTCGGGGCCGCTGCGTTGTTCCGGCCGGTAAGGGCAATCGCGGCAGTGGTTGCTCATGCGCTTGATGTAGGCGCCACTGGCGCAATACGGCTTGCTCGTCATGCCCGGCCAGGCATTGAGGGCCATGCCGAGGGTGTTGGGTTCTTCCACCCAGTCGACGGCATCGACGTAAACCGCCAGATACCAGTCGGCAACCTGGCGTGGTTCGAGCCCGGCGATCAGGGCAAAGTTGCCGGTGATCATCAGGCGCTGAATGTGGTGCGCGTAGCCGTGTTCCAGCGTCTGGCGAATGGCGCTGCCTAGGCAGGCCGCCCGGGTTTTGCCGGTCCAGAACCAGGCCGGCAAGGGTGTTTGGTGATCGTACTGGTTGGCGCTGGCCAGCAAGGGCATCTGGCGCCAATACACCCCGCGCACGAATTCGCGCCAACCCAGAATCTGGCGGATAAAGCCCTCGGCGGCGGCGATCGGTACGTGGCCGGCCGCGTAGGCGGTGAGTGTCGCGTCGATGACCCTGCGTGGATCGATTAGCTTGAGGTTCATCGCACTGGAGAGGAGCGAGTGCCACAGGAATGGCTCGCCTTGCCACATGGCATCCTGCCAGCGCCCGAACTCGGGCAGGCGGTGGCGAATGAAATCCGCCAGCACTTCTTCGGCCTGGGACGACGTGACAGCCCAGGCAAAGTGCCGTGTCTCGCCGGGGTGATCGGGAAAGTGGTGTTCGACGTCGGCAATCGCGCTTTGGGTTATGGCGTCGGGCGCAAAGCGGACGGGGGGCGGCAACAGACCGGGGCCTTGCCGGCCGAAAGACTGGCGGTTGTCCGCGTCAAAATTCCACTGGCCGCCAACGGGCTCTTCCCCCGTCATCAGAATGCGGTGGCGCTTGCGTTGCCAGCGATAGAAATACTCCATCCGCAACTGCACCTTGTCGCCCGCCCACGCCTTGAAGTCGTCCAGAGAGCAGAGGAAGTGCGGGTCGGGCCGGATGAGCAGGGCCTTGCCTGCAGCGGCACACGCGGCGTGCAGCGATTCCTGAACCCGGTAGTCACCCGCTTCCAGCATCACCAGGGCGCTGAAATCGCCATCGTTCAGCAAAGTCTGAACCGCATCGCCCAGACGGGCATGGGGGTGCTCACCCAGGCGCAGATAATTGACCGGCAGGCCCGCCGCGCGAAATGCGGCCGCGCGGTGGCGCATGGCGGCCAGAAAGAGCGCGCTGCGTGCCTTGTGGCTCCACACGTGGGTCGATTCCTCGCCGGCCTCGATCATCAGCAGTTGATCGCTTGCCGGATTGAAATCGGTCAGGAGAGGATGCGGGTCGGGGTGTAACTGGTCACCCAGAATCAGGAAGAGACGGCTCATGCAGCTTTGAGTCCTTTCCGGCAAGCAGCCGGACACTATTTGATGCGGGTCGGGGGCGGCAGTCAGCGCCGCCGCTTCTTTTTCAGTAGGCCGGGCTTTGCTGCCGGTTTGTCGGGCAGGCCGAGGGCGGCGCGGGACAGGCGGTCGGCGTCCGGGTTGCGGTGGCGGGGGATCCATTCGAGCCGTACCGAGGCGAAGCCGGCGAGCAGGGGCTGCATCTGCAGGATGAGTTCGTGCAGGTGGGCTACGCGGGTGTGCGCTTCGCCGCGCAGATGGCGTACCGCAAAGTCGCTGTCACCGCGTACGATCAGCCGGCGGGCGCCGGAGTCGCGGGCCATTTCGAGGGCTTTGCCGAGCGCCAGCAGTTCTGCTTCGTTGTTGCAGCCACCGTCTGCCGCCAGCCCCGAATACTCAAGCTGTTGCCCTTCGGGGCCGCGCAGGATGGCGCCGAGTCCGATCCGCCCCGGATTGGGCAGGGCCGAACCATCGAACCAGGCTTGCCATTCGGGGTGATCGGCTAGCGGGAGGGGGGCGGGGATGGGCGGTGGTTGGGGCACGGGAAATGATCTAATAAGTAGGATTCAGGTGGCACTGTAGTTGATTATTGTCATGGCGCTTTGCCGGGCACGAACAAGAATGAAACCAGGGTTGGACCCTAGCCCAAGCTGGAAGAGGCATCATGACCAATAGCCCGGACTGTTCAGATCTCGCGATTCGTGCGTCTTGCGAGGATCCGCACATGCAGTGCATGCGCCAGTGGTTCGAGATGGAGGCTGTCGATCTGGCTGCCGGGACGGCGCTCTGCTGTCTGAAGGAACGTCCCGGGCCCTTGACGCTGCTGCGCAGTCGTTTGCTGTTTGCCGTGGGGGACGGGCGGACGAGTCTCGGGGACTTGCAGGCGCTGTATGAGGCGGGGCGGCGGGCGCCCGAGCTGGATGTGGCCGCCCTGGCGTGCGCGGCGATGATCGATGCCGTGCTGGCGGCGGGATGTGATTTTGACCGGCTGGACGGCCTGGCTGCGCAGGTGGATAGCCTGCTGGCCGAGGACGAGGTTCTGTCCGTGCATGCCCAGGCCGCCTTGTTGCTGCGGCGGGGCTTGATCTCCCTGGTTCGTGAGGCTGATATCGTGCGTGCCGGGAAGGCCTTCGACGAGGGAATCCGGCTTGTCGAGGGCCGGGTTTCCGAGCCCCTGCTGCTTGCCCATCGGGCCTTGCGCGGGGTGACGGATTGCCTGACCGGCAATCTGACCCGCGCGGATGTGGGGCTTGCCGATGCCCGCTTCCTGTGCCAGCAGGCGGGCGTCGGCGCGCGGCCGCGCCTGTTGGTGGAAGGCAGCCTCGGGTTGGTGCGCCTGTTTCTCGGCGAGGCGGCCGATGCCTACTTCATCCTCACCGGGGCGTGCCGGAGTTCCGGCTTCGGTGCCTTGTCGCCGGGTATGCAGCTGCTGATGCTGTGCCACCGCCTGTATGCCGCGGCCGATTTCGGTCTGGCTGAAGAGGTGAAGGATCTGGCCCAGCACATTGGCTTTCGGGCCATTCCGGGGCACCAGGCGCTGCTCCACGCTTACCGGCACTTTGCCCTCGGAGCCGTTGCGCTGCGCGCCGGGGATGCCTTGCGGGCCTTGGTTCATGCCGAGGAGTGCATGCGTAGCGGAGAGCTGGCGGGGGCCCGTTTGCCGGTCACGCTGGTCGCCTTGCTGCAGGCTCAGGCCTTGTCCGATCTGCGCCGTTCCCATGAAGTCCGTGCCCTGCTGGCGGATTGGGTGCCGCGCTGGATCGCTGGCGGCCTGTTGCGGGTGGCGGCGGTCGGGCGGCTGGAACTGGCGATGCTGGATGCGCGCAGCGGTGAGCTGGACCGGGCCCGGCACCACCTGGTCGCCGCCCGGGCGCTGTTGCCGGCAGGCGAGTCCCTGCGCCCGGTGCATCGGAGCGGGGCGTGGCTGGATGAACTGAACGGGATGCTTGCCGCCGGGCCTGCGGGGTGTGTCGCCAGTGCGCCCCATGTGAGCATCCGCACGCTGGGCGAGTTTGTCGTCGAGGTCGGGGGCCGGCGCATCTACGACCGGGACTGGAAGGGGGCACGTACCAAGTCACTCCTGATTGCCCTGATTTGCGAGGGGGGGCAGAAGGTGCCCGCCGATCACCTGGCCGATCTGTTGTGGCCGGATTCGGACGGTGCCCAGGCCTTGCAGAATCTCAAGGTGGCCCTGCACCGGTTGCGCCGTCTGGGCTGCGAGGGGGCCGAGGCACCGGTGAACTGGGTTCATGTGAAGCACGGTCTGGTGAGTCTGCCCGGCAGTTTGTGCCGGGTGGATGTGCATGAGCTGGTGCAGGCCGTGCAGGCCGGCTTGAAGGCCCCTCACGCGGAGGACGAGGCCTGTCGGGAGGTTCTGGCCCTGTGCGCCGGCGAGTTTCTGCCGGGCCTGCATCCGACGCCTCCGGTCGCCCGCTACCGGAAGACCCTGCATGGCCTGCTGGATCGGTTGATCAAGCGCTTTCCGGTGTTGGGCGCTGCTCTTGCCGATGCCCGGGGGGCTGCGTCAAAGCGCTCCGAAAGCGGCGCCGCAGGGTGATTCTGCCGCTATCGAGCGGCCGTAACCGGTCTGGAACCCTGTAGTCGAGACAATGGAAATTGCATGCCCATTGTGGGCCGGCTTTCCAATGGACTATAGGGAGAAGACAAGTGACTATGTTGGAAATAGGCAGGATGGTCGGTGTGTCGAGTGCCGTGCTGGGGGCGCTGGCCTTGTCGTTTGCCGCCCAGGCGGCGCCGGTTGATTGTGCTGGTGGCGGGCAGTGCGTGGTCAGCGATGTTGATGGATCCATCAACGTCGTCGCCAACAGCCCTGCCATCACGACCGACGGGTTTGGTTTCAATGTGAAGAATGCCGGTGGCCTCAGCTGGAACGTGAACGGGACGAACATCCTTTTTTCCCAGTCGAGCTTCTACCGCGTCAATGGTGCCGGTCAGGAATCCCCGGTGGGCGGGCTGCTGTGGAGCACGGCGACTGAAGACAGCACTGAAAAGCAGATTCGGATTCGCACCGAAGATGGCGGGCAAGGGATCGTCGTCGATACCCTCTACACCCTCCAGTCGGCGATTCCCGGGCGTACGTCGCAGGTGTTGAAGGATGTCCAGATCACCAACACCAGTGGCAGTGCCATGAGCCTGAACTGGATCGAATTCTTTGACTTCGATCTGTCGGGGGTGGCCGTTGAGGATGACGACTCCCTGACCAGCGTGCTGCATGCAGGAACCCGGGTGATCACGCAGGGAAACAGTCGCATCGGCAGGAGCGTGACGTCGCAATGGACGATGGTTACTGCGGACGGTACGGTTATTTTTGATCAGCCGGTTGGTTACCAGTTGAGCGCCTGGCGTTCAAATCCGAATAGCGGCACGCCCAGCCTGCTGGAAAGCCTGCTCGATGGCGGGGTGACCAATCTGGGCAGCACGCCGGATTCCCTGAGTGGGCGTAACGACTACCAGTATGGGGTGCAGTTTGCGGTCAACGATCTTGCCGCGGGCGCTTCGCTGACCTTCCGCAATACGATGACTGCGGTGCCCGAGCCGTCGAGCATTGCGCTCGCTGTTCTGGCGCTTGGCTTGATGCGCCGGCGCAGCCGCAAAGCCTAGCGCTTGCTGGTCCAGAAGGCCCGTCTCCGTCGGCGCGGGGGCGGGCCTTCTGCATTCAGAGGGAAAAAGGTGCCAGTGCGAGTTTTCCGTCCTGCATCGGCGGGCACCAGAAATAGGCGCCGGACAGGGGCCGGGTGAAGCGGAACAGGGCATCGACGATGCCGTCCTCCAGCCCGACCATGCGGCGCATCTGGGCCTGAAAGGCGTCGAGGCTGTGGCCGAAGGCGACGAACATCAGGCCGGCATCCCGGCCTTCCGACCAGGGCATCGAGCGCCGCACGACAAAGGCTTCGGGGCTGAAGCTCTCCTGGGCGGTGCGTTTGACGTGGGCGGAGGCGGGGGCGTCGTCGAGTTCTTCGTTGTCGCTGCGGCGGCGGCCGATGCAGTCGTCGCGTTCTTCGGGCTGCATGGCCTCGAAGCGCGTGAAGTCGTGGAGCCAGCGCTGCACGGCGACGAAGCTGGAGCCGTCGGCAGCGATGGCGGCGGCCACGGCGGCGTCATCCTTGGGGTTCTCGGTGCCGTCTTCGTAGCCACTGAGGTCACGGCCGCCGTCGTGCTTGAAGGCATCCCACGATTCTTCCAGCTCGAACACCGGTGTCAGCGCCTGTTCGATGCGGCGGGCGCGGTGCAGGAGTTCGCCGCGGTCGTCGCCACGCAGCCACAGCCACAGGGCGAAGGGGGTGGAGGGCAGTTCGACGCCGGGGCCGGAAAGGGGTGGAAAGGGCTTGAGACCGGCGACCTTTTTGCCGAGGGCGGTCAGCGGGGGCAGGCCGATGCCGGCCACGGTGCGCTCGCCATCCACCACGCCCTGCAGCGCGGCGAGGCCGGCGCCGACGTCGCTGTCGGGCGCCAGGGAAAAGGCGAGGTAGCGGGCGAGGGGCGGGAGCGGCAGCAGGATGCCGGCTTGCGGGGTGCTCATGGCGGGGTCTCCGGGAATGACGGAAAGGTCATCGCCGATGATAGAGCAATCCCCGCCGTGCCGTCAGCCTGCCGCTGCGTCCTTCCGGGCCAGTCGGTAGAGGGCCACGCTGGCCAGGAAGTTGGGCTCGTCGAGGATCACCTTGTCTTCGTCGAAGGCCAGCCGCTCGCGAATGACGATGCCTTCCTGCTCGCACAGCCCGTCGAAGTCGTCGAGGGTGAAGAAGCGCACGTTGGGCGTGTCGTACCACTGGTAGGGCAGGTTCTTGGAAACCGGCATGTGGCCGTTGAGAATGGCCTGGCGGTGCCGCCAGTAGGCGAAGTTGGGGAAGCTCACCACGGCTTCGTGACCGACCCGCAGCATCTCGCGCAGGATGCCCTGGGTGTTGCGCATGGCCTGCAGCGACAGGCTCATGATGACGTGGTCGAAGAAGCCGTCGTCGAAGCCGGCGAGGCCTTGTTCCATGTCGATCTGGATGACGTTGACGCCGTTTTTGGCGCAGGCCAGCAGGTGTGCCGGGTCGTTCTCGACGCCGTAGCCGCGCACCTGGCGTACGTCGCCGAGGTAGCGCAGCAGGCCGCCGTCGCCGCAGCCGAGGTCGAGGACGCGCTCGCCGGGTTCGATCCAGTTGGCGATCACGTCGTAGTCGAAGCGATGGAAACTCATGGCGCGGTCCTCACACCCGGATGTTGTCGATGTAGGCCTTCAGCACGGCGTGGTACTGGGGCTCGTCGAGGAGGAAGGAGTCGTGGCCGGCGGCGCAGTCGATCTCCGCGTAGCTCACCCGGCGGTCGCTGTGCATCAGGGCATAGACGATCTCGCGGCTGCGCGACGGGGCGAAGCGCCAGTCGGTGCTGAAGGACACCACCAGGTAATCGGCCTTGGCGCGGCCGAGGGCGGCCACCAGGTCGCCGGCGTAGTCGAAGGCCGGGTCGTAGTAGTCGAGGGCCTTGGTGGTGAGCAGGTAGGTGTTGGCGTCGAAGTAGCCGGCGAACTTGTCTCCCTGGTAGCGCAGGTAGGACTCGATCTCGAATTCCACGTCGTAGCTGAACACCGGCTTGTCGTGACGCAGGGTGCGGCCGAATTTCTGGCCCATGGCGTCGTCCGACAGGTAGGTGATGTGGCCGATCATGCGCGCCAGGGCGAGGCCGCGGGTGGGCACCACGCCGTGTTCGTAGTAGTGGCCGCCGTGGAATTCCGGGTCTTTCAGGATGGCCTGGCGGGCCACTTCGTTGAAGGCGATGTTCTGGGCGGTGAGCTTGGGGGCCGACGCGATGACCAGCGCGTGGCCGACGCGGTCGGGATATTGCAGGGTCCACGACAGGGCCTGCATGCCGCCAAGGCTGCCGCCGACCACCGCGGCGAAGCGCGCGATGCCGAGGCGGTCGGCCAGGCGGGCCTGGGCGTCCACCCAGTCTTCGACGGTGACGAAGGGGAAGTCGGCGCCCCACGGCTTGCCGGTGGCCGGGTTGATGGCGTTGGGCCCGGAACTGCCGTAGCAGCCGCCGAGGTTGTTCACCCCGATGACGAAGAACTTGCCGGTATCGAGGGGCTTGCCGGGGCCGACCAGGTTGTCCCACCAGCCTTCGGAGCCCGGCGTGTCGGCGTAGGTGCCGGCCACGTGATGGGAGCCGGACAGGGCGTGACAGACCAGCACCGCGTTGCTGCGCGCGGCGTTGAGCTGGCCGTAGGTTTCATAGACGAGATCGTATTCCGGCAGCACGCCGCCGCTCTTCAGCGGCAGGGGCTCGGTGAAGTGTGCCCGCTGGGGCACGACGGTTCCGACAGATTGTGGTGCTTGTTGCATTCGTGTTTCGTCCCAAAAACGAAAAACCCAGCCGGCGAACGGTCGCGGACTGGGCTGCCGTCGCTTTAGCCGTACTTGTAAAGCGCCCGCAAGCTGAAGGGTTCAAATCGGCGCTGGGTGCAAAGATTAGCGCGAGCGTCGGTTGCAAGTCAAACCCGCCCTACAGCTTCTCCACCGCCTCACGTACCCGGTCCGGGTCGTCCAGCTTCAGGAGGCGCTGCACCTTGGGGGTCAGATCGCTGGCATCGGCGCGCAGGATGGCCTGCTTGACCTCGAGAATCTGCGCCGGGTGCATCGAGAACTGGCGCAGGCCCATGCCGATCAGCAGCCGGGCGCAGTCGGGGTCGCCGGCCATTTCACCGCACACCGACACGGGTACGCCGGCCTTGGCGCCGGCCTGGATGGTCTGGTGGATGAGGCGCAGCACGGCCGGATGGAGCGGGTTGTAGAGGTGGGCGACGGCTTCGTTGCCGCGGTCGATGGCCAGGGTGTACTGGATCAGGTCGTTGGTGCCGATCGACAGGAACTGCAGCCGCCGCGTGAAGGCGCCGATGCACAGCGCTGCCGCCGGCACTTCGATCATGCCGCCGACGGGCACCGCTTCGTCGAACTTGATCTTGCGCTCGCGCAACTGGGCCTTGGCCTTGTCGAGGAGGACCAGGGTCTGGTCGATCTCGTGGCTGCTCGCCAGCATGGGGATGAGGATTTTCAGCTTGCCGAAGTGGCTGGCCCGGAGCAGCGCGCGCAGCTGGGTCAGGAACATCTTCGGTTCGGCCAGGCAGAAGCGGATGGCGCGCAGGCCGAGCGCCGGGTTGTCTTCGGTGCGGGTGGCGCCTTCGAGTTCCTTGTCGGCGCCGACGTCGAGGGTGCGCACGGTGACCGGCTTGCCGGCCATGGTCTTGAGCACCGATTTGTAGGCCTCGAACTGCTCGTCCTCGTCGGGCCAGGTGTCGCGGCTCATGAACAGGAATTCGGTGCGGAACAGGCCGACGCCGTCGGCTTCGACGCTCTTGGCCTGGATCGCGTCGGGGGGCAGCTCGATGTTGGCGAGAATCTGTACTTCTTCGCCGTCGAGGGTGGCCGCGCGGGTGGACTTGAGGCGCTTGAGCTTGGAGCGCTCGAGTTCCATGGTCGCCTTGCGCAGGCGGTATTCCTCAAGCACCCGCTCGTCGGGATCGATGATCACCACGCCGCGGGTGCCGTCGATGATGATCAGCTCGTCGTCCTTCACCACATGGCGGATGTGGCGCAGGGCGACGACGGCCGGGATCGACAGGCTGCGGGCGACGATGGCGGTGTGGCCGGTGGGCCCGCCCGCGTCGGTGACGAAACCGGCGACGGCGTGATCCTTGAAGCCGATGGTGTCGGTGGGCGACAGGTCGTGGGCGACGACGATGGTGCCCAGCCCGTCCTTGCGCTTGGGCGGCAGATGGCCCGGGCGGCCGAGGAGAACCTTGACGACCCGTTCGACGACCTGCACCACGTCTGACTTGCGCTCGCGCAGGTAGGCGTCCTCGATGGCCTCGAACTGTTCGACGAGGTGTTCCATCTGCTGGACCAGTGCCCATTCGGCGTTGGCCCGGCGGGTGCGGATCAGGTTCTCGGCGGCATCGGCGAGCAGCGGGTCTTCGAGGAACATGATGTGCATGCCGACGAAGGCATCCACCTCGGAGGGCGCCGCACCGGAGCCGGAGGCGGCCTTGAGCCCGGCGAGTTCGGCCTTGACGACGTCGACCGCACTGCGCAGGCGCGCCACTTCGGCTTCGACGTGGCGCGGGGCGACGGTGAAGTGGGCGACTTCAAGCAGCGCATGGGAAACCAGGTGGGCATGCCCGATGGCGATACCCTGGGAGACGGCCAGGCCGTGGACGGTGAAGCTCATCGGTGCCCTCCCTTTGTCGTGTGGGCCGGCTGGGTCACTCACCCTCCCCGAACTTGTCGGCGATGAGGGCAATGAGCGCGGACATGGCCTGGTCGGCATCTTCGCCGACGGTGTCGATGGTGATGGTGCTGCCCCTGGCGGCGGCCAGCATCATGACGCCCATGATGCTCTTGGCGTTGACGCGCTTGCCGTTGCGTTCGAGCCAGACTTCACTCTGGAAGGCGCTCGCTGTTTGGGTGAGCTTGGCGGAGGCGCGGGCGTGGAGGCCCAGCTTGTTGATGATTTCAGCGTCCTGGCGGGGCATGGGTGTTCTTCCTGTCTTCCTCGATGTGGCAATCGGTTTATTGTTGTTTTCGCTTGCAGCGCTGTTTCAGGCTTTATTTCATATGCACGACGCCTTCGCAGGCGCCGGCAACCGCTTTCTTGACCAGGATTTCCATGTTGCGTTCCCGGTAGGTGATTGTTCGCAGCAGCATGGGCAGGTTGACTCCGGCGACGCCTTCGATGCGGCCGGGCTCAAGGAGCTTGGCGGCGGTGTTGGCGGGGGTGGCCCCGAGGATGTCGCTGAGGATCAGCACGCCTTCGCCGGTATCCACCATGTCGAGCAACTGGCGAGCCAGCGGCAGGGTGTCGAGAGGGTCGTCCTGACCCGACACGCCCAGCTGCAGGAGCTGTGGCGGGCGCCGGTTCATGACATGGCAGGCGCACTGGATGAGCGATTCGCCCAGGCTGCCATGGGTTATGAGAAGGATCCCGATCATTCGCCCCATTCTATCCGAAGGGGCAGGGCCAGCAAGCCGGAATAAGCCGGAGTGCTGAGGCAAATCAAACCGATTTTTTCAGTCGATGACGGCGCTCGGCGTGATGCCTTCGCCGAACTGCAGGCGGTCGCGCAGGGCGCGGGTGACCTGGATCTTGCCGTCGGCATCGACCCGCAGGGCGTGGTCTATGCCATAGCGTTTGGCGTAGTCGCGCCAGCGCTCGCCGCCGAGGTACACGGGCTTGCTGGCTGCGTCGGAGAGGGTGCCGGCGTTGGCCCGCGGGGTGATCAGCAGGGTGACCGCCTGGGTGCCTTTGGCTGGCCAGCCGGTACGCGGGTCGAGGAGGTGGCAGTAGCGCTGGCCGTCGAGTTCGAAGAAGCGCTGGTAGTCGCCGGAGGTGCCGATGGCTTCGCCGTCGCGCAGGGGCAGGGTGGCCAGCGGGCGCGGTTCCCGCGGGTGCTGGATGCCGACCCGCCAGGGTTGGTCGCCTTTGCTGCCCAGCGCCAGCACGTTGCCGCCGATGTTGATCAGGGCGTTGCTGATGCCACGCGCCTTCAGGATGGCGGCGGCGCGGTCGAGGGCATAGCCCTTGCCGTAGCCGCCCAGGTCGAGCTGGACAGCCGGGTTGCGGCTCGTCACCTGGTTGTCGGCGATGCGCAGATCGGCCATTTGCGGGTGGGCCTGGATGGCGGCAGCCAGCTGTGCCGGGTCGGGGCGCGCCGGAACGAAGGTGTCGGTGTGAAAGCCCCACAGGGCGATCAGGGTGCCGAGGGCCGGATCGAAAAGTTCGTCGCCGGTGGCGGCGATGGCCTTGGCGTCGGTGAGCATGGCGGCCAGTTCGGGCGACACCGGGATGTGTTGCCGGCCGGCGGCAATGGCACTGTTGAGGGCGGTGAGTTCGGACGGTTGCCAGGCATGGTAGGCCCGGTGCAGGCGATCGAATTCGCGCAGCACTTCGCCGACTGCGGTGCGGGATTTTTCTTCGGAGGCATCCCAGGTGAGGACTTCCACCCGGGTGCCGAAGACGTAGGATTCCTGCTGGTGAATGCTGGCCCGGCTGCAGCCGGCGAGCAGACCGGCGGTGCAGGCGGCAATGGCCAGCCAGGCCGCCGCCCGGCGAATCAGGCGCACTCGCCTTCCAGGGCGTCGATGACCGCACCGGCCACGTCGAAGCCGGTTTGCGCGGCGATTTCGACCATGCAGGTGGGGCTGGTGACGTTGATCTCGGTGAGCCGGTCGCCGATCAGGTCGAGGCCGACGATCAGCAGGCCGCGGGCCCACAGGATGGGGGCCAGGTATTCGGCGGTGGCCCGCTCGCCGTCGGTCAGCGGCATGGCTACGCCGCGTCCGCCGGCGGCCAGGTTGCCGCGGGTTTCGCCGTCCTTGGGAATGCGGGCGAGGGAGTAGGGAATGACTTTGCCGCCGATGATCAGCACCCGCTTGTCGCCGCTGGCGATGGCCGGCAGGTAAGCCTGGGCCATGATCGTGCGGCTTTCCTCGTGGGTGAGGGTTTCGATGATGACGTTGCGGTTGGGGTCGTCGGCACGCACGCGGAAGATCTGGCTGCCGCCCATGCCGTCGAGGGGCTTGAGGATGGTGTCGCCGTGGGCGTCGATGAAGGCGTTGATGTCCACCGCGGCGCGCGCCACCCGGGTCGGCGGGATGAACTGCGGGAACTCGAGGATCGCCAGCTTTTCGGAGTGGTCGCGGATCGAGGCCGGGTTGTTGAAGATGCGGGCACCGGCGTCGGCGGCGCTTTCGAGCAGCCAGGTGGCGGTAACGTATTCGAAGTCGAAGGGCGGGTCCTGGCGCATCAGGACTGCGTCGAAGGCAGTGAGCGGCAGAACCTCCTCGGTGCCGGGCACGTACCAGGCATCGTTGTCGTCGGTGGGGGTCAGGGCGTGGGCGCGGGCTGATACCGTGCCGCCGTCCCACACGAGCGCTTCCCGCTGGATGGCAAAGACCTGGTGGCCGCGCCGGGCGGCGGCCCGCAGCATGGCGATGCTCGAGTCCTTGTAGGCCTTGAGCTTGTCCAGCGGGTCGAGGATGAAGGCGATTTTCATCAATGGCTCCGGGCGGGTCAGTCCGTGGCGTCGGAGGTGACGAGCGGTTCGGTGGCTTCGATCTCGACGGAGGCGGCGAGCAGGGCCAGGCGGGCAACCACGCCGTAGGCGTAGAAACGGTTGGGCGGCGCGTCCGGACCCTGGTTGCAGTCGGGCAGGCTGCACGGTGCTTCGAAGGCCAGCGGCTCGAAGTGCATGCCGGGGGCGTTGAGGTTCTCGTCGCGGCCGCGCTGGGTGTGGACCCGGTAGAAACCGCCCACCACGTAGTGATCCATCATGTAGACGACCGGTTCGGCGACGGCGTTGTTGACTGTCTCGAAAGTGTGCACGCCTTCCTGGATGATCACGTCGTGGACTTCGAGGCCTTCCTTGACGACGCTCATCTTGTTGCGCTGCTTGCGGTTGAGGCCGATCAGCTCGGCCGCGTCCTTGACCGTCATGACGCCCATGCCGTAAGTGCCGGCGTCGGCCTTGACGACCACGAAGGGCTCGTCGGTGACTTCGTATTCCTTGTACTTGGCGCGGATGTTGTCGAGCATCGCGGCGACCTTGTCGGCCAGCTCCTGCTCGCCGGTGCGGGAGTGGAAATCGAGACCCGAACAGGCGTCCCAGGCCGGGTTGATACGCCACGGATCAATGCCGATGGCGGCCCCGAACTCCCGGGTGACGCGGTCGTAGGCGGCGGCGTGATTGGACTTGCGGCGTGAATGCCAGCCTGCGTGCACCGGCGGGATCACCCACTGGTCGTGGAGGTCCTGCATGACGGTCGGCACGCCGGCGGAGAGGTCGTTGTTGAGCAGTACGGCGCAGGGGTCGAAGTTCTTCAGGCCGAGGCGGCGGCCGTGACGCTCGAGGGGTTCCAGCGTGAGGCTGGCACCGTTGGCGAGTTCGACCACCGTGGGGGCGGTGATCTCCGGCAGCAGGCTGCCGAGGCGCACTTCCAGGCCGGTGAGGCGCAGGATCGACACCAGCTTGGCCACGTTCTGCAGGTAGAACTGGTTGCGGGTGTGGTTCTCGGGGATCAGCAGGATCGCCGTGGCGCCGACGCAGATGCGCTCGATGGCGGCCTGGGCGGCTTGCACGCACAGGGGCATGAAGGCGTCGTTGAGGTTGTTGAAACCGCCCGGGAACAGGTTCAGGTCGACCGGGGCCAGCTTGAAGCCGGAGTTGCGCAGATCCGTCGAGCCGTAGAACGGCGGCAGATGCTCCTGCCACTGGGTGCGCATCCAGCGTTCAATGGCGGTGGCGTTGTCGAGGAAATGCTTTTCCAGCTCCAGCAGGGGGCCGGTGAGTGCGGTGGTGAGATGGGGGACCATGGGACCTCGCGGACGAACTGTTCTCGGGTGGGCGATGCGTCGGGTGTACGACGGAAGGGAGTGCGTCGTAGACCTGCGCTGCCGGTAATTGTTCGCGAAATGTTACACCATCCGTCGCCCGCCCCCTGCCGGGAGGGCGGGCACTCAGCCCGCGGGTGGCAGGAAGGCGCGGAAGCTGGCGGGCAGCGGGGCGTTTTCGAGGCTGCGCTGGGTGAACAGGTAACGTCCGTCGCAGACGAAGCCCAGGTCGGCCCAGTCCACCCCGTTGAGGGCGTCGCGGAAGGCCGCCAGATCGGCGTCCTGGCGGCGCGGGAAAATGCCCATCACGGCGCCGTCGAAGTTCGGACACGGGTGCAGGAAGAAGGGCTGGGGCTGGCGGGTCTTTGAGTTGACGTAGACCCGCGGCGCGTTGCTTTGCGGATAACCCCGGCCCCATTGCCACCAGTTGGTCTCGTCGAAGCGACGAATGCGCCGGGCCAGCAGGCGCTCCCGGTGGGGCAGGAGTGCTGCGGGCGGCGCGGCGCCCGGCTCGCACCAGATCATGCGGCGGGTCTTGCCGCTGCGGGCGGTGGCGGAAGAGACGAAGTCACGGTTGCCGTCCGTCTCGCTGGCGTAGATCCCGTCGGCACCGGAGACCGCCCCCACCTTGACGCTGGCCACATCGGCCAGGCTGAGGCTGTATTCCCCCTTCGAGAACAGCAGGTGGCCCGCACATTCCGAAAAGTGGCGGTACATCCAGGGCGGGTGTTCAAGGAGGTGATCGAGGTCGTCGCCCTGGCCGATTCTGGCCCACGCCGTGTTGTGCGACAGGTTGTCCAGTTCGTAGCGCCAGATCAGGCAGTTGGGCACTGCGTCGGCAAACACGCGGGCGTCACCCAGTTCGATGGCATGGGTGATGGTGCCCTGTTTGAAGAGCTGGCGATTGAGGGCGCGGGCGCTGGTGGCCTTGAGGAAATCCCGCGGGGTGATGAAGATCAGCTCGCCGCCCGGCGCCAGATGGCGTATGCATTTTTCGATGAAAAAAAGATACAGGTTGCTGCGCCCGTCAAAACCGTCCTGGCGCAGCAGCGCCCGGGTCGTTGCGCTGACGTCCTGGTAGCGCACGTAGGGCGGGTTGCCGATCACCGTGTCGAATTTTTCGCTCTCCGGATAGGCAAAAAAATCCTGGTTGAGCGCGCCGGGCGGGCTTTGACGTGGGTCCACTTCGATGCCCACTGCATGATGCAGGCGGTGCAGGAAGGCCCCGTCGCCGCAGGAGGGCTCGAGCACCCGCCCGGTGTTGTGGCGCAGGCGAAGCATGGCGCGCACGACCCGTTCGGGGGTGAACACCTGGCCGAGAGCGGCAAGGTCGGGCAGCAGGGGGGGGGAGGTGGAGGCGGACGGCATGGGGTCGGGAAGCGCGGAGGCCCGACTATTGTGCAGGAAGTGGGGTGAAAGGAGCCAGTTTTGCGCTGTTCAACCTCGTTTGTTGTTACCCGGATCTGCTTTTTTTAAATCTATTTCTCATTAAATTGTGTGATTTTGTTGCTGCGTGTAATGCATTTGTGATATTTCTGCAGGCCCGAGGATATGAATTTGTCTTTGAGTGAGTGAAAGCCTGCCACTCGCCATTGATCTTTCGGTCGCACCTCGAATTCTTCGAAAGCTGATCATGAGTTCCCTCCCCGAACGCCTTTTCTCCCTGCCCTTTGTGTTTCGCGGCAAGCACCTTTTTTCGGTGAACCTGCACCTTGCCGTGCGGGAAGTTTCGCTCCCGGACGCGCTTGCCGGGGGGCGCAGCGATGACTCTTCCGACCTGTTCGTGCCGGCGGGTGTCGATGGTTGCCTGCTGTGCAAGGTTCCCGACCCCGGCTGGCGCACCCATACGCTCTATGATGATCGTGTTGCCTACGTGCTGGCCCGCGATACATGGCATTACCTGTCCCTGGCGGGGGGGTACGATGGTTTCCTCGAAAACCGCTACTCGGCCAAGACCCGGGAGTCCTTCGCGCGGGACGAGGCCCGGTTTGCAGCACAGTTTGGTGGTGCCCTCGATCTGCGGGAGTACCGGAGTGCCGCGCAGCTTGCCGAGTTTGCCGAGCTCTCCCGAGCGTTGTGCGGGGATGCCGGCCAGGTTGATGTCGTCCGGGCGAAGGATCTGGGCGGACTGGTTGGCTTTGTTCTTTTTGCCGATGGCGCGCCGATTGCGTGCCTGGGCCTGCAGTCGCAGGGGGACACCCTGCTGTACGTGTGTGCCGGTGAGCGTGAAGACTTTCGCCAGTGGTCGGCGGGGGCCATCGTGCATCTGCAGGCCATCCGCCGCCTGTTTGCCGACCCCAGTAATCGCTACGTGGATTTTCGCCCCGGCGATTGCGAGGTCAAGCGTCAGTTTGCCAACGGTGCCCTGCGCAGTGCAGTGGTCCTCAATCTGCGCAGAACACTGCGTAACCGGCTGATTCTTTCGGCCTACTCCCTGACCCGGCAACTGTCTGCTGGCCGTGAAGAAGCCGCTGTTGTTCCCGAGGCGATCCGTGAATTGCTGGTTTTTGCGGGCTGAGACTCAGGCCGCCAGAAACAGCATCAGCAATTCATTCAGGAAGTGACGCCCCCGGACTGTGGGGCGCAGGGTTTCGCCATCCACTTCGATGAAGCCCTGCTTCATGGCCTTCAGCAAAGCCCCTTCGGCGGCCTCGAAGGGTAGTCCGGTGCGTTCGGCAAACAGCCGGCGCGGGAAGCCCTGGTTGAGGCGCAGGGCGTTCATCATGAACTCGAAAGGCAGTTCTTCCGCGCCGATCCAGCGCCGCTCCTGGGCGAACTCGCCTGTTTGGCGAGCAGCCAGGTAGGCCGCCGGATGCTTGGGACGGGCTTCGCGCAGAATGCCTTCGTGCGATGACAGCTTGCCGTGGGCGCCGGCGCCGATACCCAGGTAATCACCGAAGGTCCAGTAGTTGAGGTTGTGGCGGCATTCCCGGTTTGGCTTGGCGAAGGCCGAGGTCTCATAGTGGCCGTAGCCGGCCGCGCCAAGCCGCGACTCGACGAGATCCTGCATGTCGGCGGAGGCGTCGGGGTCGGGGACTTCCGGCGGGTTGGCGGCGAAGGCCGTGTTGGGCTCCAGTGTCAGGTGGTAGCACGACAAATGCTGGGGGCCGAGGGCGAGGGCGGTGACCAGATCGGCTTCCGCTTCGGCGAGGCTCTGGCCGGGCAGGGCGTACATCAGATCCAGGTTGACCGCTTCGAAATGCGTCAGCGCGGCTTCGGCCGCGGCGATGGCGTCGGTGCGGCCGTGGATGCGTCCGAGGGCCTGCAGGTGCGCTTCGTTGAAGCTCTGGATTCCCACCGACAGGCGATTGACGCCGGCCTGCCGGAAGGCCCTGAAGCGGCCCGAGTCCACGGTGCCCGGATTGGCTTCGAGGGTGATTTCGGCCAGCGGGTCGAGTTGCACCCGCATGCGGATCGCCGTGAGGAGTTCGTCCAGCCCGTCCGGGCTCATCAGGCTCGGCGTGCCACCGCCGATGAAGATGCTGTGTACGCGTCGTCCCCATATCTGCGGCAGGGCGCTTTCCAGATCGGCAACCAGCGTTTCGATGTAGGCCGCTTCGGGGATGCCTTCATCCCGCACGGCGTGGGAGTTGAAGTCGCAGTAGGGACACTTCTTGACGCACCACGGGTAATGCACGTAGAGCGACAGGGGCGGCGAGGCCGTCAGCGTCGGCGTCCAGCGGCTGCCTTCGGTGACGGGTTTCGGGCTGGCTTTGGGGGTGATCGGAATGATCCGTGGTTCGGGCATGTCAGGCAGTTTCTGCACGCAGTTTGTCGAGCAGTTGCCGGAAGGCGGAGCCCCGGTGGGACAGCACGTTTTTCAGGTCAGGGGCGATTTCGGCGGCGGTTTGTTCCAGTTCGCTGACGAGGAACAGCGGGTCGTAGCCGAAGCCGGCGGTGCCGCGCGGGGCCCCGAGGATTTGGCCGTGCCACTCGCCGCAGGCGATCAGCGGTTGCGGGTCGTCGGCATGGCGGACGAGGGCCAGCGCGCAGTAAAAGCGCGCCCGGCGGTCGGCCTGGCCGGCCAGTTTTTCAAGCAACAGCGCGTTGTTGCGTGCGTCGGACCTGGGTTCGCCGGCAAAGCGCGCCGAGATCACGCCCGGTGCGCCGCCAAGGGCGTCGACGCACAGCCCGGAGTCGTCGGCGAGGGCCGGCAGGCCGGTGCTGCGCGAGGCGTGACGGGCCTTGGCGATGGCGTTTTCGATGAAGCTGGGATGCGGCTCCTCGGCCTCGGTGACGTTGAAGGCCGATTGCGGCAGCACTTCGATGCCCAGCGGGGCGAGCAGGGCGGAGAGTTCCTTCAGCTTGCCGGCGTTGCCGCTGGCGAGGACGAGTTGTTTCATGGCGCCGTTTCCTTGGTGATGCTCAGGCGGTGAGGCCGAGCGCCTTTTTCTGTTCGACAACGAGTTGGGCCACGCCGCTGGCGGCGAGTTCCAGCAGGCTGTCGAGTTCGGTACGGGAGAAAGGCGTGCCTTCGGCGGTGCCCTGCACTTCGACGAAGCCGCCGGCGCCGGTCATCACCACGTTCATGTCGGTGTCGCAGTCGGAATCTTCCGGGTAATCCAGGTCGAGGACCGGGATGCCCTTGTAGATGCCCACCGAAATGGCGGCGACGAAGTCGCGCATCGGGTTGGCAGGCAGTTTGCCGGCCTTGACGAGGCCTTCGAGGGCGTCATGAACGGCGACGCAGGCGCCGGTGATGGCGGCGGTGCGGGTGCCGCCGTCGGCTTGCAGCACATCGCAGTCGATGGTGATCTGGCGTTCGCCGAGGGCGCTCATGTCGACCACGGCGCGCAGGCTGCGGCCGATCAGGCGCTGGATTTCCTGGGTGCGGCCGCTTTGCTTGCCTTTGGCGGCTTCGCGGGCGCTGCGGGTGTGGGTGGCGCGGGGCAGCATGCCGTATTCGGCAGTCAGCCAGCCCTGGCCCTTGCCGCGCAGGAAGGGCGGCACGCTTTCTTCGACGCTGGCGGTGCACAGCACGCGGCTGTCGCCGAACTCGATGAGCACCGAACCTTCGGCGTGGCGGGTGAAGCCGCGGGTGATGCGGATCGGGCGGAGGCTGGCGGGCGTGCGGCCGCTCGGGCGGCTGAAAGTGTCAGGGGTGGCAGTCATGAGAGTGGGTGCGTGGAATTGTTGGCCGGCGCGTGAGTGCCGGCAAGGGGTTTGGCGATTGGCCGCTATTGTAGCGAGATGCCTCTTTCCGGGCAGCCCGACGGGCAGTTTGCCAGCGCTTCACCCTTTCGCGGCCTGCTTGATGCGCGTGCGCAGATCTCCCGGGGCGTAGTACACGAAGGCTTGCCCCTGCTTGAATTTTTCCAGAAAGCCCAGCGATTCGAGGTCCATCAGGTCGGTCCTGGCCGTTTGATAGACCACGCCGTGGCGCTGTTGATGGGGGCCGACCCGGTATTCCTCACCCGGATTGCGCAGTGCATGGTTGAGCAAGGTGATCTGCCGATGGTTGAGGCGCCCGCGCAGGGCGGGTGAGTTGGCCAGCAGGCGTTCGGCGTCGCGCTGTTCGTCGGCCTTGCGGGCCAGGTACTCGTACAGGGCTTCAATGGCCCGACGAATGGTGGCCAACTGATGCAGGACGAAGTAGGTGGAGTCGCCGTTGTCCGTTTCGGTGTGCAGGTAGGCCTGTACGTATTGGCGGGGGGCTTGCCGGAGGAACTGGGAGATGGACAGGAATTCCATCAGCCAGTAGCCGCTGCGCGCCATCGCCCAGTAAAACAGGGCGCGGGCGGTACGCCCGTTGCCATCCACGAAGGGATGGTCGTAGCCGATCATGAAGTGCAGCAGAATGGCCCGGACGACAGGATGAACGAAGGGTTCGGTGCTCTCGTCGGCATTGGCAAACGCGCACAGCCGTTCCAGGCGGGCCGGGAGTTCGGCCCAGCCGGGAGGGTCGTGCAGAACAGAACCGTCCCGGCTGTCGACGACTTTGACGTCGTCGCTTTGTCGCAGGCGGCCGGCGTCGGCCGGATCGTCGAGCGTGTTGGCCGTCAGCATCCGGTGGAGTTCGAGAATCCGCTCCGGGGTGATCGGTTCGTTCCGCAGGGCCCGGATGTGGGCCATTGTCGTGTAGTTGTTGAAGATCATCGCTTCGCTGCGATCCCGCGGACGCCGACCTTCCCGCAGCATGGCCTCGGCGACGCGGCGGGTTGTCGAGGCACCCTCGAGCTGGCTGGAGGTGATGGCTTCTTCGATCAGGGAGTGGAGCAGGTAGCGCTCCCGGTTTTCATGGATCGGAGCACCCACGGGGGCTCGGATCTGGCCGGCAGCATCCCGGTCGATGTGATGCAGGTGAATCAAGACCGGTTCGGGTGTCGCCAGCCTGAATGCCGCGCCCTGCTTGTCCTGCAAGGGCAGGGCCTTGAGCAGGGGTGCCCGGTTCAGCCACAGGGATAGCCACCATTCTTCGAGGGTGACGCCTGCTGGTGGCGGCCGGTGCCGGAGTTCGTCCCAGTGCAGATAGCGGCCACGGGTGGCCGGGGCCGACAGGGAGAACAGGCGGGCCAGATCGTCCGGCCGCAACTGGGCGAGCAGGGATGCAGGGTCTGGCGGTGCCGCGGGTATTTTCATAATTGGTACTAATTTAGGTGTTAATTAGTACCAATTAGTATAGCCCGACCTTCCTGGGTGGTTACTGGATGTCGGGCAATTGAGTTGCTTTTCTCCGGGCCGCCGCAGGGCAAAACCTCATTTGAACTTGTGGATGGCGGCGTTGATTTCGCGGATGGCGCGTTCGATTTCGTCTTCGCTGAGATCTTCCTGGTCGCGCTTGCCGCGCCCGAAGCCTTCCATCTGGGTGGTGAAGGCGTCAGCGGGCATGGTGCGGGTGGACACGGTGTCGGCCAGGTCTTCCTGATGATCGTCGTGCCAGGTCATGGCGATCAGCGTCATGTTGTCGCACTGGTTGCCACCGAGCAGCTCGGCTTCGTCCATGAGCCGGGGGACGGACTCCATCACCCGGCCGTCGGCGAGGGTGTGCACCAGTGTGTCGGTATCGAGCGGGCCCCAGACGCCGTCGGAGCAGATGGCGACGACGTCGCCGTTGATGAGTTGTACGCCGCGCGAGAATTCGATCTGCGGTGGGTGACTGCCGCCCAGGCAACTGAAAATGCGGTTGCGTCCCGGGTGTACAGCGGCGCTTTCGGCGTCGAGCAGGCCCTGGTCGAGCATCAACTGAACGCGGGAGTGGTCGCGGGTCTGGGTCAGCAGCTTGCCCTTGCGGATGAGGTAGAGCCGTGAGTCGCCCGCATGTGCCCAGTGGGCCACGCCGTCCTGCACCAGGCAGGCGACGATAGTGGTGCGCGGAATGTCGGACAGGTGCTTGTCGAAGGCGTAGTCGAGAATCGCGTGGTGGGCGTTGCTGAGCACCCGCGACAGGAACAGCACCGGATCGGTGACCTTCGGACGGGCTTCCTGCTGGAAGGACTGGGCGATGAACTGCACCGATATCTGCGCCGCGATTTCGCCGTACAGGTGGCCGCCCATGCCGTCGGCCAGCACCAGCAGCAAGGCATCCCGGGTGTAGGAGTAGGCGACGCGGTCCTGGTTGGTGCGACGCTTGCCGATGCGACTTTCCTGGAAAATCGTGAATCTCATGAACGGCCTATCATTATTTTTAGTCGGGAGCCCAGCCCTTCAAGCCAGGTCTTCTGTTGGGGCGGCGCTTCGCGGTGACGCTGGGCCAGGACCTTCTGCAACGCAAAGCAACTCTGGGGCCGTTTCAGCGGGTCGAGCTGCAGACACCAGTCGATGGTGGCCAGAAAGTGCGGCGAATGCTGGCCCGCCCAGGCCTTGCTGGCCGGTATGACCGTGTCGTGCTTGAGACGTTCGTCGGAGCGTTGCGGCGAGGTGCCGGCCAGGCAGGCATACATGCTGGCGCCGACGCTGTAGATGTCGCTCCACGGGCCGAGGGCGTCCCGGCTGGTGAATTGCTCCGGCGAGGCGAAACCCGGGGTGTACATGGGTTTGAGGATCGGCGTGTCGGACATCAGGGTTTGCCGGGCGGCACCAAAATCGAGCAGCACCGGGGTGCCGTCGGCGCGCAGGTAAATATTGGACGGCTTGATGTCGAGGTGCAGCAGCTTGTGGGCGTGGACTTCGCGCAGGCCGTTGAGCATGCGGGTGAACACGCCGCGGATGAAGCGCTCGCGAATGTTGCCCTTGTTCTTCTGGACGTAATCGTGGAGGGTGCGGCCCCGTTCGAACTGCATC
Organism: Zoogloea oleivorans; assembly: GCF_008107625.1. Lineage (GTDB taxonomy): Bacteria > Pseudomonadota > Gammaproteobacteria > Burkholderiales > Rhodocyclaceae > Zoogloea > Zoogloea oleivorans. Next base: position 43,123 of record NZ_SDKK01000022.1, read on the forward strand.
ACCATGTAAACGGTGCCGTTGGCGCGGAAGAAGTTGAGCACGCGCACCACGTTGGGGTGCACCAGCTTGGCCAGGGCCCGGCCTTCCTCGAAAAAGCACTTCATGCCATAGCGGAAGGCGCCCTGGTGGGCTTCGGTGACGTGCGGCGTCACCTCTCCCGGCGCGCGCAGGGCAAGGGAGTTCGGCAGGTATTCCTTGATGGCTACCGGCGTTCCGTCCTGGTCGTAGGCCAGGTAAACGATGGAGAAGCCGCCCAGGGAGAGTTGTCGCTCGACACGATAGTGATCGAGCTGAAATCCGGACGGGAGGGCGCAGTTCTGTTGAGTGGCCATCAGGCGGGGCGCTACACTTCGTCTTTTGTGGCGTTCGGGGTTGCTAGTTTAGCTTCGGATTGCCGCGCTATCTCGGGAAAAACAGGATGATCAACAGCATGACGGGCTACGCCGTCCAGGCACGTGACCTGGGCAGTGTCGCTTTGCACCTCGAACTGCGGAGCGTCAATTCCCGCTATCTCGATCTCGCCTTCCGCATCAATGACGATCTGCGTCAGGCCGAGCCCATGTTGCGCGAAGCGATCACCGGCAAGCTCAAGCGCGGCAAGGTCGAATGTCGTTTCAATCTCCAGGCGAAGGATAGCGCACCTCGGGACTTGGCCATTAACGGCATGCTGCTTGGCCAACTGAAGGCCGCCCAGGCTTTCATTCAGGCCGAGCTGCCCCAGGCCACGCCCTTGTCCGTCGCCGAAGTGCTGCGCTGGCCAGGCATTCTCGCCGATGACAGCGTCACTTTCGAGGCCCTGCAGCCGGAAATTGCCGCCACCATCGCCGCCGCGCTGGATGAACTGATCGCCACCCGGCGCCGTGAAGGCGAAAAACTGGCCGAGATGATTCGTGGCCGCATTGCCCGCATGCGTGAACTGGTCGCTACCGTCCAGCCGCGCGTGCCGGCCCTGGTTGCCGAATATCAGGAAAAGCTCGCCACCCGTCTGCGCGATGCCGCGGCCACACTCGATGACGACCGCATCCGCCTGGAAGTCGGTCTGTTTGCCCAGCGTGTCGATGTGGCCGAGGAGTTGTCGCGCCTCAGCACCCACCTGGACGAGGTGGAGCGCATCCTCAAGGTGGGCGGTGCGTCTGGCAAGCGCCTTGACTTCCTGATGCAGGAACTCAACCGGGAGGCCAACACCCTCGGGTCGAAGGCGATGGCTGCCGACATGACGGCCATCGCCGTGGAACTCAAGCTCGCCATCGAACAGATGCGTGAGCAAGTGCAAAACATCGAGTAAGGAGCGCCCATGCCTGGCACCCTGTTCATCGTTACCGCGCCCTCCGGTGCCGGCAAGACCACCATGGTCAGCGGCCTGCTGGAGCGCGATCCGCTGGTCCGCTTGTCTGTTTCCTACACCACCCGGGCGCCGCGCGCCGGAGAGGTGGATGGGCAGCACTACCATTTCGTGGATGTGCCCACCTTCCGTGCCCTGCGCGACAAGGGGGAATTCCTGGAGTGGGCCGAGGTCCATAACAACTACTACGGAACCTCGAAAGTCTGGCTGGAACAGCAGATCACCGCGGGCAAGGACATCCTCCTGGAGATCGACTGGCAGGGCGCGCAGCAGGTCCGCAAGGTGTTTCCGAAGGCCGTCGGGGTGTTCATCATGCCGCCCTCGCTGGAGGAGCTGGAGCGTCGCCTGCGTGGCCGCGGTACCGACAGCGAGGACGTGATTGCCCGCCGGGTACTTGGCGCCCGTGGCGAGATGCGCCATGTGGCCGAGTTCGACTACGTTATAATCAATGAAGAATTGCCCGCAGCCCTCGAAGATCTGGTGGCTGTTGTGCGGGCATCCCGGCTGCGCTACGCCAACCAAGAGGCGCGCAAGCCGGAGTTTTTCCATTATCTGGAACAGGATTGATCCATGGCCCGTATTACCGTTGACGACTGTCTGAAACGCATCCCCAACCGCTTCCAGCTCACCCTGGCGGCTACCTACCGTGCTCGTCAACTGACGTCCGGCGCCACCCCGCAGGTGGACCTCGACCGTCACGACAAGGACAAGCCCTGCGTAATCGCCCTGCGCGAAATCGCCGCCGGTAAAGTCGGTGCCGAAATCCTCAACCGCGGTCAGGCCTGAGCGCCGTCTGCCAGAGAGTGATGCCATGGAATCCGCCGCTCCCGTCCCCGTCAGTGGTAGCGGCGTTTTCCAGCCCCCCGAATCCTGCGTGTTGCCGCTTGATTTCAGCCGGCTGCGCACGCTGGTCGGGACTTACCTTCGCCCCGAGGACGTAGGCCGGATCGAAACCGCCTACCATTTTGCCGCCGACGCCCACAGCGGGCAGTTGCGGATCAGTGGCGACCCCTACATTTCCCATCCGGTTGCCGTAGCCGAGATTCTCGCCGGCTGGCATCTGGACTCCCAGGCCCTGTGCGCGGCCCTCCTCCATGATGTGATGGAGGACACCCACATCACCAAGTCCGAGATCGCCGAGCGCTTCGGGCGCACCACGGCGGAACTGGTGGATGGGGTGTCGAAGCTCGACAAGATCGAGTTCCAGTCGCAGGAAGAGGCCCAGGCCGAAAACTTCCGCAAGATGCTGCTGGCCATGGCCAGCGATCTGCGGGTGATCCTGATCAAGCTGGCCGACCGTCTGCACAACATGCGCACGCTCGACTGCGTACGCCCCGACAAGCGGCGCCGGATTGCCCGCGAAACCCAGGAAATCCACGCTCCCATCGCCAACCGGCTTGGCCTCAACAGCCTGTACCGCGAGATGCAGGAGCTGGCTTTCAAGCATCGTTATCCGATGCGTTACAGCGTGTTGTCCAAGGCCATTCTGGCGGCCCGCGGCAACCGGCGCGAAGTGGTCAGCAAGATCCTCGCCGCCATCGAGGAGCGTCTGCCCCAGTGGGGTATCGATGCCGAGGTGCGCGGCCGCGAGAAGCACCTCTACAGCATCTATCGCAAGATGGCCGAGAAGCGCCTGAGCTTCTCGCAGGTGCTCGACATCTACGGTTTTCGCGTCATCGTGCCCGATGTCCAGACCTGCTACCGGGCGCTCGGTGCGCTGCATGCGCTCTACAAGCCGGTGCCGGGCAAGTTCAAGGATTACATTGCGATTCCGAAGGGCAACGGCTACCAGTCCCTGCACACCACGCTGATCGGGCCGTTCGGTACGCCAGTCGAGGTGCAGATCCGTACCCACGAGATGAATCACATCGCCGAGAGCGGTGTGGCGTCGCACTGGTTGTACAAGGAAGACGAGAAAACCCTCACCGAGCTGCAGCACAAGACGCACAGCTGGCTGCAGTCCCTGCTCGAGCTGCAATCCACCTCGGGGGATTCGAGCGAATTCCTCGAGCACGTCAAGGTCGATCTCTTTCCGGGCGAGGTGTATGCCTTCACGCCCAAGGGCAAGATCTTTGCCCTGCCGCGCGGCGCCACGGTGGTGGACTTCGCCTACGCCGTGCATACCGACGTGGGCAACCGTTGCGTGGCCGGCCGCATCAACGCCGAGTTGATGCCCCTGCGCACCGAGCTGCACAACGGCGACCAGATCGAGATCATCACCGCCGCTCACGCCAGCCCCAATCCGGCCTGGCTGAGTTACGTGCGTACCGGCAAGGCGCGGGCGCAGATTCGTCACTTCCTCAAGAACGCCCAGCAGGAAGAAGCGTCGACCCTTGGCGAGCGCCTCCTCAACCAGGCCCTGCGCCTGCACGGCCTGACCCTCGGCCAGGTGAGCATGTTTGCCTGGGACCGCTTCCTCAAGGAATTCACGCTGCCCAACCGCAAGGAGCTGATGACCGACATCGGCCTTGGGCGACGCCTGCCGGCCATTGTCGCGCGGCGTCTGGCGGAGATTCAGGATGTAGAGTCCGGCCGCGCCGACGTGGTCAAGCCCAAGCCGGCCGGGGCAATCCTGATCCGCGGCACCGAAGGCGTGGCTGTCCAGCTGGCACGCTGCTGCCGGCCGATTCCGGGCGACCCGATCGTCGGCATCATCCGCAAGGGCCAGGGCCTCGAAGTGCATATGCACGACTGCCCGCAGGCCCGCAAGCTGCGCAGCGAGCGCGATCGCTGGATCGACGTGGAGTGGGAAGCCTCCACCGATCGCCTCTTCGACGTCACCCTGCGTCTGCTCACGCTCAATGTGCGCGGCGTGCTCGCCAAGGTGGCCAACGCCATCTCCGAGCAGGACTGCAACATCCAGAACGTCAGCACCGATGGCGAGCAGGGCACGTATTCAACGATCTACATCACCGTTCAGGTCACCCATCGCCTGCATCTGGCCAAGGTCATCCGCGGGATGCGCAACATCCCGGAGGTGGTCCGCATCAACCGCCTGAAGGGCGATCAAAAGGGCAGCTGACGCTGCTAGAATCCACGCCGCTTAAAGGGGAGAAAACACATGGCAATCTACGAATCCGATCACACCAAGTTCATGCGCGAATGGATGGCGAAGCACCCCGAGGAACTCGAGGAGCAAAAGAAGGGCCGCGCCCTGTGGTGGGACCGCCCCCAGACGCTGGAAACCCAGCGTCAGTACGACGAAGGCAAGGTGCCCAACAAGGCTTACCCCTACTCGACTGAAAGCTAATCGTCGGTTTGCTCGCCCCGAAACTCGCCTTTATTGATGTCGAAACCACCGGTGCCAACCCGGTGGTGGACCGGATCACCGAAATAGCGGTCTTGCGGGTCGAGAACGGCGAGCTCGTCGAGCGCTGGTCCAGCCTGGTCAATCCAGGCATGCCGATTCCAGCCAATATCCAGGCGCTGGTCGGCATCACCGACGAGATGGTCGTTGACGCCCCGGTCTTTGCCGAGCTGGCTGACCGGGTCCGCGCCCTTTTTGCGGGCTGCATCTTCGTCGCCCACAACGCGCGCTTCGACTACGGTTTCATCAAGAACGAATTCCAGCGCCTCGGCCAGGATTTCGATGCGCCGGTGATGTGCACCGTCAAGCTGTCCCGCGCGCTGTTTCCCCAGCATCACCGTCATGGTCTCGATGCACTGATCGAGCGCCACGGACTCACCTGCACGGCCCGTCACCGGGCCATGGGCGATACCGAGGCGTTGCTCCAGTTTGCGCAGATCGTTACCGACAAGTTCGAGCGGGACGTTCTCGACATGGCCATCGTCAAGGCCATGAAGGCGCCGAGCCGCCCGGCCGGTTTGCCGGAGGGCGTGCTCGAAGGGCTGCCGGAAGGCCCCGGCGTCTATCTCTTCTACGACGAGCACGATCAGCCGATCCTGATCGGCAAGAGCGTCAGTCTGCGCTCGCGGGTGATGGGTTATTTCTCGACCGAGCACCGCAACGGCAAGGAAGCCAAAATCACCCAGCAGGTGCGGCGGGTGGATTGGCAGGTGACCGCTGGAGAACTTGGCGCGACGCTGCTCGAGTCAAGCCTGGTGAAGACCCTCAAGCCCGTCGGAAATCGTCACCCGGGTGCGTCGGAGGCGGTTTTCGGCTTCCGTTATGACCCGGTGCGCAAGCGCGGCCCGGTACTGCTCCGTCAGGCCCTCGATGGCGGCGACCCGGCCGAGTGGGCTGGTGTTTATGGTTCTTTCCGCAGCAAGAAGGAAGCCGACAACACGCTGCGTCAGTTGGCTGCCCTGTACAAGCTGTGCCCGCGCCGGATCGGCATCGAGCCGTGGGGCGAAGGCGCCTGCCAGGCTCACCACATGAAGCGTTGTGCGGGGGTGTGCGCCGGCAAGGAAGATCTGGCCGAGCACGATGCGCGTTTGCTCAAGGTGCTGGAAAGCCTGCGCCTCAAGCGTTGGCCGTGGGACGGCCCGGTGACGATCCGCGAACATCACGCCGGTACCGGGCGCAGCGAGATTCACGTTTTTGATCGCTGGTGCCTGCTCGGCAGCGTGCCCGACGACGCCGCGCTGGCGCAATTGCTGGCGGCCCCGCCGGCCCGTGCCTTCGATCTGGACACCTACCGCATCCTGGTTCGCTGGCTCGACGCGCCAACGGCCGGCGCCACCGTCACGCCGCTGGCTTGACCCCCGCCTGGCGCCGCTCGCGCCAGCCTTCCACCAGCGAATACACCGCCGGCACCACCACCAGCGTCAGCAGGGTCGAACTGATCATGCCGCCGATCACCGCGATGGCCAGCGGCTGATTGGTTTCGTTGCCGGCGCCAAAACCCAGTGCTGCCGGGGCGAGGGCGAGGATCACCGTCATCGACGTCATCAGCACCGGGCGCATCCGGATCGGACAGGCATTGCGCAGGGCCGCATCCACCCGCAGGCCTTCGGTGCGGCGCTGGTTGGTGAGGTCCACCAGCAGGATGGAGTTCTTCGCCACCAGGCCGATCAGCAGCACCAGCCCGATCATCGAATAAATGTTGAGCGTCTGCCCGGTTGCCCACAGGGCTGCCACGCCGCCGACGATGGCCAGCGGCTGGGCCAGCATCACGATGAAGGGCTGCACGAAGCTGTTGAACTGGCTGGCCAGCACCATGTAGAGCAGGGTCATGGCCAGTGCAAAGGTGAACACCATGTAACTCATGGTCTTGCCGAACTCCTCGGCCTGGCCGATCAGCTTGACCTGGTAGCCGGTGGGCAGCATTTCCGCGGCAGTCTGCTTGACCAGCGCCACCGCCTCGCCCAGAGGCAGGGTCGGCGAGGCGAAGAAAGTGGCGGCGTACTGCAGGTCGAAGCGCCCGACGATGGCCGGGCCAAGGGTTTCCCTGAAGCCGGCGACGCTGTCGAGGCGCACCAGCTGGCCGGTCTTGTTGCGCAGGAAGATCTTCGCCAGGTCGGCGGGCTGGGTGAAGCTGCCTTCCTTGGCCTTGACGCGGATGTCGTAGCGCTGGCCGTCGCCGGGTTCGTCGTTGTACTTGGCGATGTCGACGCCGCCGGTGAGCATGTTGATGGCGAGGGCCACGTCCTGGGTGGTCAGGCCGGCGTTGGCGATGCGCAGGCGATCGGGGGCGAAGACCAGTTGCGGCAGGTCGAGCTGCAGGTCGGTGTCCATGCGGCCGATGCCCGGCGCCACCGACAGCTTGCGCTGCAGGGCGAGCGCATGCTTGCCCAGTTCCTGCAGGTTCTCGCCGGTGAGCACGAACTGCAGCGGCTCGCCGCGCTGGCCCTGCACCATCGGATAGGGCGCCGCAAAAACCCGCGCGCCGGCAATCTGGCTGAACTCCTTGCGCAGCAGCGGAATGATGTCCTGCTGCCTGATGCTGCGTTCCTCCCGCGGGGCCATACGCACCACCACCGTACCCTGGTTCACCTGCCCGGCGGTGCCGAGGCCGATCAGCGCGAATTCGGTGCGAATCGATTCGTGGCCGTTGAGGATGGCTTCCACTTCCCGCAGCTTGCTGTCGGTGTAGTCGATGCTGGAACCCAGCGGCGTGCGCACGGATACCAGGAAGCGCCCTTCGTCCTGCTCCGGCGCGAAGGCCTTGCCGACCTGGGTGAAGAAGAATGCACTCGATGCCACCACCGCCAGGGTCAGCAACAGCACCCACAGGCGGTGGGTCAGGGCGCCGTCGAGCAGGCGCACGTACAGGGCGTCCATGCCCGCGAAGAAGCGGTCGAAAGCCTTGTAGACGGGGCCGTGCTGCTTGTCGACCTTGAGGTAGCGGGCGCACAGCATGGGCGTCAGCGTGAGGGACACGAACAGCGACACCAGCACCCCGAAGGTCACCACCAGCGCGAAGCTGCGGAAAAACTGGCCGATGATCCCCGAGATGAAGGCCACCGGCGCAAAGATGCAGACCAGCGAGAGAGTTGCCGCCATGACCGCAAATACCACCTCGTTGCTGCCGTTGATGGCCGCCGACACCGGGTCCGGGTCGAGTTCTTCCCGGTGCCGGTAGATGTTTTCCAGCACCACGATGGCGTCGTCCACCACCACCCCGATGAGCAGTAGCAGGGCCAGCAGGGTGAGCGAATTGAGGGTGAAGCCGAAGAAGTAGATCACCGCGATGGCGCCCATCAGCGACACCGGGATGGCCAGCGCGATGATCAGCGTCGAGCGCACCGAACGCAGGAAGAACCACACCACCAGCGCCGCCAGCAGGGTGCCCTCGATCAGGTGCTCCTTGAGCGAGTCGACGATCTCCATGATGAAGACGGCGTCGTTGGAGACCACCGACAGGGTCATGCCCGGCGGCAGGGCGGGGCGCAGGTCCTTGTCGAGGCGGGCCTGAATGCGTTCGACGATGGACACGGTGTTGGCATTGGCGATTTTGACCATGCCGAGGCCGACCGTGGTCTTGCCATTGAAGCGCGCCAGCTGGCGGTTGTCGGTGAGGCCGTCCTCGATCTCGGCGACGTCGCCGAGGCGGACCGGCGCGGTGTCGCGGAAGGCGACGATCAGGCCCTGGAGCTGTTCGACCTGATGGAATTCCAGGTCGAGCTTGACCAGGCTTTCGGTGGTCTGGCCGACCACGAAGCCACCGGCCAGCTGCACGTGCTCCTTGGCGAAGGCGTCGGTGATGTCCTGGGCGGTGACGTTGTGAGCCGCCATGCGGTCGGGTCGCAGATTGACCCGGATGGTGCGGTCACGGCGTCCGCCCAGGCGTACCTCGCCGACGCCGTCAATGGTCTCGAGGCGCTTCTTGAGGACGTTGATGGCGTACTGGTTGAGCTGCTGCTGGGTTCGGTCGCCCTGCAGGGCCAGCCACATGATGGGCTGGGCGTTGGTTTCCACCTTGGCGACCACCGGCGGGTCCACGTCCTTGGGCAGGCGCCGGAGCACCTGGTTCACCTTCGACTGGACCTCGTTGAAGGCCACGTCCACCTTCTTTTCGAGGACGAAGGTGATATTCACCGTCGACACCCCGGGCGAGGAGCTGGACTGTACGTGCTCGATGCCCGGCACGCTGTTCACCGCCGATTCGATGACGTTGGTGATGCTCGAATCGACGATGTCCGGGTTGGCGCCCTTCAGCGTGGTGGTGATGGAGATCACCGGAAATTCGATGTACGGGTAGCGGTCCATGCCGATGCGCTGGTAGCCGATGACCCCGATCAGCACCAGTACGGCGCTCATCATCCACGCCAGCACGTGGCGCTTGATGGAAAGTTCCGGCAGGGTCATGGCTTGGTGGCTGCGGGCTTCTTCACGGCTACGGCGGCGCCGTCGGTGAGAAAGCCGGCACCCTCTTCGGCGACCGTTTCACCGGCGGTCAGTCCCTTGACGATTTCAATGCGGCCGTCGCGCTTCACGCCGGCTTCGATGATGCGCTGGCCAGCCTTGCCGTCGGCGATCACGTACACCACCTTGCCGGCCGGGCGCAGCACCACGCTTTGTTCCGGCACCACCACGGCGGCCGGTTTGTGGCCGGTGACGATGGACCCATTGACGGTCCCGCCGGAGAGCAGGCTGCCATCGTTGTCGAGGCGCACCAGTACATCCAGGGCGCGGCTGCTGTCGCTGATGGTGGGCTTCACGTCTTCGACCGTGCCCTTGAGCGTCTTGCCCGGTGCGTGGGGCAGGGCGAAGCGCACCGGCTGGCCGGCGCGGATGCGTCCAGCCGCCGATTCGGGGTAGGGCAGGTGCGCACGCAGGACCCGGTTGGAGATCAGGCGGAACAGCGGGTCGCCGACCTTCACGTAATCGCCGGGCGAGACGATCTGGGTTTCGATGATGCCATCCACCGGCGCGACGACCTTCGTGCGCCCCAAGCTGGCCTGGGTGGCGCTGCCGCGGGCCTTCGCATTGGCCAGCTGGGCGCGCAGGGCGTCGCGTTGGGCAAGACTGTCTTCGGCTCCGTTGCGGGCGATGAAGCCCTTGGCGACGAGGCCCTGCTGACGCTCGGCAAAGCGTTCGGCCTGCGCGGCCAAGGCTTCCAGACGGTTGATCTCGGCACTGTCGGCGCGGGTCTGGATGTGCTGGTCGGTGGCATCCAGTTCGGCGAGAAGCTGGCCCTTTTTCACGTGATCGCCGGTGTGGGCAAGCACCCGGGTGACGCGGCCGGCCACTTCGGCGCCGATTTTCGGGTCGATCAGGGCTTCTAGGGTGCCGAGGGTGTCTTCGGTGACGTCCAGTGCGATGCTCTGCGCGCTGGCGGTGGTGATGATGCTGGCCGGCGGGCCGGCAGGCTTGTCGGCGGCTGTGGGGGCGGGCTTGTTGCCGCAGCCGGCCAGCCCGAGGGCGACGAGCAGGGAAACGCGGGGGGCGAAACGCATGGTCGGAGCCTTCGGGCTGGCGGTGGGGGCGGATTACGGAAGCGGGCGTTCGCCCTTCAGCAGGTGCTCGACGGTTTCCCGGTCACGGATGACATGTACGGTGTCGCCATCCACCAGCACTTCGGCAGCGCGCGGGCGGGTGTTGTAGTTGGAGCTCATCGTCATGCCGTAGGCGCCGGCGGACAGAATCGCCAGCAGGTCGCCGGTGTCCACCGACAGATCGCGGTCGTGGCCGAGGAAATCGCCGCTCTCGCAGATCGGGCCGACCACCTCGTAGCGGGTTGCCGGAATGGCGCGTGGGGCGACGGCGACGATCTCATGGTAGGCGTCGTAGAGCGCCGGGCGGGCCAGATCGTTCATGGCCGCGTCGATGATGGCAAAGCTCTTTTCGACGCCGGGCTTGAGGTATTCGATGCGCGTCAGCAGCAGGCCGGCATTGCCGACCAGCGAGCGACCGGGCTCGAAGCACAAGGCTTCGCTGCGCCCGGCGAAGCGTTCGAGCAGCGGCTTGAGGTATTCGGTGGGGGTGGGCGGCTCTTCGTCGCGGTAACGGATGCCGAGGCCACCGCCCAGGTCGATGTGATCGAGCACGATGCCTTCGCTGGCGAGCTGGTCCACCAGGCCGAGGATCTTGTCGGCGGCTTCAGCCATCGGCGCGGAATCGAGGAGCTGGGAGCCGATGTGGCAGTCGATGCCGGAGATCTCGATGTTGGGCAGCTTGGCCGCCTTGCGGTACAGATCGAGGGCTTCGGTGAAGGCGACGCCGAACTTGTTGCTGCGCAGGCCGGTGGAAATGTAGGGGTGGGTGTTGGGATTGACGTCCGGATTGACCCGGAAGGCGATCGGTGCACGCTTGCCCATGCTGACGGCCACGTCGTTGAGGCGGTCGAGTTCGGCAGCGGATTCGACGTTGAAGCAGCCGATACCCGACGCGAGGGCGAAGCGCATTTCTTCGGTGGTCTTGCCCACGCCGGAGAAGATCACCTTGCCGGCGTCGCCGCCAGCCGCCAGCACGCGGGTCAGCTCGCCGCCGGAGACGATGTCGAAGCCGGCACCGAGCTTGGCGAAGACCGACAGGATGCCGAGGCTGGAGTTGGCCTTGACCGCGTAGCACACCAGCGACTTGCGCAGGCCGAGGGCCTCCTGGTATGCCGCGAAGGCGGAGGTCAGTGCCGCGCGGGAGTAAACGTAGGTCGGCGTGCCGAAGCGTTCGGCGATGTCGGCAAGGGCAACCCCTTCAAGGGTCAGGCCGGCGGGGCCGGCTTTGAGCGTCGGCACGGGCAGGGCGGTCGTCATTGGGCGGGGTCCTGGGGGGCGGGTTTGTTATGATCGATGCTCGGCGCCTGGATGGGCGCCGGCTTGACGTCGGCAGGCTTTGGCGCTGCCTTGGCTGCGGGCTTGGGGATCTGCGGGAGGTACAGCGGCCCCTTGATGCCGCAGCCGCCCAGCACGAGAAGGCCGCACGCCGCGGCGGCAATGGCGATGGTTCGCATGAGTTCCGCGCAAAAGCGGGAATGTTAACAGAACAAGGGGTGGGGCGATGGATGAAGCAGATTTCAATGCACTGGCAGATGCCGAACTGAACCGTCTGGAGGGCTTGCTGGAAACCTGCGAGCTGGACTTCGACTACGAAGTGAAGCCGGGTGGAGTCTTCGAACTGGAGTTCGAAAACGGGACCAAGATCATCGTCAATCGCCACACGGCGGCGCGCGAGATCTGGCTGGCGGCAAAGTCCGGCGGCTTCCACTTCCGTCCGCAGGACGGGCGCTGGCTCGGCACGCGGGACGGCGTCGATTTTTACGTTGCCCTGTCCCGCTGCATGTCCGAGCAGGCCGGAGAGCCGGTCAACCTGAAGGGCTGAGCGGGCGTCTCTAGCCGGTCGACGGCGGGATGGCCGGCGTTGCCGGCGCCGGGGTCGCTTCCTCCGCCGGTGCACTGGTCGGTTGGTTGGGCGCTTCCGGTGGGACTGTCGGCAGGTTTTCCTGATAGATCATTTCTTCGGCGGGGCTGCCTGCGGGCTGGATACGGATCAGGCCTGCCGGTGCCGTCGGGTAGCTCTCGGGGACGCCGTCCAGGGCTTTGCGCATGTAGTTGATCCACATCGGCAGGGCTGCCGTGCCGCCGGTTTCACCGTTGCCGAGCTTGTGGGGCTGGTCGAACCCGATCCAGGCTACGGCCACGACGGTGGGTTGGTAGCCGCAGAACCAGGCGTCCACGTATTCGTTGGTGGTCCCGGTCTTGCCGGCCAGGTCGCCCCGCTTGAGGACCATGGCCTTGCCGGCGGTGCCGCGGCGGACCACGTCTTTCATGATCGAATCCATCAGGTAGGCATTGCGTTCGTCGATGGCGCGTTCGGCTGTTTCGCCGGCAATCGGCGGGTCGACCCGGGCGAGCACGTTGCCCGCCTCGTCACGCATTTCCTTCACCAGATACGGCTCGATCCGGTAGCCGCCGTTAGCGAATACGGCGTAGCCGCGCATCATCTGCCACGGGGTGACCGAGCCGGCGCCCAGCGCCATGGTGAGGTAGGGCGGGTGGCGTTCGGCATCGAAGCCAAACTTGGTAACGTAGTCCTGGGCATAGCGCGGGCCGACCGACTTGAGCAGGCGGATCGAGACCATGTTCTTGGAGCGGGCCAGCGCGGTGCGCAGGGAAATCGGGCCGTCGTACTTGCCGTCGTAGTTCTTGGGCTCCCAGGCCTGGCTGCCGGTGTCGCCGGCGGGGAAGGACAGGGGCGAGTCGTCCACCACGCTGTTCGGGCCGTAACCCTTTTCGAAGGCGGCGGAGTAAATGAAGGGCTTGAAGCTGGAGCCCGGCTGCCGCCACGCCTGGGTCACGTGGTTGAACTTGTTGCGGTTGAAGTCGAAGCCCCCGACCAGGGCGCGGACGGCGCCGGTGCGCGGATCGGCGGCCGCCAGAGCGCTTTCGACCTCGGGGAGCTGGGTGATTTCCCAGTGTGTATCCACGCGGATGATGCGGATGATGGCGCCTGGGCGAATGCGCTTGTTGGGCGGCGCCTTGTCGCCGAGCATGCTGGAGGCAAAGCGCAGGCCTTCGCCACTGATCTTGAGGGTTTCGCCGTAGCGGTAGGCCGTGACCGCGCCGTTGCCGGCATGGGTGACGATGGCGGCCAGAATGTCGTCGTAGTCGGGTATTTCGGCCAGGACTTCGTCCATGGACTCACTCTGGTCGGCGTTCATGCGGGCCGGATCCACGTAGCTCTCGGCGCCCCGGTAGCCGTGGCGGCGGTCGTAGTCCATGACGCCGCGGCGCAGGGCCCGGTAAGCGGCTTCCTGCTCGGCCTTGTTGATGGTGGTGATGACCTTGATGCCTCGCGTGTAGGCCTCTTCCTTGTATTGCTCGTAGGCGATCTGGCGGGCCATTTCGGCCACGTAGTCAGCGCTGCCCCCAAAGTCGGACGAGCTGGTGGCGACCTTCAGGGGCGTTTCGACGGCCTGCTGGTGTTCTGCTTCCGAGATGAAGCCGAGTTCCGTCATGCGGCGCAGCACATATTGCTGGCGTAGGGCGGCCCGTTTCGGATTGACCACCGGGTTGTAGGCGGAGGGCGCCTTCGGCAGACCGGCGAGCATGGCGGCCTCGGGAATATTGAGGTCCTTGATGGATTTGCCGAAGTAGGTCTGCGAGGCGACGGCAAAGCCATAGGCACGGCGGCCGAGGAAGATCTGGTTGATGTAGACCTCGAGGATCTGGTCCTTGGTGAGGTTCTGCTCGATCTTGAAGGCGAGGAGGATTTCGTAGAGCTTGCGCGAGTAGGTTTTTTCGCGGGTCAGGAAGAAATTGCGTGCCACCTGCATGGTGATCGTCGACGAGCCCTGGCGCTTGCTGCCGGTGGCCAGGTTGGTGCCCGCCGCGCGCAGGATGCCCAGGAAGTCCACACCCGAGTGTTCGTAGAAACGGTCGTCCTCGGCAGCCAGCACTGCATGCTTGAGAACCTCCGGTACCTCCTGGATGCGCACGAAGGCACGACGCTCTTCACCGTACTCGCCGATCAGCGCGCCGTCTGCGGTGTAAACCCGGAGTGGGATCTTCGGATGATAGTCCGTCAGGGCCTCCAGCGATGGCAGAGTCGGCCAGGCGAAGGCGACGGCAAGGGCGAGGATCGCGATGCCGATGGCGATCAGGCCGATAAGTGCAGTGAAGGGGTAGAGTACCCAGCGCATGGCAGGACCGGTAAGCGGAGTAAAGTGCCGCATTATACGAGGTGACCCGGTTTGCCGCCCGTTATGCGAAGCGGTGATTTACCCATGCTTGCTTTACACCTGTCATGGTTGTTGCTAGGATTTCATGTAGATTGTTGTTATTGCGCCTAACATAAAGAATTTTCAGGACTTTTTGTGATTGACCTATCCTTTCTCAGCCCCAGGGCGCGTCCCTTGATCGGTGTCGACATCTCGTCGTCGTCGGTCAAGATGGTCGAGCTGTCTGCCGTTTCCGGAGGAGGGTATCGGGTCGAACGTTATGCGATCGAGGCCCTTCCGCGGGAGGCGGTATCCGACGGGAACATCGCCAACCTGGATGCTGTTTCCGAGGCCATTCGTCGCGGCTGGCGCAGGCTGGGTACCAGTACCAAGTTTGTCGCACTGGCCTTGCCGGCGTCGGCGGTCATCACAAAAAAAATCATCCTGCCTGCCGGTTTGCGCGATCAGGAACTGGAGGTTCAGGTCGAGTCGGAGGCCAACCAGTACATCCCTTTTGCCCTCGACGAGGTCAATCTGGATTTCCAGGTCATCGGCCCGGCCGCTTCCGGTGCCGATGAAGATGAGGTGCTGATTGCCGCCTCCCGCAAGGAAAAGGTCGAAGACCGGGTTGCTGCCGCCGAATCCGCCGGACTCAAGGCATTGGTGATGGACGTCGAGTCCTATGCTGCGTTGTCCGCCTTCGAACTTGTGCAGGCGCAGCTTCCCGGTAATGGTGAAGACAAGATCATCGCCCTCGTGGATGCCGGTGCGAACGTCATGAACGTCTCCGTTCTCCGCAACGGCGTCCAGGTGTATGCCCGTGAGCAGGCCTTTGGCGGCTTCCTGCTGACCCAGGACATCATGCGTCATTTCGGCATGTCCCTTGAAGAAGCGGAAAACAGCAAGCGGACCGGATCGCTCCCCGAGAGCTATGAGTCCGACCTGCTGCGTCCCTTCATGGATTCGCTGGCGCTGGAAGTGTCGCGGGCGCTGCAGTTCTTCTTCACCTCAACGCAGTTCAACCAGGTGGATCACATCGTGCTCGCCGGCGGCTGTGCGGTTATTCAGGGGCTGGCGGAAACCGTGGCCGGCCGCACGCAGGTCGATACCCAGGTTGCCAATCCTTTTTCGAGCATGAGTCTGGGCACGAAAGTCCGTCCGAAGAATCTGGCCGCCGATGCGCCAGCCCTCCTCGTTGCATGTGGACTGGCCTTGCGGAGGTTTGATTTGTGATTCGTATCAACCTGCTTCCCCACCGGGAGGAAAAACGGAAAGCCCGTCGTCAACAGTTCGCACTTTTTGCTGCGTTGACGGCGCTTGTCGGGCTTGTGATCTGGTTTGTCGGACATACGATCATCGCCGGCTACCTGGATGGCCAGGAGGCCAAGAATGCCTTCCTCAAGGATGAGATCGCCACGCTCGACAAGGAAATCATCGAAATCAAGGGGCTGCGTGAACAGGCCGAGGCGCTCCTGTCGCGCAAGCAGGTGATTGAATCGCTGCAGATCAATCGGACGGAAACCGTACAGCTCTTCAACGAACTGGCCCGCCAGATGCCGGAAGGCGTGTATCTCAAGGCGCTGAAGCAGTCCGGGCTGAAGATCAACCTGATCGGCTACGCCCAATCGAATGCCCGGGTGTCCAGTCTGATGCGCAATCTTGAAGCCTCTCCCCATCTTGAGCACGCCGATCTGGTCGAGGTCAAGGCCGCAATGTTGAATAACCGCAGGGTCAGTGAGTTCAACCTGAATGTGAGTATCGAGCGGGCCAGTGCGGCGGATGCCAATCAGCCACCGGGCAAGATTCCGGCAGGGGGTAAGCCGTAATGGGTCTCAAGGATTCCATGGAGAATCTCCGCAATCTGGATTTCCAGGCTCTGCTGCGGGATTTCAGGGGCCTGGACCCCAACGACCCCGGACAATGGCCACTGTTGCCTCGCGTTGTCACCCTGGTTGCCATTCTGGTCGCGATTGTGGCCGGCGGCTGGTGGTTCGACTGGAGCGATCAGCTGGCCATGCTGGACGTCCGGGAGCAGGAAGAAGTCACCCTCAAGGAAGACTGGCAGATCAAGAAGCGACAGGCTGTCAATCTGCCCGAGTACCGCCGCCAGCTGAGCGAGATTGATCGTCAGTTCGGTGCCCTGCTGAAGCAGTTGCCCAACCGCTCCGAGATTGAGTCGCTGCTGGCTGACATCAACCAGGCCGGTCTTGGTCGTGGTCTCCAGTTCGATCTGTTCAAGCCCGGCTCCGAAGGCATGAAGGATTTCTATGCCGAATTGCCGATCGCAGTGCGCGTGACAGGCACCTATCATGATCTGGGCGAGTTCGTTGGTGACGTGGCGCAAATGCCCCGCATCGTGACGCTCAACGACGTCGCCATCGAATCCATCAAGGATGGCGGTCTCAAGTTTGATGCGACTGCGGTGACCTACCGTTATCTGGACGATGAGGAAGTCGCCAGGCTGCGCAGGGAAAAAGCCAAGGAAAAGGCCGCCAAGTGATGATCATGCGACTGACTTTGATACTCCCTTTGGCGACAGCTCTGCTGCTCTCCGGTTGCAGCGATCAGCAACAGGATCTGCGCGACTGGATGGCGGAGGCATCGAAGGATCTGAAGCCTAACCTCAAGCCTTTGCCGCCCATTCAGCAGGCGATTCTGGTGGTTTACGAGGGGGCTGGGAAGATGGATCCATTTCGGCAGGCCAAGCTCGAGCCGGACAAAAAATCGGGTGCATTCGTGCCCGATGCCAACCGGCGGCGCGAGCCGCTCGAGTCCTATCCCCTGGAATCCCTGAAGATGGTCGGCGTGCTGCTCAAGCGCGGGCAGGCTCACGCGATAATCGCTGCCGACAAGACCCTTCACCAGGTCAAGCTCGGAAATTACCTCGGTCAGAACTACGGCCAGATCACTGCAATAACGGAATCCGAGGTTACTTTGAAAGAACTTGTCGAAGATGCCGGTGGTGAATGGACCGAGCGAATCAGCACGCTGCAACTGCAAGAGCAGGCGCCTCAGGAGGCGAAGAAATGAAAATGGGATGTGGTGGTATCAAGCTTGGCGTGTTGGTTGTGGCGGCATGGCTGGGGGGGCTGGCTCCGGTTGCGCCTGCTTTTGCGCAAACGCAGCCAACGGCAGCGGCTCCGGCCAACAATCGCATCGAGAAAATCATTGCCGCCGAGCAGGGTGGCGACATCATTCTCAAGCTGAGCATGGCGCAGCCGCTGGCTGCCATACCGGCCAGCTTCAGCGTGGCCAGTCCGGCGCGTATCGCCTTTGATTTTCCGGATACGGCCAACGGACTCGGTCGCAACAGCCAGACCCTCAACGCCGGTGACTTGCGCAGCGTGAGCATCGTTCAGGTGGGGGACCGCACGCGTCTGGTGCTCAATCTCGCCCGGGTGTTTCCCTATGAGGCGCGGATCGAGGGCAAGGATATTCTCATCACGCTTGCTGCTGGCCACTTCAAGGAAGCGGCCAGCATGACGCCGCAGGCTTCCCAGTTCGCACCCGCCGCGATCGGGCAGGCAGATCGTCATGCCATACGCGACATCAACTTCCGTCGTGGCAAGGAGGGAGAAGGCCGGCTGGTGGTCGATCTGTCCGACCCGAATGCCGGCATCGACATCCGCCAGCAGGGCAACAGCCTGATCGTCGACTTTTTGAAGACCGAAGTGCCCGAGCAGTTGCGCAGAAAGCTCGATGTGGTGGATTTCGGCACCCCCGTTTCTTCCGTGCTGACCCAGACGCAGGGCGGCAATGTGCGCATGACAGTGACGCCGCGGGGTTTGTGGGAGCACAACGCCTATCAGAGCGACAACCAGTTCGTGCTTGAAGTGAAGCAGGTCAAGGAAGACCCGAACAAGCTGATCCAGGGGATCGGCAAGGCGCGTTTCGGTGGTGAGAAGCTGTCCCTCAACTTCCAGAACATCGATGTTCGGTCGGTTCTGCAGGTTATTGCCGACTTCACGAACTTCAACATCATTACCAGCGATTCCGTGCAGGGCAACCTGACCCTGCGCTTGAAGGACGTGCCGTGGGATCAGGCCCTCGACATCATCCTGCAGGCCCGTGGCCTGGATATGCGCAAGAACGGCAATGTGATCTGGGTCGCACCGCGGGACGAACTGGCTGCCCGGGAGAAGCTTGACCTCGAAGCTAAAGCGCAGATCGGCGATCTGGAGCCCCTGCGCACCGAGAGCTTCCAGATCAATTATCACAAGGCCAAGAGCGTTGCCGAGTTCCTGAGGAGCAAGGATCAGACGGTGCTCTCCAAGCGCGGCAATGTGGTGCCTGACGAGCGTAGCAACAAGATCTTCGTGAACGACGTGGGCTCGCGTCTTGAGGAGATCCGGCGGCTGATTGCAGAAGTCGATGTCGAAGTACGCCAAGTGTTGATCGAAGCACAGATCGTCGAAGCGACGGATACCTTCGCGCGTAATCTCGGCGTGCGGCTCGGCTTCGGCGCCAAAACTGGTGGCCTGCTCGGCACCACCAATGGCGGTGTTTCGGTCTATCGCAACACGATCGGTGGTGGCTTGGCCGGCACCGGTTACCAGGCCGGCCAGATATCGACGATTCCCACCTTCCAGACTGATGCGCTGAACGTTAACCTGCCGGCCAGCAGCATCAACGCCAAGCAGGCCGGCGCGCTGTCTTTTGCTTTGTGGAACAGTGCCGCTACCCGTTTCATCGACCTCGAAGTTTCGGCCCTT
Source organism: Zoogloea oleivorans (assembly GCF_008107625.1). Classification (GTDB taxonomy): domain Bacteria; phylum Pseudomonadota; class Gammaproteobacteria; order Burkholderiales; family Rhodocyclaceae; genus Zoogloea; species Zoogloea oleivorans. The sequence continues at coordinate 62,178 of NZ_SDKK01000022.1, forward strand.
GAAGCGGATGGTCGTGGCAAGGTGGTGTCCCGGCCGCGCGTGATGACTGCCGACAAGGCCGAGGCGATCATCGAGCAGGGTTCCGAGATTCCCTATCAGACTCTATCCGGTGGCGGCTTGTCGTCCCCCACGGTCAGCTTCAAGAAAGCCAACCTGTCCCTTAAGGTCAAGCCCCAGATCACGCCCGATGGCAAGGTGATGATGGCTATCGAAGTGAACAAGGACCAGCCCCGCTACGATCAGCCGGTGGCCGGCGGCAACGTGCCAATCGACACCAAGCATGTCAAGACTGATGTCGTTGTCGAGAACGGCGGTACGGTGGTCATCGGCGGCATATATATTCAGGAGGTCGGTAACAACACGACCAAGATCCCGCTGCTCGGTGACATTCCGGTGCTTGGCTACCTATTCAGGAATAACGAGCGCAAGGACAACAAGACCGAGCTACTCGTCTTTATTTCGCCCCGAATCATCAACGATCAGCTGGGTTTGCGCTGAACCCTGGTTTGAATGGAACTTCCAATGCGTGATTTCTTTACTGCGGGTTTAACCTCGCCCACCCGTCTTGTGCCGCTGTTTGCCGTCACTGTTGCCTTAGCCGGTTGTGGCGGCGGTGGGGGTGGTTCGAGCAATGATTCAAGCTGCCCTGGCGGCTTCATCGTCTGCTCCGGGACTGATACGACTACGCCTGCCTCGCCGACGGTCACGGTAAGCGTGATCGGTAGCGATGGCGCCACCACCATGACCCTGCCGTCCTCGGGGTCGGTAACGGTTAACGCCCTCATCAAGACGGCAGCGGGGGCCGTGGTTCCGGCAGGCACCCTGGTCGTTTTCACGACCGACAGCAATTTGGGTATTTTCAGTCCGGCGTCGGGTTCCGCGCTTACCAATGCTGCAGGTGTGGCAAGCATCAAGATGTCGGCGGCTTCGTTGAGCGCGGCGGGCGCCGCTACGCTGACGGCGACGGCAACAATCGGAGATGTGTCGGTCCGCGGAAGTACCACCTTCCAGGTGGGCGCGGCCAATCTCTCGCTGTCCGGCCTGACCGTGAGCCCCAGCAGTATTCCGGCTTACGGTACCAGCATCGTTTCAGTGACGGTGAATGTGAACGGGGCGCCCAGCACTGCGCCGCTCACCGTGAGCCTCACATCCGGCTGTGTCATCGGCGGCAAGGCCACGCTGCCGGTTGCCGTGCAGACGGTGAACGGTCAGGCCACCGCGACCTATACCGACAAGGGCTGTAACGCAACGGACACCATCACCGTCAGCGTGCTGGATCAAAGCCGGCAGGGCACCATTACGGTGGCTGGCCCGCAGGCCGCCAACATCCAGTTCGCCTCGGCATCGCCCGGTACCATTGCCCTCAAGGGCACTGCCGGTCTCGTCGATGTATCGACTGTCACATTCAAGGTCGTCGATGCCACAGGGAATGCCGTGCCGTCGGCCAACGTCGATTTTTACCTGTCCAACTGGACGGGCGGCATCAAGCTCGATGACAAGTCGCAGGCCGAGGTGGATGCCCTGACTGCGACGGGTGGCAGGGTGCGCAAGCAAACCGCTGCCGACGGTACGGTCAGTGTCGCGGTGCAGGCGGGCAGCAACCCTGCATCGGTCTGGGTGCTGGCCAAGCTGAAAGACTCCACGCTGGAAACGCAGTCGAGCAAGCTGGTGATCTCCACCGGTCTGCCGACGCAGGAGCGTTTCTCGTTGTCGGTGGGTACCCACAATATCGAAGGCTGGTCTTATGACGGTGTCCAGACCGCTCTTAATATCCTTGCCTTTGACCGTGTCGGTAATCCGGTTCCCAACGGTTCAACCATCAATTTCGTTACCGAAGGTGCGGGTGTTTCACCGTCACCGGGTGTGTGCTCCATTGTCGATGCAGCCTGCACGGTTCAGTTTGTGAGCGGCGAGCGGCGTCCCCAGAGCGAAAGCGTCGGCGTGTGTCTGGATGGCAGTGGCAATCGGGTGACCCATGCCAATGCCGGGGCCATCGCCAACACCTGCGTGTATTCAGGTCGGGTGACCGTGCTGGCGTATGCGAACGGCGAAGAGAGTTTTGCCGACACGAACGGCAACAATCTTTACGACTCTTTGACGGAGACCCATCGCCCCCTGGGTGATGCATTCGTCGATAACAACGAAGATGGCATCTGGACTTCTCCGGAACAGTTTTTCCCCTTCCAGGCCACCGGTGCCAATGCCAACCCGACCCAGAGCTGCCCGGTGGGTGATGTCGGCTACGCGACTGCGAAGTCGAAGGCCAACACCTGCAATAGCAACTGGGGTCAGGCCCAGGTACGACGCGATCAGGTCGTTGTGCTGTCAGGCAGCTATGTGGCCAATGTCTACAAGGTATCGGACAACAGCTATGTGCCGCCGTCGAGCACGACCCTGTATGTTGGCGACACCTTCGGCGGTGCGACGGGGGGCTCCTGCGTGTCGACGTTCACAATGCGTATCTCCGACGTGAACAACAACCCCTTGCCGGCTGGTACCAGAATCGAAGTGGATGACAACGGCGTGCAGTACATGCAGGTCGCAGGTACCGACCTGAGCAAGGTCGAGGCCAGGATCTCCGGTGATACCGTGCTTGATACCACGGTTCCTGGTGGCACGATCCACGGGGTGACCCTGCGTGGCAGCAAGTGCGCAACCATCCCGTCCGGTGTGTTGACACTCAAGGCAACCAGTCCCAAGGGGCTGGTCAGTTACCTCCCGGTGCGGGTCAATGATGCACAGGACATTACGGCGGCGGGATTCTCCGTGGTCGGTGCGTCGGCCAATGTCGTGAGCGTTACCAACAACAGGCCCGTGGTGCTTATCAACGATGCCGGTTTCGATGTGGCCGGGGGTACCTGCTCGGCCAGCTTCGATCTGAGCATCACGGATACGGGCGGCGTGTTGCCAACGACTGCGCAATGGAACAGCGGGCTCTTTGGTGTGCTGGAAGATAATCTCGTCCGTTATGAAATTACCGTGCCGCTGTCGCCGATCACCACCCTGGCTGCCAGTGCCGCTTTGAGTTTCCCGCCGAGTGGCAGCGTTCGGACGCATCGGGTAAGTCTCCAGGGTCCCGGTTGCACCGCGAGCACGGTGACCACCAATGGTTCGGTGTCATTGAGGGTTCCGACCACCACCGGCCGCCTGGCCACGATTCCGGTGACCGTACGCCGGGCTCCCTGATGCGATGACGAAAAAGATGGACTCCCGCAGGGGAGTCCAGATGAGTGGATAGATGATTAATTGTCGTTGCATCGTCCTCGTCGGCATGCCCGGATCAGGAAAAACCACCGTGGGCCGCGAGCTTGCCAAGCGTCTCGGCCTGCGGTTTGCTGACAGCGATCACGAGATCGAGGCGCGGACGGGGGTCAAGATTCCGACCATCTTCGAGATTGAAGGTGAGGACGGGTTTCGCAAGCGTGAAACCCAGACGCTCGATGAACTCACGACCGAGTCGGACCTGGTGCTGGCGACTGGCGGTGGGGCGGTCATCAACCCGTTGAACCGTACGCTGCTCTCCGAGCGCTGTGCCGTGGTCTACCTGAATGTGCCGCCGCACATCCTGTGGGAGCGGACCCGCCATGACCGCAGTCGCCCGCTGCTCCAGGTGCCCGATCCGAAGGGGCGTCTGCAGCAGCTTTACACGGCCCGCGACCCGCTTTACCGTGAGGTGGCACACATCATTGTCGAAGGCGGACGCGGTACGCCCCATGCCATGGTGCGGATGGTCGAAAAGGAATTGCAGGTTTTATGCGCACACTGAACGTCGAACTGGATGAGCGGAGCTATCCGATCCGTATCGGGGCTGGACTGATTGCCGATCCGGGCCTGATCCTGCCTTACCTCAAGACCCGCCGGGTGGCTGTGGTGACCAATGATGTGGTCGGCCCCCTCTACCTTGCACCCTTTGTGGCAGGGCTGCAGGCCCACGGCCTGCGTGTGACCGAAATCGTCCTGCCGGACGGCGAGGCACACAAGGACTGGGCGACGCTCAACCTGATTTTCGACGGCTTGCTCGGCGATCGTTGTGACCGCAGCACGACCCTCATCGCCCTTGGTGGCGGGGTGGTCGGCGACATGACCGGTTTTGCCGCCGCCACATACCAGCGCGGCGTGCCGTTCATCCAGGTGCCGACGACTTTGTTGTCGCAGGTGGATTCGTCGGTGGGGGGCAAGACGGCGATCAATCACCCCCTCGGCAAGAACATGATCGGTGCCTTTTATCAGCCCAGGCTGGTCCTGGCCGATATCGGCGTGCTCGGAACCCTGCCCGATCGGGAGCTGAAGGCGGGTCTCGCCGAAGTCATCAAGTACGGCCTGATCCGCGATCTGCCCTTCCTCGAATGGCTCGAAACCAACATTGAACGCCTCCTTGCGCGCGACCCCGATGCGCTGGTCGAGGCGGTTGAGCGCTCCTGCCGCAACAAGGCCGAAGTGGTGGCCGCCGACGAGACCGAGCAGGGCGAACGCGCCACCCTCAATCTCGGTCACACCTTTGGCCATGCCATCGAAACCGGTTTGGGCTACGGCGAATGGCTGCACGGTGAAGCGGTCGCGGCGGGTGCCGTGATGGCCGCCGATCTGTCCCGGCGGCTCGGCTGGCTGTCCGACGCCGACGTGGCGCGGGTGCGCAGTATTCACGAGCGTGCCGGACTGCCCGTCAAAGGGGCTGCCCTTGGTGCCGAGCGTTACCTGGAACTGATGGCCCACGATAAAAAGGTGAGTGACGGCACCCTGCGTCTCGTCCTCCTCAAGCAGATCGGCCAGGCGGTGATCAGCGCCGAAGCCAGCCAGGATCAGATCCGCGCCAGTATCGAGGCGTGCTGCTGACGCCCCGGTTGTGACATCCATGACCGATCTGGCCCCCTACGCCGTTACCGAAGCCAACTCCCGGGGCCGGCGCGTGCAGGAGCCAGCGCCTGTGGCCCGCGGCGAATTCCAGCGTGACCGCGACCGCATCGTCCATTGCACGGCCTTTCGGCGGCTTGAATACAAGACCCAGGTCTTCGTCAATCACGAAGGCGACCTGTTCCGTACGCGCCTGACCCACAGCATCGAAGTGGCGCAGATCACCCGCTCCATCGCGCGGGCGCTGCATCTCAATGAAGATCTGGCCGAAGCCGTGGCCCTGTCGCACGATCTCGGTCACACGCCTTTCGGTCATGCCGGGCAGGAAGCGCTGAACACCTGCATGAAGGATTTCGGCGGTTTCGAGCACAACCTGCAGTCCCTGCGCTCCGTCGATGTGCTCGAAGAAAGCTACGCCGACTTCAACGGGCTCAACCTGATGCACGAGACGCGGGAGGGCATTCTCAAGCACTGCTCGCCCAAGAATGCGGAAGGCCTCGGCGATATCGGCCGCCGCTTCCTCGAAGGCCGGCAGCCGTCCCTCGAGGCGCAGCTGGCCAATCTGGCCGATGAAATCGCCTACAACAATCACGATGTGGACGATGGCCTGCGCTCCGGCCTGATCACTCTTGAACAGCTCGATGGGGTGCCGATCTTTGCACGCAACCGGCACGTCGTCGAAAGCGCCTACCCCGGGCTGGGCGGGCGCCGCCTGATCCACGAAACGGTCCGGCGCATGGTCAATCTGATGGCGGTCGATCTCATCGAGCAGACCCGTGCCAACATAGCAGAGGCCGGCGTCCTGTCGCTGGAGGATGTGCGTGCCGCGCCCCGGCTGGTGGCCTACAGTCCGGTTCTGCTGCCCGAGCTGCGTGTTCTGAAGACCTTTCTGCGCGAAAATCTCTACCATCACTATCAGGTCCTGCGCATGACCGACAAGGCCCGGCGCATCATTCAGGACCTCTTCGGGGCGTTCATGAACGACCCCCGCCTGCTTCCGCCCCAGTACCAGTTCATGGCCCGATCGGACAAGCCGCGGGCCATCGCCGACTACATTGCCGGGATGACTGATCGATACGCGATGAAGGAGCACCGGCGCCTGTTTGCGGTCGGCGAGATTTTCTGAGCAGCGGCGCGTATGCGGCGGCGCAAAAAAATCTTGAAGGGCAGGCGCCTGCAGCGGTATATTCGACCCTCGCCCAATGTGTTTGAACGATCTCCTCGTCGGGATCGCGCGTAGCCGGCTGGCCACGATCTGCCGGCTTTTTCACGGTTCGGACGGGGCGATTTCCGCAGTTTGAATGTCCGGCACTGCCCGAATGGTGGTGCCGGTGTGTGTTGTGTCGAGGAAAAACAAGATGGATCTTCCCCTGGAGCAGGGTCTTTACGACCCAGCCAACGAACATGACGCCTGTGGTGTCGGTTTCATTGCACATATCAAGGGCAACCGTACTCACGAGATCGTTAATCAGGGTCTCGAAATCCTGAAGAATCTGGATCACCGGGGTGCTGTTGGTGCCGACCCGCTGCAGGGCGACGGCGCCGGCATCCTTATCCAGATTCCGGATACCCTGTTCCGCGAAGAGATGGCCAAGCAGGGCGTTACCCTGCCGCCCGCCGGCGACTACGGCGTGGGCATGGTCTTCCTGCCGAAGGAACACGCCTCCCGCCTCGCCTGTGAGGAAGCCATCGAGCGCGCTGCCCGCGCCGAAGGCCAGGTTGTGCTCGGCTGGCGCGATGTGCCGACCGACCCGAACATGCCCATGTCCCCGACCGTCAAGGCCAAGGAGCCGGTGATCCGCCAGGTCTTCATCGGCCGCGGTCCCGACGTGATGGTGACCGACGCCCTCGAGCGCAAGCTGTACGTGATCCGTCGCCGTGCCGCCAACGCCATCGGCAGCCTCAAGCTGAAGCACTCCAAGGAGTTCTACACGCCGTCGATGTCGGCGCGGACGATCAACTACAAGGGTCTGCTGCTGGCCGACCAGGTGGGCGAGTACTACTCCGACCTGAAGGATCCGCGCTGTGTTTCGGCGCTGGCCCTGGTGCACCAGCGTTTCTCGACCAACACCTTCCCGACCTGGCATCTGGCCCACCCGTTCCGTTACATCGCCCACAACGGCGAGATCAACACGGTTCGCGGTAACTACAACTGGATGCGCGCGCGTGAAAAGGGTACGCACTCTCCGTTACTGGGTGATGACCTGCAGAAGCTGTGGCCGCTGATCTACCCGGGTCAGTCCGACTCCGCCGCCTTCGACAACGCGCTCGAACTGCTCGTCATGGGCGGTTACTCGCTGGCCCACGCCATGATGATGATGATTCCCGAGGCCTGGGAATCGCACACCCTCATGGACCAGAAGCGTCGCGCCTTCTACGAATACCACGCTGCCATGATGGAGCCGTGGGACGGCCCCGCCGCGGTGGCCTTCACCGACGGTCGCCAGATCGGCGCCACGCTCGACCGTAACGGCCTGCGTCCGGCCCGTTACTTCGTCACCGACGACGATTACGTCGTGATGGCCTCCGAGTCCGGTGTGCTGCCCTTTGCCGACGAGAAGATCGTCAAGAAGTGGCGTCTGCAGCCGGGCAAGATGTTCCTGATCGACATGGAGCAGGGCCGCATCATCGACGACAAGGAGATCAAGGAATCCCTTGCCGCCGCCAAGCCCTACCAGGACTGGCTGTCCCGCATCAACATCAAGCTCGACACCTGTGCTGCGCCCGAATCGGTTGCCGCGCCGGAATGCGCCGCGTCCATGCTGGATCGCCAGCAAGCCTTCGGTTACACCCAGGAAGACGTCAAGTTCATCCTCGAACCGATGGCCAAGACCGGTGAAGAGTCGACCGGCTCGATGGGTAACGACAGCCCGCTGGCCGTGCTGTCTGCCCGCGAGAAGCCGATCTACAACTACTTCCGCCAGCTCTTCGCCCAGGTGACCAACCCGCCGATCGACCCGATCCGCGAACAGCTGGTCATGTCGCTGGTGTCCTTCGTCGGCCCGCGTCCCAACCTGCTCGGCATCAACGAGATCAACCCGCCGTACCGCCTGGAAGTCACCCAGCCGGTGCTGACCTTCGCCGACATGGCGAAGCTGCGCGAGATCGCCCGTTACACCGAGAACAAGTTCCGTTCGGCCGAACTGGACATCTGCTACCCGCTCGCCTGGGGCAAGGAAGGCGTCGAAGCCCGCCTGGCCTCCCTGTGTGCGGAAGCCGAGAACGCCGTGCTCGACGGCTCCAACATCCTGATCGTTTCCGATCGCAAGATCGATGCGCTCAACGTGGCCATCCCGGCGCTGCTCGCCACCTCGGCGATCCACCAGCACCTGGTGACCAAGGGCCTGCGCACGCGTACCGGCCTGGTGGTCGAAACCGGCTCGGCCCGTGAAACCCACCACTTCGCCGTGCTCGCCGGCTTTGGTGCCGAAGCTGTGCACCCCTACCTGGCCCTCGAAACCCTTACCGAACTGGCCAAGGGCGACGCCGAAACTGCCGACAAGTACGTCAAGCACTTCATCAAGGGTGTCGGCAAGGGCCTCATGAAGGTCATGTCCAAGATGGGCATCTCCACCTTCATGTCCTACACCGGTGCGCAGATCTTCGAAGCCATCGGCCTCAAGAAGTCGCTGGTCGAAAAGTACTTCACCGGCACCTCTTCGCAGGTGGAAGGCATCGGCGTGTTCGAGGTGATGGAAGAGGCCCTGCGCCTGCACCAGCAAGCCTTCAGCGCCGACCCGGTGCTCGCCAATGCGCTGGATGCCGGTGGCGACTACGCCTACCGTGTCCGTGGCGACGAGCACATGTGGACCCCTGATGCGATCGCCAAGCTGCAGCATTCCACCCGCTCCGGCAAGTTCGACACGTACAAGGAATACGCCAAGATCATCAATGATCAAAGCAAGCGCCACATGACCCTGCGCGGCCTCTTCGAACTCAAGCCTGCCGGTGCCCCGGTGCCGCTCGAAGAAGTCGAGTCCGCCAAGGAAATCGTCAAGCGTTTCGCGACCGGCGCCATGTCCCTCGGCTCCATCTCCACCGAGGCGCACACCACGCTGGCCGTGGCCATGAACCGGATCGGCGGCAAGTCGAACACCGGCGAAGGCGGCGAAGATCCGAAGCGTTTCATCCCGATCAACCAGCCGACCATGCTGTCCGAGATCATCGGTGCCAGCCGTATCGAGCGTGACCTGCAACTCGAGGCCGGCGACAGCCTGCGCTCGTCGATCAAGCAGGTGGCGTCGGGCCGTTTCGGTGTCACCACCGAATACCTGGTCAACGCCGACCAGATCCAGATCAAGATGGCCCAGGGTGCCAAGCCCGGTGAAGGCGGTCAGCTGCCCGGCCACAAGGTCTCCGAGTACATCGGCTTCCTGCGTCACTCGGTGCCGGGCGTCGGCCTGATTTCGCCGCCGCCGCACCACGACATCTACTCGATCGAAGATCTGGCCCAGCTGATCCACGACCTGAAGAACACCAACCCGGCGGCCGACATCTCCGTCAAGCTGGTGTCCGAAGTGGGCGTCGGTACCGTGGCGGCCGGTGTGGCCAAGGCCAAGGCCGACCACGTGGTGATCGCCGGTCACGACGGCGGCACGGGCGCTTCGCCCTGGTCGTCGATCAAGCATGCCGGTTCGCCGTGGGAGCTCGGCCTGGCCGAAACCCAGCAGACCCTGGTCCTCAACCGTCTGCGCAGCCGTATCCGCGTGCAGGTGGACGGCCAGATCAAGACCGGTCGCGACGTCGTCATCGGTGCCCTGCTGGGTGCCGACGAGTTTGGCTTTGCTACCGCGCCGCTGGTGGTCGAAGGCTGCATCATGATGCGCAAGTGCCACCTCAACACCTGCCCGGTGGGCGTGGCCACGCAGGATCCGACGCTGCGCAAGCGCTTCTCGGGTCAGCCTGAGCACGTGGTGAACTTCTTCTTCTTCATCGCCGAAGAAGTCCGCGAGCTGATGGCCCAGCTGGGTATCCGCAAGTTCAATGACCTCATCGGGCGTGCCGACCTGCTCGACATGCGTGCCGGCATTGAGCACTGGAAGGCCAGCGGCCTGGATTACAGCCGCATCTTCCACCTGCCCAACGTCCCCGCCGATGTGCCGCGTATCCACACCGAAACCCAGGACCACAACCTGGCCAAGGCGCTGGACAACAAGCTCATCGAACTGGCCATGCCGGCCCTCGAAAAGGGCGAGAAGGTGTCCTTCGAAGTGCCGGTGCGCAACATCAACCGCACTGTCGGCGCCATGCTGTCCGGCAAGTTCGCCGCCAAGTACGGCCATGCCGGCCTGCCCGACGACACCGTGCATATCCGCCTCAACGGTACGGCTGGCCAGAGTTTTGCGGCCTTCCTGTCTCGCGGCCTGACCCTCGAACTGGTGGGTGAAGGCAACGACTACGTAGGCAAGGGCCTGTCCGGCGGCCGCATCATCGTGCGCCCGGCAGCGGGCTTCAAGTGCGAGACCCAGAGCAACATCATCATCGGCAATACCGTGCTTTACGGCGCCACTGAAGGCGAAGCCTACTTCGCCGGCGTGGCAGGCGAGCGCTTCGCGGTGCGTAACTCCGGTGCGACGACGGTTGTCGAAGGCGTGGGTGACCACGGCTGCGAATACATGACCGGCGGTACCGTGGTGGTGCTCGGCATGACCGGCCGCAACTTCGCGGCGGGCATGTCCGGTGGTGTCGCCTACGTGTTCGACGAAGAAGGTACTTTCGAGTCCCGCTGCAACATGGCCCAGGTGGCCCTGGAGCCGGTCGAGGACGAACTGGCTGCCCGCAAGGGTTCCGAGTCCGGCGACGAACTCGAAGGCCACGGCCGCGTCGATGTGCGTCACCTGGGCATGGCTGACGAAGCCCTGCTCAAGATGCTGATCGAACGTCACGCCACCTACACCGGCAGCGAACGCGCCAAATCCATCCTCGCCGACTGGCCGACCTTCCGCGCGAAGTTCGTCAAGGTGATGCCGCACGAATACCGTCGCGCGCTGGCCGAAATGGCCGCGCAACAACAGTCAGAACTGGAGGCCGCGTAACATGGGCAAGCCAACCGGGTTTCTCGAGTACCAGCGTCTTTCCGAGGCTTACGCCCCGGTCGAGCAGCGTCTCAAGCATTACAAGGAGTTCGTCGATCACCTGACGGACGAAGAGGCCGCCAAGCAGGGCGCCCGCTGTATGGATTGCGGCGTGCCGTTCTGCAACAGCGGTTGCCCGGTCAACAACATCATTCCCGACTGGAACGATCTTGTTTTTCGCGGCAACTGGAAGGAGGCGATCGAGGTTCTGCACTCGACCAACAACTTCCCCGACTTCACCGGCCGCATCTGTCCGGCGCCCTGTGAAGCCGCCTGCACGCTGAACATCAACACCGAAGCCGTCGGCATCAAGTCGATCGAGCACGCGATCATCGACAAGGCCTGGGAAAACGGCTGGGTCCTGCCCCAGCCGCCGAAGACCAAGACCGGCAAGAAGGTTGCCGTCGTCGGTTCCGGCCCGGCCGGCCTGGCTGCTGCCCAGCAGCTGGCCCGCGTTGGTCACGATGTCACCGTGTTCGAGAAGAGCAGCCGTATCGGCGGCCTGCTGCGCTACGGCATCCCTGACTTCAAGATGGAGAAGTCGCACATCGACCGTCGCGTTGCGCAGATGGAAGCCGAAGGCGTGAGCTTCCGCACCAAGGTCTGTGTCGGCGCCAAGCCCGGCACGACCGGCATCAACGACGACGCCGTCGAAGTGGTGACTGCCGATCAGCTCAAGTCCGAGTTCGATGCGGTGATCCTCGCCGCCGGTTCCGAAGTGCCCCGTGACCTGCCGGTTCCGGGCCGCGAGCTGGCCGGCGTGCATTTCGCGCTGGAACTGCTGGTTCCGCAGAACAAGGAAGTCGCTGGCGACAGCAAGAACCCGATCTCCGCGACCGGCAAGCACGTCATCGTGATTGGCGGCGGCGATACCGGCTCCGACTGCGTCGGCACCTCCAACCGTCACGGTGCTGCATCCGTGACCCAGTTCGAAGTGATGCCCGAGCCGCCGAAGGAAGAAAACCGTCCGCTGACCTGGCCGTACTGGCCGATCAAGATGCGTACTTCTTCCTCCCACGAGGAAGGCTGCCAGCGCGAGTTTGCGGTTTCCACCAAGGAGTTCATCGGTGAAAACGGCAAGGTCAAGGCGCTGCGTACTGTCGAACTCGAATGGAAGGACGGCAAGCCGTCCGAAGTGGTGGGTTCCGAGCGCGAACTGCCGGCCGATCTGGTGCTGTTCGCCATGGGCTTCACCAATCCGGTGGGCTCCCTGCTCGAAGCCTTTGGCGTCGACAAGGATGGCCGTGGCAATGCCAAGGCGACCACCGATGGTGAAGGCTGCTACGCCACCAACGTGGCCAAGGTCTTCGCTGCCGGTGACGTGCGGCGTGGTCAGTCGCTGGTGGTGTGGGCAATCCGCGAAGGCCGTCAGGCCGCGCGTGAAGTCGATACCTTCCTGATGGGCTCGTCGGTTCTGCCGCGTTGATCAGGTAGTCGCTTCAAGCAAAAAGGCCCGGAAATTTCCGGGCCTTTTTGTTTTTGGCGGGTTCAGCCGAGGCCGAGCAGGTTTACCGCGTGGTGGCCGATCATCCATTCCTCGTTGGTCGGCACCACCAGCACTTCCACCTTGCTGTCCTTGGTGTGGATGCGGGTGGCGTGGCGCTGGTTGGCAGCCGGGTAGAGGTGCAGGCCGGTCCACGCCAGCCATTCGGCGATGCGGGCGCGGATCGGGGCGGCGTGCTCGCCGATGCCGCCGGTGAACACCAGTGCTTCCAGGCCGCCAGAGGCCATCGACAACTGGCCGACCATGCAGGCGGCGCGGTAGCAGAAGAGTTCGACGGCTTCCTTCGCTGAATCCTCGTCGGATTCGAGCAGGACGCGCATGTCCTGGCTGATGCCGGACACGCCGAGCAGGCCGGACTGCTTGTAAAGCAGGTTGCTGAGCGCTTTGGCGTCCATGCCCTTTTGTTCGACCAGGTGCAGGATCACGCCGGGGTCGAGGCTGCCGGTGCGGGTGCCCATCATCAGGCCATCGACAGCGGTGAAGCCCATGCTGGTGTCGCGGGACAGGCCGTCGCGCAGGGCGCACATGCTGGCGCCGTTGCCCAGGTGGGCGATGATGATGCCGCCGCGGGCCTTCTCTTCACCGAGCAGGTCCGGCAACTGGCGCGACACGTATTCGTAGGACAGACCGTGGAAGCCGTAGCGCTTGACGCCTTCATTGAAGAGGGCGCGCGGCACCGGGAAGCGTTCGGCCACCGGCAGGCGGGTGCGGTGAAAGGCGGTATCGAAACAGCCGACCTGCTTGACGTCGGGCATCAGCGAGAACAGCGACTTGATGGCCCGCAGGTTGTGGGGCTGGTGCAGCGGCGCCAGCGGGATCAGGGTTTCGAGCTCGGCCACCACTTCCGGGGTGAGCACCACAGGGGCGCCGTAGTGATCGCCACCATGCACGATGCGGTGGCCGGCCGCGACGATTTCAACGCCGGGGCTGTGCCGGTTGATCCACGCGAAGATGAACTCCAGCGCCAGACGGTGCTGACCGTTCACATCGGTATCCGGTGGTACGGCGAGGGCCTCGGTAAAGCGTTCGCCGCTGTTGGCATCCTTGGCGGACATCAGGGGTTCGGCCCCGATGCCTTCCACCTGACCCGACAGGCGCGGCATGTCGGCCAGCTTCGGGGTCATCGGGAAAAGGGCGAACTTCAGGCTCGACGAACCTGCATTGAGGATCAGGACTGCTTTCATACACGGACTCCCTGGCGACGTTTGTGGGCCATCAACTGCGCGATGGCGCAGGAGGCGGTACGGGTTTCGGCGGTATCGGCACGGCTGGTGAGCACGATCGGCACGCGGGTGCCGAGCACCACGCCGGCCATCAGGGCATCGGCGAGGTATTCGAGCTGCTTGGCCAGCATGTTGCCGGATTCGAGGTCGGGCACAACCAGGATGTCGGCCTGGCCAGCGACGGCGGAGCGGATGCCCTTGGTCTTGGCGGCGACGAGGGAAATCGCGTTGTCGAAGGCCAGCGGGCCGTCGAGGATGCCGCCCTTGATCTGGCCGCGGTCGGCCATCTTGCACAGGGCCGCCGCATCGAGGGTCGAGCGGATCTTGACGTTAACCGTTTCGACGGCCGACAGGATGGCCACCTTGGGTTCGGGCACGCCCATCATGATCGCCAGTTCGATGGCGTTCTGGATGATGTGCACCTTGTCTTCGAGGCTCGGGGCGATGTTGATGGCCGCATCGGTGATCAGCAGCGGGTGCGGGTAGGTGGGCACGTCGGCCATGAACACGTGGGAAATGCGGCGTGCGGTGCGCAGGCCGGTTTCCTTGGCGACGACTTCGCTCATCAGTTCGTCGGTGTGCAGGGAGCCTTTCATCAGGGCTTCGACTTCGCCGCTGCGCGCCAGGCGCACGGCGGTTTCGGCCGAAGCGTGGCTGTGGGCCACGTCGATGATGCGCACGCCGCGCAGATCGAGCCCTTCGCGCTCGGCCACTTCACGGATCTTGCTCTCCGGGCCGACCAGCACGGGAATGATCAGGCCGGCGTCGCGGGCCTGCATCGGGCCGCGCAGGGATTCCGTGTCGCAGGGGTGGGCGACCGCCATCGGAATCGGCTCCATGCCCTTGGTCAGCTCCAGCACATGCAGGTAGCGCTGCTGGCGGTCGGAAATGGTGATTCCCGGCATGGCCATGCGCAGGCGCTTGATCTTCTGGGTCGGCGCCATCACCTCGGCCGTGCCGTCGATGACCTTCAGGCCGTCCTGGTTGACGCACTGGCAGTCGAGCAGCAGATGATGATTGTGCTCAAAGCGCTGGGTACAGGTTATGGTCACCGTCAGCGTGTCGCCGATGGTGATCGGGCGCCAGAACTTGAGGGTCTGGCCCACATAAACGGTGCCCGGGCCGGGGAATTCGGTGCCGAGGATGGAAGAAATCAGCACACTGCCCCACATGGAGTGGCCGACGACTTCGCGGAACTGGCTGGAACGGGCGAATTCGGGGTCCACGTGGGTCGGATTCACATCCCCCGACATGACCGCAAACAGGTGGATGTCCTCGGGCCGGAGGGTGCGGACCAGATGTGCGGAGTCGCCGACGGCAATTTCGTCGAAGGTCCGGTTCTGGATGAAATCGCGAGCTTCGGTAGTCATGGGTTTCCTAGGTTTTGCAATGCAGCATCATCATTCTACGGAAAGGCTTTTGAGGAACTTTAGCACTAGATCAAAGGAATGTTGCGTCGCATCACCTGCCCCCGGTTGTGGCGAGTTGTTATCCGAGAACTGCGCCGCAAAGACTTCAAAAACCCCCATGCTAGAATCCGCGCGACAGAAATTCAAACCGCATTCAGGGATTCCCATGGAAGTAATCGTTCTCGCCGCCGGCCAAGGCCAACGCATGCGTTCGGTGTTGCCCAAGGTGCTGCAGCCGCTGGCTGCCAAGCCGATGCTGGCGCATGTGCTGGATACCGCGCGAACGCTGGAAGCGCGCCGCATTGTCGTGGTGTATGGCCATGGTGGCGAGGTGGTGCGCGAGGCGCTCGATGCGCCCGATCTGGCCTGGGCCCGGCAGGATCCGCCCCAGGGCACCGGTCATGCAGTGCAGCAGGCCATGCCGCTGGTCGAAGACGGCGACATCGCGCTGATCCTCTATGGCGATGTGCCGCTGATCGGCGTGCCGACCCTGCAGCGCCTGATGGCGGCCGCCGGCGAACGTCAGCTGGCGCTGCTCACCGTGAATATGAACGATCCCACCGGCTATGGCCGCATCCTGCGCGATGGCGCCGGCAAGGTGACGCGCATCGTCGAAGAGAAGGACGCCAGCCCTGAAGAGCGCCGCGTGCAGGAAGTGAACACCGGCATTCTCGCCGCCCCGGTCGAGCGCCTGCGCGCCTGGCTGGGCAACCTGAAGAACGACAACGCCCAGGGCGAGTACTACCTCACCGACATCATCGCCATGGCGGTGGCCGATGGCCTGCAAGTCATCACCACCCAGCCCGATGCCTTCGAAGAAACCCTCGGCGTCAATAACAAGACCCAGCTCGCCGAGCTGGAGCGCATCCATCAGCGCAACATCGCCCGCGCCCTGACCGACGCCGGCGTCACCGTCATCGACCCGGCGCGCCTCGACGTGCGTGGCGAGCTGGTCTGCGGCCGCGACGTGGAAATCGACATCAACTGCATCTTCGAAGGCCGTGTTGAACTGGCCGACGGCGTGCGCGTTGGCGCCAACTGCATCCTGAAAAACGCGAAGATCGGCGCCGGCACCCGGATTGCCGCTTATTCGCAGATCGAAGACACGGTGATGGGCGAAGCCTGCATCATCGGCCCCTACGCCCGTACCCGCCCGGGCACCGTGCTCGGCAAGGACGTGCACCTGGGCAACTTCGTCGAAGTCAAAAACAGCAACATCGCCGACCATTCCAAGGCCAATCACCTGGCCTACGTGGGCGACGCCGACATCGGCCAGCGGGTCAATGTGGGCGCCGGCACCATCACCTGCAATTACGATGGTGCCAACAAGTTCCGCACCATCATCGAGGACGACGTCTTCATCGGCTCCGACACCCAGCTCGTCGCGCCGGTGCGTGTTGGGCGTGGCGCCACACTGGGTGCCGGCACGACCCTCTCCAAGGATGCGCCGGCCGATCAACTGACCGTCTCCCGCAGCAAGCAAATTTCCATTCCGGGCTGGAAGCGTCCGGTCAAGGCTCAAAAGGCCTGACTTTCTTCATTCCGGCCCGGCCGCCATGGCCCGGCTTTTTACGAGAGGTTTCCGATCATGTGTGGCATCGTCACCGCCATTGCCCGTCGCAACATTGTTCCCGTGCTGCTCGAAGGGCTGCGCAAGCTTGAATACCG
This sequence comes from Zoogloea oleivorans, assembly GCF_008107625.1. GTDB lineage: Bacteria > Pseudomonadota > Gammaproteobacteria > Burkholderiales > Rhodocyclaceae > Zoogloea > Zoogloea oleivorans. The sequence goes on from NZ_SDKK01000022.1 coordinate 78,907, forward strand.
CGGTTACGACTCCGCCGGCCTGGCTGTTCTGAAGACCGAAGGGACGCCGCAACTGCAGCGCCTGCGCGCAGTAGGGCGGGTGGCCGAACTGGCCGCCCAGGCCGATGCCACCGGCCTCAGTGCCGAAATCGGCATCGCCCACACCCGCTGGGCCACCCACGGCGTGCCCAGCGAGCGCAACGCCCATCCGCACATTTCTGCCGGTCTGGCCGTGGTGCACAACGGCATCATCGAAAACTTCGAAGAGCTGCGCAGCGGCCTCCAGGCCAAGGGCTACAAGTTCACGTCCGAAACCGACACGGAAGCCATCGCCCACCTGCTCCACGACAAGCTCAAGAGCATTCCCGACCTGTTCGACGCGGTGCGTGCCACCCTCGCCGAACTCGTCGGTGCCTACGCCATCGGCGTTCTCAGCGAAACCGACCCGAACCGCGCCATCGTCGCCCGCAAGGGCTCGCCGCTGCTGCTGGGGATTGGTGAAGACGGTTACTACGCCGCCTCCGACACCGCCGCACTGCTGCAGGTCACCCGCAAGGTGGTGTACCTCGAAGACGGCGATGTGGCCGAGCTGCGTCTCGACGGCTACCGGGTCACCCTGCAGGACGGCACCCCGGTCGAGCGGGCGGTGAACATCTCCAGCCTGTCCGCCGATGCGGTCGAACTGGGCAAGTACCGCCACTACATGCAGAAAGAGATCTTCGAGCAGCCCCAGGCCCTGGGCAACACCCTCGAAATGATCGCCGGCGGTGGCGGCATCTCCCCGCAACTCTTCGGAGCCGACGCCGTCGGCATCTTCGGCGCCACCCGCCGGGTGCTGATCCTCGCCTGCGGCACCAGCTACCACGCCGGTCTAGTCGCCCGTTACTGGATCGAATCGGTCGCCAAGATTTCATGCACGGTCGAAATCGCCAGCGAATACCGCTACCGCGATTCCGTGCCCGATCCGGAAACCCTGGTCGTCGTCATCTCCCAGTCGGGTGAGACCGCCGACACCCTGGCCGCGCTCAAGTTTGCCAAGAGCCTCGGCATGAACAAGACCCTGGCCATCTGCAATGTGCCCGAGTCCGCCATCGTCCGCGAAACCGCCCTGCGTTTTGTGACCCGCGCCGGCCCCGAAATCGGCGTTGCCTCCACCAAGGCCTTCACCACCCAGCTCGCCGCCCTGGCCCTGCTGACCCTGGCGCTCGCCAAGGTCAATGGCCGCCTGTCCGACGAAGACGAGGCCATGCACCTTGCGCACCTGCGCCACCTGCCAGTGGCAGTCGCCAAGGTGCTCGAACTCGAACCGGAAATCGAAGGCTGGGCACAGCGCTTTGCCAGCAAACATCACGCCCTGTTTCTGGGGCGCGGCATGCACTACCCGATTGCCCTCGAAGGCGCCCTCAAGCTCAAGGAAATCTCCTACATCCACGCCGAAGCCTACCCGGCCGGCGAACTCAAGCACGGCCCGCTGGCCCTGGTGGACAAGGAAATGCCCGTCATCGCCGTCGCCCCCGCCGACTCCCTGCTCGAAAAGCTCAAGTCCAACCTGCAGGAAGTGAAGGCCCGCGGCGGCGAGCTGTACGTCTTCGCCGATGCCGGCAGCGAAATCCCCCAGTCGGAAGGCGTGCACATCCTGCACATGCCCGAACACTACGGCCTGCTCTCACCAATCCTCCACGTCGTATCGCTGCAACTGCTGAGCTACCACGCCGCACTGGTGAAGGGCACCGACGTAGACAAGCCGCGCAATTTGGCCAAGAGCGTGACGGTGGAGTGAGGGCAGGGGGTCAGCTCTGACCCTGTGTTGAAAAATAATAAAGA